>CAZCIU010000007.1:0-70550 GCA_964498765.1 uncultured Paludibacter sp. | reverse complement strand
ACCGATTTCATCACCTCAAACGCTTCTTTTCCCCACTCATATTCCACAAACGGCGCCATATTCCGCCCCGTTCCGTGCTCGGCTTTCAGCGAACCGTCGTATTTATCCACCACAAGGGCGATGACGTCGTTCATCAAATTTTCGTATCGCTGAATTTCTTTTTCGGTGTCAAATGATTGATTTAGAATGAAATGGAAATTTCCTTCCAGCGAATGTCCGTAAATGCACGCGTCGTGGTAGCCGTGTTTTTCCATCAAATCCTGCAAATCCGCCACCGCTTCGGGCAAATCTTCGATGTGAAATGCTACGTCCTCAATCAGGCACGTGGTTCCCAAAGGCCGTGTGCCACCCACCGATGGGAAAATTCCGGAACGAATGGCCCAGTATTTCGAGTATTCCTCTTCTTTTTCGGTGAAATAAACCGGCACTGCCAAATCGTAGTTTCTCAGCGATTGCGTGATTTCTGTAATGTGTTCAGCCAGTTCCTCGGGCGAATTTCCTTTCGCTTCGGTCAGGATGGCGGTCAGCCCTTCGCCCGTGGTGTCATTGACCGACGAGAGCGATTTTTTATCCAGCAATTCCGCCCCTTTTACAATGCGATTGCCCGATTTGTCGGTCATTTTGCTGAACATCACTACCGCCCGGCACGCTTCGCGAATGTCCTTAAAATAGAGCATCGCGCTCGCTTTGTGAGGAAAATCGTGCTCGGTTTTCATCGTTACTTCCGACAAAAACGCCAACGTTCCTTCCGAGCCAACCAGCAAATGCGTGATAATATCAAACGGATCGTCGTAATAAACGAACGGCAGAATATTCAGTCCGGTTACGTTTTTGATGGAATATTTATGACGAATTCTGTCTGATAATGCTTTGTTTTTTAGAATATTATCTCTGATATCAAGAATTTCTCGGATAAATTCCGGTTTCTTTACTGCGAACGATTTCCGGCTTTCAGCGTTGCCTGTATCCAAAATCGTTCCATCGGGAAATACCATTCTTGCCGAAATCAGCATTCGGTCGCTGTTGGCGTGCGTTCCACAGTTCATCCCCGATGCGTTGTTCATCACAATTCCGCCCACCATCGCGTATTTCACGGATGCCGGATCGGGAGAAAATTTCACACCGTAAGGTTTCAGAATTTGATTGACGCGTTCGCCCACAATCCCCGGTTGCAAGGTAATTTGCGAGTAATCATCCGAAATTTTATATTTTTCCCAATGCTTTCCGGCAACAATCAAAATCGAATGCGTAATTGCCTGCCCCGACAAGCTCGTTCCGCCTGCCCGAAATGTAACGGGAAGTCCGTATTTATCGGCAGTATGTAGCAATCGAGCCACCTCCGCTTCATCCATCGAGCGAATGACGATTTGCGGTATAAGCCGATAAAAACCCGCATCCGTTCCCCATGCCAACCGTCGCAATTCATCCGTGTAAATGCGTTTTTGGGAGACGAAAGTGGAGATTTCGGAGAGAAAGCCCCCTAAATCCCCCAAGGGGGACTTTTGTGCAGACACTTCAATTGATTTGTTATTTTGAAAATTATTTTTCATCTAAATCTAAAAAATCATATTAAAATCATAGTTCGGACAAGTCTCCCCTTCGGGGAGATTTAAAGGGGCTTTATCTATACAAATAATACCTCTTCGACAACTTCTTAAAACTTTCCACATCCTTATCCCAGTACGCTTTCGCGTCTTCCCAGCGGTTGTGTTTGCTGAAAAGCGTGCGGATTTGGTCGGTGCCACAAACTTTGTCAAACATCCCGAAACGGTTTTGATTAGCGTTTTTCAGCACATCGTGTTCGGGATAAAGGCGGGCAACTTCCTGCATCACGTAAAACTGTATTTCGCTCAAATGTGCCTTTTCGTAATCCATGATATGCACTTCCACGCCTTCAATTTGTTTGCCTTGCGAAACGGAATAGTAAGGTTTCGCGTACATCGGGCGGAAGGTAATTCCGGGCAATTTCAACGCATTCAGCGCATCGGTCAGCTCAGTCGCGTTGATCCATTCTGCCCCAAACATCCGAAACGGAATGGTGTAACCCACACCGATGGACATATAGTACAATTCGCCCAAAATGCCTGATACAGGGTAAAAAAACGATGTTTCGGGATTGGGAATGTGTGGTGATGAAAGCACCCATTGCAGTCCGGTTTGGTCGTAAGTCATTTTGCGTTTCCAACCTTTCATTTTTACTACGGTCAGCTTGCAGGGCTTGTTTCCAAGCGATGGCTCGCCGTTAAGCATTTGCGCCAATTCGCCGGGCGTAAGTCCGTACACGTATGGGATTTTGAATTGGCTCACAAAGGAAATAAATCCATCCTCAGCGTAATTTCCTTCCACTTTCAGTCCGCCAAGCGGGTTTGGGCGGTCGAGCACCACGAATTCGATGTTATGCTCAGCGCAACTCTGCATCGCCAAGCCCATCGTGCTGATGTATGTGAATGAACGACAACCAATGTCCTGAATATCATAGACTAACACGTCAATTCCTTTCAGCATTTCCGGCTTTGCCTTGCGCGTGCTTCCGTAAAGAGAATAAACCGGCAATCCCGTTTTCGGGTCGGTTACGTCATCCACTTTATCTCCGGCGTGGGCATTTCCACGCACACCGTGTTCCGGTCCAAAAAGTGCCACCAGATTAACATTTGGTGCTTCGTGAAGGATGTCGATGGTGGATTTTAGGTTGTTAACCACTCCGGTCGGGTTGGTAATCAATCCCACTCTTTTGCCTTGCAATGTTTTGAAATTCTGTGATTTCAGTACTTCAATGCCGGTTTGAATACGTGGTTTTTGAGCGGATGCATTAAAAATTATCAATCCGCTTAATGCTAAAAGAAAAATTATTTTTTTCATGTTTATTATTTTTATCTAACTTCAATAAAGCCAATTCTTCCCCTTGTGGGGGAAGTCCCGAAGGGGATGGGGCTTTTTAATACAATTTCTTCAATTCACTATCCGGATAATAATGCTCCAAAATCGCATCATATCCGTAGCCTTTTTCCCCCATCACGGAAGCGCCGATTTGGCAAAGTCCCACGCCGTGGCCCCAACCGGCTCCGGTCAGAATGAATTTTGCTGGAATTTCATTCCCTTCGGAAAATTCTTTGTCCACCACAAATGCCGAACTGTACAAATGACTTTCGGACAAGGTACGTCTGATTTCCAGCTCTTTGCCGATGGTGCGTGTTTTCTTGGTTCCAACGATTTTTAATCGGATCAATCGTCCGGAAGTTCCACGCTCAATCGGTACCAAATCAATGATTTCGCCATAATCTACACCCAAACGTTTCAGGATTAAATCAGCCAATTCTTTCTGCGTATATTCCACTTTCCAGCGATAAAAATCGGTGGTTTCCTGATCATAATTGTTCAGAACCTGCGCCAACACTTTTTTGTCTTTCGTGTTGCAAAATGCATCCGGTGATGTTCGTATCCAGTTTTGCGCTTCGTTTTCAACGGTCAAATCGGGTAGGAAAGTATCTGATTTGTAATCCCGCGTTTTGCGCAAATAGGGATGATAGACCTCGTCCCAACAATTTTGAAATTCCTCAAACACGCCTCCACAGCATTTTGAAAAGCGAGCATCACAAATTTTATCTTCGAAAATCAGCACTTGTCCATACGTTTCCGCGATTGCCTGCTTCACAATTTCCGTGGAAGCGCGTGTAACTCCTTGATAACGTTGGCAATGGTCGTCCGCACAAACGTCGAAATTGGTGTGATCTTCTCTGTCCCACCAACGGATGTATTGCTCGTTTTCTTTCCCTTCGTTGGAGTGAAAAATGCTGACAGCCGACGATTGATTGTACAAACCGTTCTCGCTTTCGGTTTTCTTGGCAAGTAACCAACTCCGCGAAATCACAGCGTGTGCTTTCAGTAATTCCAGCGAAGCCGTGGCACTCATTTCTGACGAAATCACGCTTGTCAGGTAATCTTCCACAGAAATCACGTTAATGGCAGTTAGTTTTTCATCTTCCATAATGATTTTCAAAGCACCCGTAAATCGCTGATTTTCTTTTCGTTCCCAATGAAAATTAATGCCGATGGTAACGTCAATTAATTCAAATACATCGGTTTTTTCATTTTGTGGCGTGAAAATCAATTCATCGTAAGAATTGCCGTTCCACTGAATTTTTCTGTCTTTATATTCAACCGTTTGTACACCGGAAACTTTCTTGCCATCGCATGCATACGCGTTCAGCAACGAAAATTCGATTTTCGGTTCGAACATTATTCCGACGGTTAATTTTGGTTCTTGCATAATCTTTTTTCTCGCCAAGACGCCAAGACGCAATTCAAAAAATGTAACTTCGTGTCTTTGCGACTTTGCTTGCTAATTATCTAATTTTCTCAATAATTTCTTGAAATTTCTTCTTATCCAAACAAACTTCCCCTAAAATTTCTGCTACATTTTCAGCTGATATTTTTCCAAAATCTTTTTCCAAAGGCGTGATAAAAACTCCACCCAAATCCACCGAAGCAGGACTGATTAGAATATTTTTCTCGCCTTCGGCAAAGTAGCAGTCGGGACGATGTTTGGCTCGTGGGATGACAACCGCTACAAAACTACTAGCCCCCCGTCCCCCTGAAGGGGGAGTTTCAGATGCTTTTTCATACCAAGCAAGGATATTCATCATTGGTTCTGTATCGCCTTCTTTAATTGGTAAAGCTTTATATATTTTTTCAAAAAGAGTATTCGCCAAGATCTTGCAATTTACTCCCCCTTTAGGGGGATGGGGGGCATTTATCACAAAAGTCGAAAATCCATAGTTGACAGCAAATAAATTGTCATTGATTTTCTCCGAAATATGATTTCGCCACTCTTTTTCAATCGGCAAAAATCCTATGTTACCCGCTTGAAAATGAACGTGATCGGGTGCGGATGCTCCACATTTCGGTCCGTTATAGAAAATCACGTAATCATCCATTTTCTCTGCCAAATCGAGCATATTGCTAAACCGCCCCAAAATCAACTGCGGAACATGCTCCACATCCGGTATGGTGAAATGCTTCGGGAAAATCGGGAAAGGATTAATCAAAATCGTGTATTCCTTTTTCAGCTCCCTAAATTCCCCAAGGGGGACTTTTGGTTTGAAAACTAAACCATCCTGCTCTTTCGGGCGATTTTCCGCACAAAGAAAACATTTCCGCTCCTGAATACTCTTGGCATCGACCTTGGCTCCCGACGAAACAATCCGTGCAGGATTAAACTGAACTTTGAATTTCGCTCCGTTTACGTCTAATTCCTTGGTTTTAACCTGTTTCAGGGCTTCGTAATTGTTCCGAGCCGTTTCCCAAACAGAAAGTTGGTCTATCAGAAGTTGATCTATTTCATTTTTCATTTTATCCTCAAAATCAAATCAATCAAAAAAATCACAGTTCGGACATCTTTATCCTCGCCATCAATTCCCACGTCCGAATTCGGTCTTTATACAAATTATGTCCGTTCATTTTCACGATATCGAGCGATGCGTCGGAATTATCTTCCCAGCGACGGCAATGATAAACCACGTTGTAAACGCGTCCGATTTGGTATTCGCGGGAAAAACGCAGTCCGAGCGCGTAATCTTCGCCGTAGCTCGTGTTTGGCACTTTTATGTCCCGAAGCATTGGCGTGTAGAACGCACGTGGTGCACCCAAGCCGTTGATACGCAGGGCGTTGTTTCGGCCGTTGTCGGGCGTCCATTCGCGGTGGTCGATGATGCCCGGCGGTATCATTTCCATATCAAAATTGGTCATCATATACGTACCGACAACCATCGCGCAGTTTTGTTCGTAAAATGCGTCAACCAATGTCTGCAAGGTGTTTTCGTCGCTGTACACATCGTCACTGTCCAACTGAACGGAAAATTTTCCGCATTTCGGATGATGCACGCCCACGTTCCAGCAACCGCCGATGCCCAGGTCGTGGCGTTCGGGGATAACGTGAATTAATCGTTCGTCCGCGCTGAATTCCTGAATGGCTTCCGAAGTGCCGTCGGTAGAGTGATTGTCGATGATTATCAGGTTGAATTTGAAGTTTGTTTTTTGCATCAAAACCGACTTGATGGCGTCTTTAATGGTTTTTATCCGATTGCGAACCGGAATAATTACCGATGCTTCAAACTCGAAATTTCCTTCCGAAAACTCGATTTTCTTAAAATCAGGTGCCAAATATCCACCGATTTCCTTCAAATGTTCCGTGCAGGCAAGCTCCATTTCCACTTGAACCGCTCTGTTTTTCGGGTCCACGTAGTCAAAAATCTTCTCGCCACTTTTGCGCGTATCTTGCTCCATCTCGGTGTAAAGATATTCGTTAATATGCACCAAATCGTGTTTTTGCGAAAGTTTCAGACGCAAATCATACCATCCGGCAAACTGATAATCGGCCTTCATTCGAGCAGATGCGTCTTTGAACGCATAAGATTTGAACAGTAACACCGAGCCAAAATTAAAATCATCGCGTAAGCTACCCAGCTGATAATCAATGACCGGCGAGTTTGTTTTTGTGTCGCCAACGATTTTATAATGGTCTGCATACACCATTCCGGCTCCGCTGTCATCGGCGATGCGCGTCATTCGTTCCAATGCAAAATAGCCCGGTTCCAGCGTGGTGTATTTGTTGTAAAACAAGGTAAATTCAGCGTCAGCGTGCTGTGCAATGGTTTTCATCGTACTGCTCGCGTTCAGCGACTGAATTTTCAGCACTTCGCAGTTTGAAGGCGTTTCAGCTACATTTTCGCTTGCCAGCAAATAAATTTTATCCACTAAACCGCTCTCACGCAGTCCCTGAATGGTTTTTTCAACTTGTGCCTTGTCGGCGAAAGGAATAAAGCAATTAATTTTTTTCATAAGGCCTCTCCAAACCTCACAGCCCCCATCCCCTTCGGGACTTCCCCCACATGGGGAAGAAGGACGTAGAAGTATTTATTATTTTTATTATTGTTTTTTCAATTATCTAAATTAATCAATTAAATCAAAGAAATCACGGCCACCCTGCCGTGGCAGGTTCAGACAGCATACAAACTTCTCCACTTGCTGACGTTATCAGCACTCGTTTTTTGCCAATCGGAACAACCGTATTTACCAACGAATTACCGATTTTATGTTTCCAAACCATCTTTCCGGTCAATGCATCCAAGGCAAAGACAAGTCCGTTTTTCGTGCTTCCGTAAACGGTTCCGTCTTTTTCCACGAGCATCGAAGGATTATGTTCGTAGCCGTAGCCCACGTTGCTTGACCAGATTTTCAGGGGCGTTTCGCCTTGCGAAGAATAGCAAACCACGCTGTCCTGCATTGTTTTGGCATAAATGTGCTTGCCATCTTGGGAAATTCCAATGCTTTCACGTACCATCGATTGTTTGGTTCGCCACACGGTTTTGCCCGTTTCAAGGTCGATGGCGGTCATTGCACGCTCCGGGTCCACCACAAATACTTTTCCGTTAGCCGAAACAGGCCAGACCGAAGCCGGCGAATAATGCGTGCTTTTGATGCCGTTTGTCCATTTCCAAACCGTGTGACCAAAATCCTTATTCAAGGCATACAAATTGGTATCCCACGCTCCGAAAATGACTTTATCGCCAACAATCAAAGGCTTCGTTTCCACATATCCGTTCAGTTTGTCGTATTGCCAAAGTTGCGTTCCGGTTTTAATAACGATTGCTCGAAAAGTATTGTCGCTTCCACCAATATACGCAATGCCGTTTTCAATCGTAACTGCTCCCAAAACGGCTTCGTTGGTCGGAATTTTCCAAATTTGCTTGCCAGTATTGGCGTTTACTCCGTAGATATTCTTGTCGGCAGAGCCAAAAACGACTATGCCATTTTCAACCGAAGGCGTACCCACAATTCGGTTTCCGGCTTTGAAACTCCAACGTTTCGCACCGTTTTTCAATTTATAGCAAGTCAAATTTCCCAAATCATCGCCCACGTAAACATTGTTTTTCCACACCACAGGCGAACTGTAAATGCCCACTCCGGTTTTCACAAGCCATTTTTCCTTCACTTTTGGAAATGTTTGATTAACCGAAAAATCGGGATATTTCGTATCGCTTCCTTTTGCATCAAAATATTTTTCCGATATCGAAAGTCCGGCCCATTGTTTCGGCTCACCACCGATAATCTGCTCATACACAATCAGACTATCTGCTCTCACCGAATAAACCGAATATCCGCCCACATCGGCTTTGGCACGCAGATTTGAGCGATTAATCAAACCCGGAATTCCATCGTATGAAAAAATGGCGTTGCGGTGATAATGTCCGCCCAAAACCGCCCGAATATTGTGCGTCCGTACGGCATCGGTCAGCTCGTACCAATTGTCCACATCACCGTATTGAAGCGGGTAGTGAGTGGCAAGAATTACCGGAACGGAAGGATTTTGTTTGGCTAATTTATTTTTCAGCCACGTGATATCCTGCGGTGAAACGTGTCCGTCCGCCATTCGCAAAATCGGGCCGGTATTAAATCCGAAAAACAGCACGCCTTTATGCTCAAATCCAAACCTGTCACTCCCAAAAATCCGCCCAAAATCGGTATGTCCCGAAGCGCTCCACTTTGTTTCGTGATTGCCGGAAGTGATGTAATACGGCACATTCAATTTGTCAAGTAGCTCTTTTGCCTTTTCCAACGAAACCTTATCGCCAAACTCCGTCACATCGCCCGTTACCAGCACAAATTCAATTTCCGGTGATTGGTTAATTTGCCGAACCGAATTTTCCAAATCCTCTATCGCCGTTGTCCCTTTCGTGATATGTAAATCAGTGAGTAGGGCAAAGTGAAAAGGCTCCAAAGCGAACAAATGTCCAATTTGGAAAAGAATTAGGAATATGGTTAGTTTGAGTTTCATTGTATATCAGGAACTGAAAATTGAACAGTACTTTTTATAATTTTTGGAACACTATCAAATTCAAAATTGTAAATTTCTTTCATTCTATTTTCTCTTGCTTGAAATAATTTTTCATTTGAGCCTACACTATCTGTTTTTAAATTTATATAGTTGTAAATATTCACTAATCTTGAATTACTACGTTTTGTTTCATTAAATTTTAAAGTAAAAATTTTATTGTTTTTACCTTTTCCAATCATTCTTAATAACGGACCGTCATATAAATAACTTCCAGGTTCAGTTTTATCTATCATTATAGTGTCTGAATTGATAGTTTCAAAAATTTTTAATACCGGATTAAGAAAAGTTGTATCTACTTTGAAATTAGAATACAAATCTTCTTTGTAAGGACTTTTATATTTTGATACAAAACAATTTCCATTTTCAAATATTTGCGCATATAGATTGTTTTTTACATAGATAATTGTAGTATCGCGCCTTTCGCCATTTGCTAATTTTTTAAATTCATCATAATACGACCAATTATAAGAAATTAACTCCAAAATAGGTTCTTCTTTTATTTGAGTTTTATTACAACTCAAAAAAGATAAAATCAACAATATTAAAATCCAATGTGTTTTCATTTATCAATATATTTTCGCCCCCTACGGGGACGTTGTCGTTAAATCATTACTTCAGCTACAAATATTTGGCATCTCCGATGCCATTTTCTCACTCCACCAAAGTCCCCCTGCGGGGGATTTAGGGGGCTAAAAACTCCAACACCATTTTCATCATTTTATTTCGTTCAAACTCCGATTTGATACTTTCAAACGGGAAACCAAGCACAAGTGTTTTGTAGTCGCCCTTGTATGCAATTCCGGCGCTTAAATTATTCTCGGAATAACGTAAAATAGTGTAGGCACCAGCATCCGCAGGTTCGATGGCGTCAGGCGCTTCTACCACGTAACTTTCCGAATTTAACTCATTGTGAAATGCGAAATTGCCATTGTAAAGCATCGAGTAAAGCGAAACCACCGATTTCACTTTTCCGGTACGCGAAGCTTGTCCCGCCCGCCATTTGTATTTCAAAATTTCCGTTGCAAACTTCTTATCCGTTTCCAATGCCATCGCGTGGCGATTGTCCCACAAATCAGTTCCCACGAACGCTCCCGAAACGAAGATATTTCCACCTTTTCGGCAATATTCAGAAATGGCGTTCTGCATTTCGGTTGAGAATGTCTTGAATTCGAGCGGTTTAATTCCACCCGGACCCATTTTCGTTTGGTATTCTTTTCCTAAAATCAAATCGACCATTTTGTAATTCGACAATTGAACCATTTGATTTTCAACGGCTTCATCACTGCAAGAAACAAAAGAAAATCCTGCATTCATGATCGCTTCACCGTGAACAGCCGGATAATCGAAGGTATTTCCTGCAATTACAGTCGTTTCAAAATCGGCGTAACTGTCGCCAAAACCCGACGCATCATCGTCCATCCACGGAATTATCCGGCGAAATTCCTTCTGCTTGCCGATGTATTTATAATCGTTGATGTACGGCACTCCGTGGTCTAAATCATCTAAAAATCCGGCAAGCGTATCGGCTTGTGCATCAAAATCGGCAGGCGCGCTAATTCGGTCAAATCCATTGATAACCAGTACGGTGCCTTTGTTTTGCGACGATTTTCCGATGGAAAGAATTTCCGAAGGAAAACTTTCACCGCCTTTATTTACTGCCGTAACTTTGAAACTGACGATTTTATCGCTCGGAATGGTGGTTTTGAACGTGTTGTTTTCCATCAGCGTGCCGTTGTCAAAGTCACCGCCCGCCATTCGTTGGTAAATAATGTACTGCTCGGCTTTTGCGCTTGGTTCCAATGGATCTTCCACCGCCTGCCAGCTCAATTCCACTTCATTTCCCTGCGTGAATTTCAATCCCAAATGATCCACCGGAAGTGGCTGTACAACGTAGTTTACGTGATTTTGCGAAGCGATAAATTGAAGAATTCCCTTGTAAATGGCACGGCTCACGGTGAAGCGAAAACGCGGATCCAAACCATAACGCATATCGGCGAAATTTTGGTGTGAAAGCAGTTCCAGAAGCATGGTCGGCACGTTTGGCGAGCGTGCTTCGAAATACGAGCGATCCCACATGCCACGTCGGCTCCAATTTGGGTCGTAAAGTCGGCGTATATCGTTGACAATATTGGTGTTGACGCGGTCGGTCAGTTCACGCGAAACCATTCGTGAAACGCCGTTCGGGTACAATCCGGTTTCGGTATTGGAAAAATAGATGCCGAGCGTACCGATTGTGCTGTCGTTCATCGTGGTTCCGGCGTCGGTGTGAAACGCGAAAGCCATATCCACAGGGATTTTCAGACCGTTTGGCGATGGATTGACCGCCGAACCGCCCGATAAATAATTTACCCACATTCCACGACTTTTGTAGTCGTCGGTGTAGTCGTTTTTGCCCTTACTTTCGGAATAAATGCTGTCCGGAATGCCCGCCCACTGCATCCAGTAGCGCGAAGCTTCGGTGTAGCGCGGATATCCGCTCGTTTCGTAAGGAAAATCAATTTTTGGACTTTCGATTTTCGCCTGCGGTTCGTTGCTTCGGGAACTTGGAACATTCTCTGTGGCACCTTCTTCGGATAATTTTCGGGCAATATTTCCCATTCCACCGCCGAATTTCACCGCGTCGGCAGTCAGAATTTGTCCGGCTTTGGATGAGCGATTGGTCAGAACGACCTTGCCTTTTTTCCCCTTTTCAAAACTGAAATGTCCGAGATAAATCCAGGTGCCACCGCCCATTTTCTGGTTGATGCTGAATTCCGTTTTTCCACCCAAATGAAACACGGTGTAATGCGCATCTTCTGTGCTTTTCGGGAAAGATTTGTAGGAAATATACACGGCATATTTTCCTGCTTTTGCAATGTCAGGGATCCATTCTGCGGTGGTTTCTGCGCCTTTTTTGATGGTTTCTGTTTGGCGGAAACTGCCGTCTTTGAACGGATTTTCAAAGTCAATGTACTGATTTTTCAAATGAGCAAAACCGGGCGAAATTCCTTTTGTCCATAGTTTTGAACCGCTTTTTTCCAAATAATCCGAAGAAGTGTGCAATCCGCCGTCGTTATCCACGATGATTTCTTCGGTTTGCGTGTCGCGTTCACGTGGAATAAGCACGTTGGCTCCGGCATTTTCGAGCATCGGTACCAAATACGGCTGAACGTAACTCTGTGTGTATAAGTCTTCTACCGTTTGGAAAATGCGGGCGCGTTGCCATTCCCAGCGGGTGAGTTTTTGCTCGTAATAGTAGCCGTGGCTTTGCCAAAGCGCGATGTGGCGGTTTTTCAATCCGAGTTCGGGCGAGTTAGGCACGGACAATCTCGTAACCAACGGAATTTTGGTGTACGTGCTGAATGTTTTCCGATTTCTGTCTCTTTTTGTGGAAAATTCTGGTAAAATCAGTTCGTCAATGGTTTTTCCACCGGTAAAAATTTTCAAGGAATAGGACGATAAATCGGCAGGCAAAAGCGCTTTTACACCGGAATAAAATTGCTTAACATTATTGTTTCGGAATGGAAAATTTGACAAATTCCAGTTTGCATAAAGTTGTAGTTCGTTGCTTTCAATTTTAGCGCTGTCAATGCAGATTTTCCCAACGGAAATCTCTTTTCTCACTTCCTTGTTCAGGTAATTTTCGATGTTGATTGTAGCTTCGGGCGTGAGAAGTTTGGCGGAAATGATGGGGAAGAAGAAAAACAAGCACAGAATTCCTAATGCCCTGAAATAGGGAATTTGATGAAAAAGTTTTATGTGTTGTTTATTTGTCATGATTATGTGTTTCTTAAAGCTCTTCGTCGGGTTTTATTATCGGAATACTGATAGAATTTATTTCTTGATTGTAGATTTCCTGAATTCTTTTTTCTTTTGTTTGAATAAAAATATTATTTGATTTTACACTATCCGATTTTTGTTCTAAATGTGAGAAAAGTTCTCTTAATTCTGCGTTGCTAAAAGAAGAATTATCAAATTTGATGGTTTGAATTAATCCATTTTTATTTTTTCCTATTACTCTAATCATGGGTCCGTCATAAATATATTTTCCAGGTTCTGCCATTGAAATCATTAATGTATCTTTACTGAGTGAACTGAAAATTTGCAAAACAGGATTTAAGACAGTTGTATCAATTTTGAAATTTGCATATAATTCATTTTGATTTTCGCCTCTATATTTGGAAACAAGACAATCTCCATTTTTATAAATTTGAGCGTAAATTTCGGCTCTGATAATTGCGACTTCGCTTGCTTCCCATTCTTTGTATTGGTTATTAAAGTACTCATCATTCAATTGCCATCTATACGAAATTAATTCCAACACAGGCTCTTCTTTTGTTGCGGATTTATTACAGGCATCAAAGAATAAAATCATTATTATCAAAATCGTATAATTCTTCATCTTTGTTTTCGCCCTCTACGAGGACGTTTTTATAAAATTTCTCTCGGCTACAAATATTTGGCATCTCTGATGCCGATTTTGTAAAATATTCTTTTTTTCATAAACCTCAACGTGGCTAAATTTTTTTAGCTCATTTTAATCATATAAATCTAAAAAATCACAGTTCAGACTTTTGGTGTTTTAGTTGTCACCAACCACATCCCCAACATCGTTATCAAGGCATTTACAATAATCAGCGCATATCCAAAGTGGAAATCCCACACGGCGATGGTCAGTTTTTGCAAGAAAAAGCAAATAATCGGTGCAATCACCGCGATGTACGGCACAAATTTATCTCTTACCGAGCGTTTCATTAAAATTCCAAAGGCAAACATTCCCAAAATCGGCCCGTAGGTGTAGCTCGCCAAAATATAAACGGCATCCACTACACTGGTGTTATTCAAAAGGTTAAACACAAAAATCACCAACCCCATTACCACCGCCATTCCGATATGAACGTTTTTGCGTGATTTCTGGATTTGTGCTTCGGATTTATTTTTTATCCCTAAAATATCTACGGTAAACGACGTTGTCAAGGCCGTTAGCGCCGAGCCGGCCGCCGCGTAAGCCGAAGAAATCAGCCCGATAATAAATAAAATTCCAACTGCCAGCGGTAAATATCCCTGCGTGGCAACCATCGGGAAAAGTTCGTCGCTTTTTTCGGGGCGGGCAATGCCTTTGCTGTCGATAAACAAGTAAAGCAACACGCCAAGCATCAGGAAAAGCAGATTGATTACCAACTGCACCAAACCACTTGTGATGATGTTTTTCTGCGAGTCGCGTGGATTTTCGCAACTGAGATTTCGTTGCATAAAGTCTTGATCAAGTCCTGTGGTGGCAATCATTGTGAAAATTCCTGCCAAAAACTGTTTCCAAAAATAGGTGCCTTCTTTCGGATTATCGAAAAAGAATGTGCGGGACAAATCGCTTTCACGGATGCTTGAAACCATTCCTCCGAAATCCAATCCCATATTTTTCACAATGAAATAAATAGTCAGAACCACCGAAAGAATTAAGCAGAAAGTTTTCAGCGAATCGGTCCAAATCAGCGTTTTTACACCGCCTTGTCGCGTATAAAGCCAAACCAACGCCACGGTTACTATCACATTGAAAATGAATGGGATGTTGAGCGGTCCGAAAACCATCATTTGCAGAAAAAGACAAACTAAAAACAGTCGCACCGATGCTCCCAAAACCTTAGAAATAAAGAAAAACCACGCACCGGTTTTGTATGTGCTCACGCCAAATCGTTCATCCAGATATTCGTAGATAGAAAACAATTTCATCCGGTAGAAAACCGGAATTAGTACAAACGAAATTATCAACTGTCCCACGAAAAAGCCCAGAACCATCTGCATATACGAAAACGCTTTCGGGTCAACCATGCCCGGCACAGACATAAACGTAACGCCCGAAATGGTGGAACCAATCATGGCAAAAGCCACCATATACCACTTGGAACTGCGATTGCCAATGAAAAATCCGGCATTATCCGCTTTGCGTCCTGCCAATTGCGCAACCCCGAACAATACGAGGAAGTAGGATGATATTGTGATGATGACTGCGAGTGGGCTCATTAGTATGATAGTTTATAGTAAGACAGTTTATAGTAAAAACGTTTATAGTGAGATAGTTACAAGGCTAATCTATTCCTTTCACTCCAAATTTTCCTGGATTATTTATCATGTAAGTTATTAATTTTCCAACTTCTGTGTTTAATGCAATGTGTTGATTGTAAGTTTCTTCTGAAATATAGTTACAGTTATACGCAAAATCTAACCAAACATTTGTTTCTCCATTTTCAGCCCAGCAATCTGTCATTTTTGAATGATAGTGTTTTGGGTAAGTTCTTTTCCGATATGCTTCGGCAATATTTGAGCAAACGGAACGTGACGATCGTCTTATTTGATCAGTCAACGAGTACCTTTCTTCAACAGGAAAATTTTGTGATAGTCTGAAAATATTCATAGCCTGCGTAAATCCTTTTTGATAGGCAATTAAGTCCTTAAAATCTCGATAAATCATACTATAAACTATTCACTATAAACTAAATATGGTCTCCTCTGCTCCTTAAACCTCTCCACATCTACCTTCCAACTTTCCTTGATTTCTTCGGCAGATTTTCCGGCTTTTATCATTTTGCGGACGTTTTCGTTGCCGATTAGGAGTTCGAAGAACGGTCTGAAAAAATGATCGTCTAAATTCAAATTCCGATATGCATCAATGACGTAGCTTAAATCAAGCCCTTTTTCCCAAATTTCTTCATCGGTTTTCTTCGTTAAATCCACACCGTAGCAAAGTCTGTCCAATTGTGGTGGAAATTTTGCGCCTGAAACGCTACGTGGTGTAAATGAAAAATCGTAACCCTTCATATTTGGGTGACCGTAAATCTGAAATGCTTTATCCGTTCCGCGACCTAAACTTACCGGCGTTGCCTCAAAATAGCAGGTGGAAGGGTAGAGGTAAATCGATTTCATATTCGGCAAATTGGGGGATGGCGGAATGGGCAAAATGTACTTCGTTTGATGCGTGTAGTTTTTGCAGGGAATGACCGTAACATCGCAGACGCGTGATGCAGGAAGCCAGCGTTCGCCGTTGGTCATCAGCGCAATTTCTCCGAGTGTCATTCCATGAACAACCGGAATAGGTAGCCAGCCCACACCCGATTTATATTTCATATCTAAAATCGGCCCGTCCACGTAAAATCCGTTCGGATTTGGGCGGTCAAGAATTAGCATTTTCCGATTAAATTCCGCGCAAGCATCCATCAAGCGCACCATCGAAATGTAATAAGTATAAAACCGCAAACCCACATCCTGAATATCAACCACCAAAATATCAAATTTGCGGATATTGGCTTCGCTTGGACGCCTTGAATCGCCGTCGTAAAGCGAAAGGATTGGCACGCCCGTTTTTTCATCCACCGAACTTGACACGTGTTCGCCCGCATCTGCTGTTCCCCGAAATCCGTGCTCCGGCGAGAAAATTGCCACCACATTCACTTTATTCTCAATCAAAATATCCAGCGTGTGCTTATCGCCCACCATTCCGGTATGATTGGAAAAAAGTGCCACCCGCTTATTTTTCAAAATCGGCAAGTAGGCATTGGTCTGCTCGGCACCGAGGATGACGCGATTTTGCTGTGCGAAAATAACAAAGCTAAACAGCAGAAATAATATGGTAAAATATAGTTTTTTCATATAGTTCAAACAAAAATACGATTTTTTTATTTGAAAAAACAGGAATTTTGAATAACAAATACGATATTTTGACTAGTTTAACATGTTCGCAGCAAATGTTTTTGTTTAATCACAATTTGTTGTGTAAACTGACTTTTTGTTGTTTTTTAATTGAAAAAAAGTGCTTTTTTTGTCAAAATGGTAAGTTCGGGATTTTGCGTTCGCAAATCTTTCTTTCGGTGAATTGATTAAACAAACAGAGCAATTCTGCTTTATAGAATTGCTCTGTGTTGTTCATTTATGATTTTATAAAGCTACAAATTCTCTGACTAAAGCATAAGGAACAGACATTCGCATTCCTGATAAAATGTGATGATATCTGCGCCCAATGTATTCAGTAAAGAATCCACTGTAAGCTACATAAGCCTTTTTATCGTTGATAATTTCCAGGTCACCTACCACATTTCCGCTTGCATCCACTATTTTGATTTTATAATCAATTCTGCTGTAACCGGATGAGTTGTTGATAGTTTTAACTATTTTTACCGGGTTCCAGCCTGTTGTTTCACCAAAACCTACCGGGGAACCAATGTTCACCAATGCTTTCGTTCGAGTGTCAACGTATTGATACTGAAGTTTCAATGTAGTTGGCGTGCCGTTAGCTTCATAAAGGAAATTATAGAATTTCACCCAGCAAGTTGAATCAGTATTTTGTGTAACATTGGCAGTGTAAGGAAAACCATTGTCAAAAACTACCGGCGGCTTGTTAAAGTCGTGAACAAAAATGTTTTGTTTCCCATTAGACAATGTCACTTGCTGCTCATAAACCAATTTATCAGCATTAGTACCTTGATACATTTTTATAGTATTTGAACCTGTATTGGTAGTGTAAAATCTACCTACCGTTCCATTAGGAATGGCATTGTAAGTCGTAAGCAGGGCTGTACTGTTGGATAATGTTTTACCGTTCAACTCTACTTTTGTAATGTTGTTGGCTGCCACGGCAGTTACCGGCACAAAGTAGTGTAATTGAAACTCAGCCATATTATCCCCCACAGGTGTTGATTGGTATTCCACCACATTCTGCTCGCAAGAAACAGTGAAAACAATCAAAAATAACGGAATGATATATTTCAATATTTTCATTTTATTTATTTTTAATGGATTGAACAATTACTTAATTGAAGTTGGCATTTCGTTAGGATATGCAAACCATGGAATTGAAGTTTGGTAGTTTGTCGCAGTTCCAGGAATTGGAGTAAGTTTTTCAAGCGAACCCAGATTCCACATGTATTCAGAGTTGTATCTTGGTCTTAGTCTGTAGCAAGGTGCACCTTCGTTGTTGATGTTGTACAGGCCTTTTCGATTGGCAACTTGAGCCGGAGCCAAATACAGTCCTTTGTAAACCTTATCAGGATTACTGTCCCATTTTTGGGTAACTAGTGCGTTAGTCCAGCCATTTCCTGAACTTGGATATTCTCCTGTGTACTGAATATCGTAATGGTATTTTCTCATATCCACCCAAGCTTCTGTAGCTCCCCAAGGATACAAAGCAACCCATTTTTGCATCATGATGTGAGAAAGCGTGAAATCACTGACTGACAATCCATCTACATACGGTCCGGCAAGATATTCTGCAGAAAGTTTGTTGAACAATGTTTTTGTGATTTTATCTCCGCCAGCAGCTTCGCCTGCTTTATTATCTTTCAGATATTTTGCAGTAAATTCCATATCTGCTTTTACGGCTTCTTTGAAAGCAGCCAAAGCTTCAGCTTTTCTATTAAGTTTGAATAATGCTTCTGCTTCGCAGAATTTAATTTCAGCATAAGAAGTCAAAATATAAGGTGCTTCATCATGATACAACCAACGTCCTTTACCGTCATTTACAGCACCTACATAGTCAGATTTTGCATTTCTTCCGTAGATGGAAGGTGCAGTTCCGATTGGGCCTGTAGTGCTAGTAAAACTTCCGCCGTAATATTTGAATGCTTTTACACTGTCTTCATTATTGCTGTTTTTGAAAAGCGGATCGCTCGTTGTGCCAAGTTTTGCAACTACGCGCGGATCAAAGTGACCAGCAGTTTTCAAAGTGTCAGTAATGATTTGTTTTGCAGCCAGTTCAAACGGATAATAAGGATTTGTTCCTGTTTTTGACTTTTCTCCGGTAGCTTCATCGTATTTCGGAACTGTTCCGGTAAAAACCTGAACGGCATACTCATGCTGGAACCAAGAATTAGTAGAATAATTGGCAGCCAAGTTAGCGCGAGCTGTTCCCCAGAAATTATTGTAAGTTGATTGAGCAGCTCCTTGCGAACCTCCAGCAACGGTTACCATTGCATCGTCGTCAGTAGATTTGAATGATTTTGAAACAGCTTCGAGCAATTTTGGAGCATATTCCGAATTGAAATTAGTTTTATTAGAAAGTGAGGAATAATTTCTCACCAAAACCGCGTACGCAAACTTTATCCATTTGGATTTGTCGCCTCTGTAAATGTAATCATTAGCACTGATTTTATTTCCATAGTTATGATTATCTGTTTTTTCAAGTAGTTCAATTGCTTTGTAAGCCCATTCTTGAACTTGTGGGTAAATGTCCTTTTGATAATCGTAATTGTGAGAAAGTAAACCATTTACATAAGCGTCTTTCATAGGAAGTTCTCCGTGAAATTTTGTCATCATATCCCACGAAAATGCTTTAATAGCATAGCCAATTCCGGCTAATGTCCAGTCTTCAGCTTCCATGGATTGATTGATTAAGTTTTCAAGGTTCATTCCTTGATTCCAGTATACTAAACGCCAGATTTCGCCGCCTGCATCACTACCTTCTATGTAATAATTATTTGCAAAACTAGCATAGGAACCATTATTTGTTCCCATCATCTGGGTGAAAGGACCAACCGCTCTGATGTCCCAGTAGATTCCCTGATATGCTTGCTGAATACCTGCCAGATACAAATATCCTTCCACATAGTCCGGAGCATCTACGTTTCTGTTGACATCTAAATAATCTTCACAGCCAACTGCAAGAAACATGATCAGTGCTGTAAGTAATATCGTTATCTTTTTCATGTTTGAAATAAATTTTTCGTTAATTAATTAAATGTAAAACTTAAACCAAATGATAATCCACGTGGATTAGGTAGTGACCATACATCATATCCTTCGCCTCCGGTTCCACCTGCTGCTGCAGAAACTGTGTTTCCTACTGCATCAATTCCTGAGTAATTTGTCAAAGTAAATAAGTCATTTCCAGTAAAGAAAATATCAGCATTACTTATCAATGGAAGATTGGTTTTGAGCCAAGTTGGAGGAATTCTGTAAGACAAACGAAGTTCCTGAAGTCTCAAGTAATTGACGTTTTTCTCCAGCCAGTCTTCGTCGTTACCACCGTAAATGGAAGTTCCGTATGATTTGTAATCTACAGCAATGTTGTTAATTGTTGGATTTGGTGTATTTTCATTTCCATCTCTCAATACGCCATTGAAAACTACCGGTCCTCTCTCTCTTAAATCTACCGATTCCCAACTGGTTCCGGATGTCATCATAGTACGTTTCGTTCCATTTACTACTGTTGCTTTGTAGCGGCCTGAGAACATCGCAGAAGCTCTGAAGCCTTTGTAAGTAAATGCTGATGTGATGCCGAATCTGAGTTTTGGCTCACGGTCACCCAGTACGCTCCATTTTGGATCAATAAGCGGAAGTCCGGTTTTAGGGTCAATAAGAATTGTTCCATTGTCATTTCTTAAATAGGCACGTCCGGTAAGTGTTGTTACAGGATGTCCAACCATAATACCGTTTCTGATATTTCCGGAGTTCCAGGTGTAAGGATTGTAATATTCAGTAACATTTTCCGGCAAATCAACAACTTTTGAGTGAGTTTGAGACATGTTCAAACCAACATTCCATCTGAAGTTGTTGTTGCGGATAATGTCTCCATCAATGTGTCCTTCCCAGCCCCAAGTATTGAAAGTTCCTACGTTCATGTTGTTCAAAACAAATCCGGTAGCGTAGCTTAAGCGGAAACCTTTCACAATCTGATCGGCATTGTGAGTATGGAAATAGGTAAAGTCTCCGTTGATACGCTCATCTAAAATTCTGAATTCAAAACCTGCTTCTTTTGAAGTGGCCATCTCTGGTCTTAGTTTTTTGTTTGGACCAGTAAATCCGTATTTGAAACCGCCTCCGGTTAATAATGTAGGTTCAAGTTGCGGGTCAATTTCTAGCGGACCTGCATCTTTACCAACTTGAGCTATCGTTCCGCGAATTTTTAAGAAATCAATTGGCTCTACATTTTTCATGAAACCTAGCTCAGAAAGTACCAATGACGCTTCTACTGCAGGATAGAAATAGCGATTATTTACAACTGGAAGAGTTGAAGACCAGTCATTTCTTCCTCTTAAAGTCAAGAATGCCAGATTTTGATAACCAAATTCAAATTGTGCCGAAATAGCCTGAATTCTTCTTTTAGTAGTACGTTGGCTGGTGCTAATTGTGGATGGAGTTGTGTTGTTAATGGATTGAAAATCCGGAATGATAAATTTTGATCCGTTGGTAATCAATCGGGTAACTCCATTTTCAAGTTGGTGATATCCAATTTGTGCGCCGAATGTAAGTTTTTCGTCAAAGAAAACATTGTTATAACCGGCAAGTATATTCATAGTTGGATCGGAGAAATTGGCTTTTACAAGGTTATAATAACCATCTCCGTTATTGTTGTTTGAATAATATGGATGCTCAGAAGTTATAAAAGTCTGCATCCCAACGTCCCAACCTAATTGCGCTCTAATAAATGCATTTTCAATTGGATTTACCGTTACAGCTACGTTTGACAAGAAACGATCCGACGTATCGAAAAATTTATTTTTGAACAAGCCAAACAATGGGTTCAATAAATCCGTATCGGTGTAGTAAGTTGGCAGACGCATGTGCGAACCATCTTCGGCCAAATAATTAGCCATATTGTCCACAATCGGCCAAAGTAAAGCTCTATAAAGAGGACCGTCTGTTCCACGAAGTGCTTTATTATTCTCAGTATTAGTGTACTGCATGGATCCTTCGAATTTCAGCCATTTGGTGATTTCAGATTTTCCGGACAATGTCAGATTTAATCGATTGTAATCTGTAGATTTTACTACACCTTCCTGACCTAAGAATGAGGCTGCGGCACGCAAAGTTGTTTTTTCATTTCCACCATCAACTGCAATGTTGTGTTTTTGAGTAAACCCGGTTTGCATGATTTGGCTTAGGTTGTCGTAAAGTTCCATTCCATCAGGATACAAACCGCCGTATCTATTTGTGAAGTAGTAGTTTGTGGTTCCGTATGCGCCGTTGGCATATTTGGTCTGAACTTCTGGAAAACCATAACTTTTGTCCCATCTGAATGAATTGCTGTAAGTAACCTGTCCTTTTCCAGCACGACCTTTTTTGGTAGTGATGATAATTGCACCGTTAGATGCGTCAGATCCGTAAAGAGCAGCCGCTGCGGCACCTTTCAGTACAGTAACTTCAGCAATGTCTTCTGGGTTCAAGTCATTACCTCTGGAAGCAAAATCAAGGCTTCGTACTGAATATCTTTCTGTTCCTGCAAAGGCAATTGGGTCAAAGGTGCTGTTGTTCATTGGCACCCCGTCAATTACATAAAGTGGCTGATTGTTTCCCGAAATAGAAGTAATGCTTCGCAAAATAACGGTAGTGGAAGCACCTGGAGCTCCTCCAGTAGATGTAACATTCATCCCGGAAACCCTACCTTGCAGTGCCGAAATAAAGTTATCGCGTCCCGACTCGGTAATATCGGTAGCTTTTACGTTTTGGGCCGATGAACCCACAGATCTCGCAACACGTTTCATACCGAACTCTGCCGTAATTTCTACTTCTTTCAGAGTTCTGGTGTCTTCAATTAGAACAATGCTAATTCTCGTCCGATTGTTGATGCTCACGGTTTGGCTGGCATAGCCAATGGAAGAGACTACGAGCCTACCGTTGGATGGCGCATCAATTGAGAAATCACCTAAATGATTTGTGGCAACTCCTTTTGTAGTTCCCTGCACAATTACGCTTGCGCCAATAACAGGTTCTCCATTCTCATCTGTTACCGTTCCGCTAACCTGAGTTTGAGCAAAGCTGACACCCATCCCTATAAATAGGAGGATGCAAAATAACTTCATTCTTTTTTTCATGGAAATTGGTTTTAGTTAATTTATTAAGTTAATTGAATGTGACGTCCTCAGAATTTAAGATAGGTTAACACAAAAATATCGATTTATGCATGCGTTGATACTTATTTTTGAGATTTAACAATGTTAAAAAACCTTTAAAAAGAAAAAAGACACATTTTTAACTGAAAATTGCAGATTGTGATTTTCAAATAGTTAAAAATGTGCCTAAAAGTTATCAGGTAAAAAGCTTGCGTATCTTTTTCTTGAAAAAAGATTTCTCCAACGCAGGAGATTAGGTGCTAAATTTCCTCTACATATACCTGTCCGGTTTCGTAGCGAACAACAATGACGTTTGAGCCTTTTTCGATAAATGCTCCGTTGATGGAAACGGCATCGTAGGTTTTGTTATCTACTCGTACTTTGCCTGATGGGCGCAAAACGGTAGAAGCAGCTCCCTGTTTTCCTACAATTTCCAGCGTTTCCAGCGGAACTCCTACATAACCTTCTTTGTTATCCAATGTAGTGTCAAGTGCCAGTCGTTTGAAAATTCCTTTAGAGCCGATTTTTGTGCTCAAATATATCGTTGTAGCGAATCCAAGTATCAATCCCGCAATGACCGTGAGCGTAGCTCGTGTAAAATCATCTCCATCCACAGGTTGGAAATTGAATTTTACATTACCAATCAGGCTGAGCACCAAACCGGCGACGACAAGCGCAATTCCGCTAATCCCCGCAATGCCAAATCCAGGGAAGGCGAAAATCTCCAGCCCAATCAAAATCAAACCTATAATAAATAAGATGATTTCCCAATGTTCGGCTAAACCATCTATATACAGCGGTGCAAAATAAAGCAACGCAGCAGTGATTGCAACTCCGAGTGCAAAGCCGATTCCCGGCGATTGAAGTTCAAAATAAATTCCACCAATAATCAGCATAATCAGGATGCTTTGGAAAATCGGACTCATCAAAAATCCTTTAATATTGTCCCAGGTGGTGGGTTTGAATTTTATGAGCTCAAAGTCTTCTTCGCCAATTTCGCTTTTGATTACTTCGGTGATGTTTTCAGCCATTCCATCGCAATAATTGTATTTAATGGCTTCTTCTGTGGTAAATGTCAGCACTTTTCCCGAATCGGTCACGTTTTTAATTGCGGTTCGTTCGTCAACCATCGCTTCGGCAATCAGCGGATCTCGTTTCCATTTATATATTGTGTCATTTCCGCTGATAATAGTGTCTTTTCCATGCGCTTCGGCTGTGGCTCGCATGGTAGCACGCATGTAGGATTGGTATTTGTCGGGAAGTTTTTGTCCGGTCTGATCCACTACGGACGCAGCTCCGATGGTGGCGCCTTTTCGCATATAAATTCGTTCGCAGGCAATAGAAATCAACGCTCCTGCAGAAGCGGCATTATTGTCAATGAAAACTATGACAGGAATGTCAGAATTCAGAATTTTTGTCCGAATTGAGTCGGCAAAGCCGACTTCTCCACCATAAGTGTTCATTTCTATGATTATTGTATTGGCGTTAAGCTGCTTCGCCTCTTCAAAGCCTTTCTGTATATAAAGCCACGTGGTGCTGCCCACGTTCTTCTTCAGGTCGATAGAAAAGAATGTCGGTTTGGCTTGATTATTGCTGTAAATATTGGCGTGTATCAATAAACTTGTAACGACAAGACATAAAAAAATCAAATTTCTCTTCATAATGTTAAAATATTTTCTACAAATATAATGAAATTGTGAATTTAAATTGTATTTTTGCAATGAAAATGATACCCAATTTTCAAAGAGTTCTTTTTAAAAATACTTATTCAGTATAGAAAACTGACATTCATTCTGTTCCTTAAGCGAAAGGAGCAAATTTTTTCAAAAGGATTCGTTTTAGCTTAATATTCACACACAAACAAAAAACTAAAATGAAGGACGATCAATTTGAAAAAGAATTAGTAGCGCTACAAAGCAACATGCGGAATTTTGCATTTTCTTTGACGCTAAATCGTGATGATGCCGAGGATCTACTGCAAGACACGACGTTGAAAGTGTTGGACAACCAGGACAAATTTACGGACAATGTAAATTTTAAAGGTTGGGTGCTAACGATTATGAAAAATATTTTCATAAATAATTATCGTAAAATCGTTAGAAATCAGACAGTATTCGATCGTACAGAAGACTTGCATCACTTGAATTTACCTCAAAACTCCGGTTTTGAAACTCCTGAAGGAGCATATTCTGTTGGCGAAATCAGCAATAGCATCAATTCTTTTGCTGACGAATATCGCATACCATTTTCTATGCACATTCAAGGTTTCAAATACGAAGAAATTGCGCAAAAGATGAATTTGCCGATTGGTACGGTGAAAAGTAGAATTTTCCTTGCCAGAAAAAGATTGCAAGAACAACTGAAAGATTACAAATAGTCACTCAGAATGAAATAGAAAAGGACAACCCGCCGGGTTGTCCTTTTTTTGTTCGTTCTATTTGGTAGTCAGACATTCTTGTCTGACACTAAAATCAGTATCACCAATTTATTTCCACATTATTCATTATAAGCGGTGAAACTTTTGAATCCGGATTTTGCTCGCTGATAGAAATTGAATGCGTTTTCGACTTTGATAGCTTCATTGGAGCAAGTTTCATTTCGTAGATTTTCCATTCGTCCAACGATTTTAAGCTGTAATGCAGCATATCCGCAAATCGGTTAAAGTGCTTGATTAAAAGCTGATTTTTGCCTTTTTTAAGCGGTAAAATCACAATTTCTTTCTGATATTCCGGTTTTTCAGCTAAGCAATGAGCCGTAATATATTTGCCGTTCAGTAAGACATAAACTCCGTTTCCACCTCCAATTTCTACTGCTACATTTTGCTCTTCGGAGCTTTCAATTTCTTGCAGGAAAAGCACGCTTCGTCTGTGTGCCAGCGGCAAATTTAATTTTTCTCCGTACTGGAAATCGGAAAGTTTTTCCCATTTATCGCTTAAATCCACATTTTCTAATCCTTCCTCTTCCATTGTTCCAAACACACCGCGGCCGGCTTTGGTGTAAATATCTCCCCATTTCAGCGTTCCGGGTGCAGGTTTTACGGTTTTATTGGATGTTGGTTCCAGCGAAATGTTTTGAGTTTTGCCATCTACAGTAAGCTTTATTTTTTTTCCGATATTATTTTCGGTAAATGAAATGACTGGCGAAATCTCGCTTTTTCGGGATTGGAAATTCCACGTGTAATTCACCAGACTTTTGTATCCACAGTAATAATCCAATGATGAATGACCAAAACCCGGCGTTGCGTTTTCGGCAGTTAAAGCAGTATTCGCAGCTAAAGTATTTAGTGGATGAACGGTGTATTTTCCTTTGAACTGAAGTTTCAGAACCGGAAAAAACGCATCATCCTTCCACATTTTCGTGTCAAAATATACGGTGATGCTGTTGTTTTTTTTGTTTTGCTTGTATTTGACTGGTTTTCCGTTACTTAAAACAGAAAGATTAGCAATATTGCCGGAAATATTCTTTAATTCTATTTGAGAACTCGGATAGCACATCAACAAATAGAGATTATTATCTTTCGTTGTGATTTCGCAAAGTTTGTTGCTTTGCGGTAGTGGATTGCCTTTTGTGCCGTAAATAGCTTCTTTATTTCGGTCAATCCATTCGCCCATTTTCAGTAAAACTTCACGCTCAAATTCCACAACCGAACCATCGCCTTTCGGTCCGATGTTCAGCAGGTAATTTCCGCCGTGTCCGATGACTTGTGC
The DNA here is from genome assembly GCA_964498765.1 of uncultured Paludibacter sp. Taxonomy (GTDB): domain Bacteria; phylum Bacteroidota; class Bacteroidia; order Bacteroidales; family Paludibacteraceae; genus UPXZ01. Next base: position 44,157 of record CAZCIU010000007.1, on the reverse strand, counting down.
CAGACTTTTTAGTTTTTCTGCGGCTTTTTCATTCGTATCGCCTCGCACTTGCCACGAGCGGTAGCCCCAAGTTTCATCAAACATGGAAGCCGCTGTTTGCCAAGGTGTAAGCATCTGATAATCCGGATATTCATTATCAGCCATCACGCTGAAATCCACCTGATTATTTCCCAATCTGCCGCTAATCATACATTGCGGCTGCAGGCGATTTACCAGATTGTACAGCTCTTTGCTTTGCTCGGCAGTCAGCGAGCCCATATCAAACCAAATCTCTGAAATCGGCCCGTAATTAGTCATAATTTCTTCCACTTGCTTTCTGTTAAACTCGAAATGCTCAGGCGTAATCGGGTCTGCATTGTGGCTGGAAATAGGGTAGGCTTGCGGAAAATTCCAGTCTATAAGCGAATAATACACGGCGAAATCCACGCCGCCACGCTGGCAGGCATCGGCAAGTTCTTTCATCAAATCACGCTTGTAGGACGTTGCATCCACTATGTTGAATGGCGTGTATTGCGAATGATACATACAAAATCCATCGTGGTGCTTGGAAGTGAAAACGATGGAACGCATTCCGGCTTTTTTGGCCAATGCTACAATTTCGTCGGCATTCCATTCAGTCGGGTTGAATGTTTTGGCAGAATTGGCATACCAATCACTAAAAATTCCGGCAAAAGACTGAACTTGTTCACTATAACCTTTTTCTACACGTTTGCCATCGTACATGCCACCGTAAGCAGAGTACAGACCAAAGTGAATAAACATGGAGTATTTCTGATCCAGCCATTTTTGAGTAGGTTTTTGTTGTGCTGAAAGGAGATTGACCGCACATAGCAGAAGGATAATCAGGCGTAATTTCATAAAAAGCAGTTTTTTAGATTTCAGATTTACAAAAATAAGGAAATTATTTGATTTTGCTGCACATGAAAACTTACTTGTTTTGGGCTTCTTTGTGTTATCTTATTGAAACATAGACTGAAATTTTTTGCTGAATGACTTTTTCTAAAATAATAATATCGTTTTTAATTCGCAATATTTCAATCAATCTAAAATTAAAAATTAAATAAAATGTGTAATTTGAAATAATATTTGCCTATAATGTGAAAGTTTTATACTTTTGCAGCTTAAAATCAAAATTAGATTTCAAAATATTTTAGAAAAATGAATCCGGTAACAAAAAAAATCAAAACGCTTTGTAGCGACAAGAGCATTTCAATTTCTGAACTTTCAGAACGTTCTGGGCTAACCGAAGAACAGATTAATTTGATATATTCAAGCGATAAGATTCCTTCTTTGTCCTCATTAATTAAGATTTCGCGTGCGCTTGGAGTGCGTTTGGGCACATTTTTGGATGATAGCGAGAATTTTGGTCCTGTAGTAAACAGAAGTGAAGACAAACTGCAGCCAGCCACTTTTACCAGCCATTTATCCACCGAAAATTCACACATGGATTTTTATTCACTGGCTGCACGCAAAGCCGGACGCGCCATGGAACCTTTTGTAATTAATATTGTTCCGGGTGATAAAATCGATAAATTTCCTTCTTCGCACGAAGGCGAAGAATTTATTTATGTTTTAAGTGGTTCAATTACTGTAAATTACGGTAATGAAAATTACGTGCTGAATGTTGGCGACAGCATTTATTACGATTCAATTGTGGATCACTTAATTACAGCCACAAACAACGAAACCGCACAGATTCTGGCCGTTGTTTATTCTCCATTTTAACAAATTCGAATTAAAAACGAAGCGTTCTGCTTCAAATTTAAGATACAATGCAACTTTCAGATTTAACTATCAGCGACTGGTTGGAACATTGGGCTGAAAAAACGCCGGACAAAGAATACATTGTTTATTCAGATCGGGATTTGAGATTTAGTTGGTCAGGCTTCAATAAACGCGTGGATAATATGGCTAAAGGCTTGATAGCCATTGGCGTGAAGCGTGGAACGAATGTTGGGATTTGGGCGCAAAATGTTCCTGATTGGCTTACATTTTTATACGCAACTGCCAAAATTGGTGCCGTTGCTGTGACGGTAAATACCAATTATCGCTCAGAAGAATTGGCCTTTATCCTGGAAAATTCGGATATGCACACGCTTTGCATGACCGATGGTGCGCCGGGAAATAATTATACCGATATTATTTATGATTCAGTCCCCGAATTGCGAACTACTCAGCGCGGAACTTTCAAAAGCGAGCGATTTCCCGAACTAAAAAACGTGGTTTACATTGGTCAGGAAAAATACCGCGGAATGTACAACACGGCGGAAATTTTGCTGCTTGGCGACAATGTGGACGACGATGATTTGCTGCATTACCGAAAACTTTCGCATTGCCAGGATGTGGTAAATATGCAGTACACGTCCGGAACGACCGGATTTCCAAAAGGCGTGATGCTTACGCATCACAATATTGTGAATAACGGCTATCTGACGGGCGTTCACATGAATTTTACCGAAGAGGATAAATGCTGTATTTGTGTGCCTTTGTTCCATTGTTTTGGTGTAGTGCTGGCAACAATGTGCTGCCTCACGCACGGAAGTACGCAGGTGATGGTAGAGAAATTTGATCCGCTTATCACGCTGGCTTCCATTCACAAAGAGCGTTGTACGGTGCTTCACGGCGTACCAACTATGTTTATTGCCGAACTGAATCACCCGATGTTTGATATGTTCGATATGAGTTCGTTACGAACCGGAATTATGGCCGGCTCGCTGTGTCCGGTTGAGCTGATGAAGCAGGTAAACGAAAAAATGTTTATGGACGTGACGAGCGTGTACGGAATGACTGAAACTTCGCCAGGAATGACGCAGACGCGCGTAGACGATTCTTTTGAAGTGCGCTGCAGCACGGTAGGACGAGAATTTGAATTTACGGAAGTGAAGGTGATAAATCCCGAAACCGGCGAAGAATGTCCGGTAGGTGTGGAAGGCGAAATTTGTTGTCGCGGCTATTTGGTAATGAAAGGTTACTACAAAAATCCGGAAGCCACCGCTCAGGTAATTGATGCCAATGGATTTATGCATTCGGGCGATTTGGGTGTGAAAGATGAGAACGGAAATTACCGGATTACGGGAAGAATTAAGGATATGATTATTCGTGGTGGTGAAAATATTTCGCCGAAAGAAGTAGAAGATTATCTTTATAAAATGCCTGAAATCAAGGATGTACAAGTTGTAGGCGTAACTTCCAATCGGTACGGCGAAGATGTAGGCGCATTTATTATTCTCAAAGAAGGCTGCGAACTAACATGCGAAGATGTGCGTGATTTCTGCAAAAATCACATTGCAAAATATAAAATTCCTCGTTATGTGTTTTTTGTTGAAGAATTTCCAATGACCGGAAGCGGAAAAATTCAAAAATTCCGATTACGGGAAATGGCGATGGAACTTTGCGAAGCGCAAGGCATCGAAATTTTATAACACAAAAGACCGACAAAGTAATGTCGGTTTTTTTATTTTAAATCAATCATTTCCAATAAGTTTTGAGCCAAATTGGAATATATTCGGAAATTTGTCATAATTTTGTAACACATATTACACGTCATCGAAACATCAAAAGAGTTAATTTGCAGTGAAATTTCAATGAATATACAATTGAATTTTCCAAGAAAGAATTAACTAACTAAAAATAAGTTTAATGAATCAGTACAAAATTTTAGTCGTTGACGATGAGGAAGATCTTTGCGAAATCCTGCAATTTAATCTTGAAGTAGAAGGCTACAGCGTTGATGTGGCTTACTCAGCTGAAGAAGCACTGAAAAAAGACATTACGGTGTACAATCTCTTGCTTTTGGACGTGATGATGGGTGAAATATCCGGATTTAAAATGGCAAGAATTCTGAACGAAAACCCGAAAACTGCCAGTATTCCAATTATTTTCCTAACCGCGAAAGATACCGAAAATGACCGTTTGACAGGCTTTAACGTGGGTGCCGACGACTATATTTCCAAACCATTTTCCATTCGTGAAGTGCTGGCTCGCGTAAAAGCAGTTTTGCGCCGAGTAGAAACCAACAGCGAACAAGCCGATATGCGCGAACTGAGCCACGAAAACTTGGTTATGAGCCTGAATAACAAGAAAGTAACCTTGGACGGCGAGGAAGTTTCGTTTACCAAAAAAGAATTTGAAATTCTGAAACTTTTCCTTGAAAATAAAAATCGTGTGTTTACTCGCGAAGAAATTTTATCACGAGTTTGGTCGGATGAAGTTGTGGTGCTTGATAGAACTATTGATGTGAATATCACCAGATTACGTAAGAAAATTGGTGTTTACGGAAAGCAAATTGTAACCCGATTGGGCTACGGATATTGCTTTGAAGGATAGGCTTTAAGCCAAAAATATCAAGAAGCACGAAGTCAGAAAATGCGAATTTCGTGCTTCAATTGTATGTCAAACTTTTTTGCATGCAATTTTTCAGAAATCAGCTCAATTTTAATTATCCATGCGCGCATATCATAAACTTTTTCTATACTTTTTCGGGATGCTGGTTGTCCTGTTTGCCACCATTACGTTCGTGCAGTTTCAGCGCGAAAAGAATTCACGTGCCGAGCAATTAGACGATGTTTTGTTTAATTACAACAACATTGTGAATAATTATCTGGAAGAGCGAAATTACAACTGGGATGAACTTTACGATATTGTGCGTCTGTTTCCGGACAGTGCGCTACGTATAACCGTGATAGATACGCTTGGAAATGTGCTTTACGATACTTCGGTGAAGGAGGCTGCGCTGCTCGAAAATCACAAAACCCGCCCGGAATTTTTGATGGCAGAGCAATTGGGAAAAGGGAAGGCACTTCGTCGCTCGGAAACCACCGGAATAGAGTACTACTATTACGCCGGAAAATTCTCGCATTATTATGTCAGAAGTGCACTGCCTTATGGTGTAGAACTGAAATCACTAATGAAAACGAATATGTTTTTCGTGTATTTTATGTTTGTGATTTTACTGCTTGCTGTTGGAGCTATCTATCTGGTAACTAAGAATTTTACGAAATCAATTGACCGAATGCGTATTTTTACCGAAAAAGCAAAAAACGGTGAAGAATTGCAGGTGGATGTGGTGTTTCCAAACGATGAATTGGGAGAAATCAGCAGCAATATGGTGATGCTGTATCGCCAGCTTGCACGCACGAAAGACGAAGTAATTAACGAACGCGAAAAACTGATAAATCACTTGTATATTTCGCAGGAAGGACTTGGAATTTTCTCACCGGAGAAAAAAGAAATCCTCACCAATCCCACATTTATTCAGCACACAAGTTTCCTTTCGGACAAAAACGAAGCAACTTCGAACGAAATTTTCAATCTACCCGAATTTGCTGAAATCAATGCTTTTATTGATGAAAATCTGTCCAATAAATCCATGCGCCGTAAGCGAATGACAATTGAGAAAGATGGACGCTATTTCTTTGTTCAATGCATTGTTTTTCAGGATGAAACGTTTGAAATTGTGATAACAGATACGACTTCGCAAGAACATGAAAACGAACTGAAACGCCAGTTGACACAAAATATTTCACACGAACTCAGAACGCCTGTTAGCACTATTATGGGTTATATGGAAAGCATTCTCGAAAATCCAAATCTGGAGCCTGAGCGGCAGAAATTCTTTATCGAACGTTCTTATCAGCAATCACAGCGTCTCACGGCCTTGCTGCAGGATATTTCTACGCTCACCAAACTGGATGAAAAGAAAAAAATCTACGAAAAGCAGGAATGTAACTTGCATTCCATTTTGCAGGAAGTGCTGAAAGATTTACGCCTTGAAATTGAGAAAAAGAATTTCAAAGTAGAGCATAATATCACTGAAAAGATGTTTTTGCTTGGAAATCAGTCGCTGCTTTATTCTATCATGCGAAACCTGATGGACAATGCGCTGGATTACGCCGGAGAAAACATTAAAATCGAAATAAACTGCTACCGCGAGGACGAGCGTTTTTATTATTTCACATTTTCAGACAATGGAAATGGCGTAAACGAGGAGCATCTCAATCGACTTTTCGAGCGATTTTATCGAGTGGACAAAGGTCGTAGCCGCAAAATGGGCGGAACGGGACTTGGACTTGCCATTGTGAAAAACGCGGTACTTTATCACAAAGGCTCCATCACGGCTAAAAAAACTCCGGGTGGCGGGCTGACTTTTGTATTCTCGCTGAAAAAACATTAGCTCTCAAAACATTGCTTTATTTTTTGTTGTTTTAGAAAAGCAGGTACAATTTCAATAATTTATTTTCGTATATTTGCTCGGAGAAATCAGATAAAATTCAATTCAAAATGAAACAAGCTAGATTTATTTTAATATTTTTTCTTGTGTTTTCGGTGAGTTTGCACGCCGGAAAAACCACTAAACTCGTTATTCTTCACACAAATGATACACACAGTCAGGTTGAGCCGCTTGCCGGAAGCGATTTGGGCGGATATGCCCGCCGATTAGGTGTCATAAATAAAATTCGCGCGGAGGAAAAAAATGTTTTGTTGTTTGACGCCGGGGATTTTTGGCAAGGTACGCCGTATTTCAATTTTTTCAGTGGTAGAGTAGAGGTGAATGCGCTGAAAATGATGGGCTACGATGCGGTCACGTTAGGAAATCATGAGTTTGATAATGGAATGGATAGCTTGGCGAAAGCACTGAAAAATGTCAATTTGCCGATTGTAAATGTCAATTACGATGTGGTAAATACGCCCTTGAAAGAATTTGTAAAACCTTACAAAATCATCAAACGTGGCGGAATGAAAATCGGAGTTTTCGGGCTTGGAGTGAATTTGCGAGGCTTGGCTTTTCAGAAAAATTTTGAAGGAGTTATTCTGAAAGACCCAATGGAAACCGCATTGGAAACTTCGGCTTATTTGAAAGATACGCTGAAATGCGATGTGGTCGTTTGCTTGTCGCACTTAGGCGTGAGTAGTTTAGATGCAGCACCTACAGATTATGATTTAGCGGCTAAATCCTCTAAAATCGACGTAATCATCGGCGGTCATTCGCACAAAATAATCACCAATGAAAGGGTGAAAAACACGCTCGGAAAAGACGTAATAATTGCTCAAATGGGAAAAAGCGGATTAAATCTCGGACGGATTGACCTCACGTTTGAGAAAAAATAATAAAATGAAAACGCGGCTTGCCGCGTTTTTCGTTTTAAAGAATTGAATTTTAGATCTCTGTAGATTTTGCTTTTCCCACAACGATACTTCCTGCCAGCATCGGAATTACAAAGTTGATAATCCAAATCAAAATTCCTGTCAGAATAATTCCAATCTCATTTCCTGAATAAACACTCAGAATTAGCGCAGCTATAGAACCTCGTATTGCAGGTTCTGCTGCAGCAAACGAAGGCGTAAATGTCACGAGCAAATACATTGTTGGGATAGCTATGATGGCTTGCAATAAACTTATTTCGATGCTGAAAAAATGAAGCATCAAGTAAAATTGAAAGCAAAAAACGAAATATCTAAGCAACGAAATGGCAAGAATGGAGAAAAGTGCATTGGTGCTGAAAGCCGAAAAACTTTGAATAAGTGATTTAGTTTTATCCGACCAATTTTCTTTTTTTAGTTTTCCGGAAATTCGTGGAAAAGTAAAATAAAGAGCAATTATTACCAAAACACCTACGCCAACTGCTGCCAAATATGAGTTGAGACTGCCGAAAATATGATGTTCGGAAAAATAAAACAGAGCAGCAAAAATTCCGAGAACGGTCAGGATGATGTTTTGAGAAATACTATTTAAAAGACTTAGAAATACGCCTGTAACTCGCTGATTGGGCGGAAGAAATAAAATACGCCCGGCAAAGTCGCCAATTCGGTTAGGTGAAATATAGCCGGTATTTAATCCAGCTAAAACGGCTTTCAAAGCTTGCGAAAAAGACAAATCAACTGAATTTTTACAAAGTTGCTGCCATTTTTTTGTTTCCAGCGCCCAGTTCAAAGGCATCAGCAGTAAAACAAATATCAAGTACGAAATCCGCTTAAAATTTAGTTCAGAAAAAGTGCTTCTCAGCTCATTCCAATAATCGATATGTGCCAATTTGTAAATCAAAAAGCCGTATGCCGCAAGCATCACCAGCCATTTTACAAGCGTGAATATCTTATTCTTTTTCCGGAACATTTTTTATTCGGAATGTAAATTTCTTTTGAGAAAAATAACTGAACATCGTTGTGAAAACTGTGACAATCATTTTGGACGGCGTAGGATAAATCTGCAGCACATCTACGAGCAGTTTCAGCCCGAAATAATTTATCAGCAGATTAGCGGCAACTACCGCCGAATAGCGCACGAGCTGGTCTTTTCCGCGCATTTCGGAAGCGGTGAAAGTGACATATTTTTGTAGTAAAAATCCTGTGAAAAGCGTTATCGGGAAAGTGATAAAAAGCGTGGCAATGTGCGGACTTAATGTCACAATTCCAAGATTAACCAACTGCTTTTGGATGATAAAATTGTAAATAATAAAGTAAAGCACCCAGTCGAAAGCCATATTTCCGGCACCCGAAACTCCATAGCGAAAAAACTGCAGACTGAAATATCTGCGGAATGGCGGATAGAAAAAATCTATGATGTTGCTGATGAATTTTCCGGTTAGGATGAATATTTTTCGCATGTGAAATCCTGCAAATTCCTGCAGTTTTTTAGGATAATTAAATATTTTTACCTACTTTTGCCGAAGCTTTGATAATGGATGCAAAGATACAAAAAACTAGAATAAATGTATTAAAAGCATTCTTAATTATTGTTTTCAAAGAAATCAAAAGCCACTTTTCTTACTAGAAAAATTGACTTTTTACACGAAATTAATTCCTATTTCTATATAAAATGCCCGACGATTATCACCAATATGACACAAGTACGCGCCAAAAAATACTTGGGACAGCATTTCCTGAAAGACAAGGAAATAGCTCGTCGTATTGCGGAGAGCTTGCCTCTTAGCACGGCTATGCCTGTGCTTGAAATCGGACCCGGAATGGGCGTTCTTACCCAATTTCTTCTCGAAAATCCATTAGTAAATCTGAAAGTTGTGGAGATTGACACCGAAAGTGTGGTTTATCTGCACGAGCATTTCCCTACGCTCGAAGTGATTGAGGGAGATTTTCTGAAAATGGATTTAGATACACTCTACAATGAGAAATTTTGTATTATCGGGAATTATCCATACAATATTTCCAGTCAGATTTTTTTCAAAGTGCTGGATTATAAAGATAAAATCCCCTACGTTTCCGGCATGCTGCAAAAAGAAGTGGCAGAGCGCATCGCGTCCAAGCCGGGCAAAAAAGCGTATGGAATTCTGAGCGTGTTCATGCAGGCATATTACGACGTGGAATATCTGTTTACTGTGTCGGAAGATGTCTTTGATCCTCCTCCCAAGGTCAAATCGGCTGTTATTCGCTTTACCCGAAACGAAGTAAAAGTACTCGATTGCGACGAAAAACTCTTCCGAACGGTAGTGAAAACAGCCTTCAACCAAAGACGCAAGACCTTGCGAAATTCATTGAAACCGCTTGTAGAAAAAGAAAATCCGATGTTTGCTGATAAAATTTTTGATAAACGACCCGAACAATTGGACGTGCAAAGTTTTATACTGTTGACCAACATGATTGCAAACGCGATGAACAAAAAATAATAAGCATTTTCTCGCTTAAGGTCTTATTCTCTTACAACTTTTTTAAAAATCTAAAATTCCGAAAGGAAAAGAAAGGAGGGAAATCATGTCAGAATTAAGACTATTCTACCACGAAGATAATAAAATCAAAATTGCCAAAAGTCTGGATATTTTAACCAAAATTGAGTTGAAAAATATCATCTGGATTGACTTGAACAACGTGGCTCTGGATGTGGAAACGCGCTTGGAGCAGTTTTTAAAGATTTACATCCAGGAAGACGAAGAAATTGAAGAAATCGAGATCAGCTCCCGATACATCGAAACAGATGATAGCTTGGTGGCAAACTCTAATTTCTTGCTTGAGAATTTTACGCTTGAGCCGGTTTCATTTATTTTGAAAAACGGTATTTTGGTGTCTGTACGTGATATTGACTTGCGTTCGTTCAACGAAACTGTAAAGAAAATTTTTGCTAACACAAAAGCATTTCCAACCGGATTTCATGTGTTGGTAGCTCTGCTGGAAACCCGAATTGAGTACGATGCTGACGTGATAGAAGATACCACGGATATGATTACCAATCTCAGTAAATCGATGAATGCCGTAGCCGATCCTGACGAAGATGTGCTAATCCGTATCAAGGACTTGCAGGAAAAAGTGATGGTGCTTCGTCAGACAATTATTGACAAGCAGCGCATTATTTCCAACATGCTCAAGAGCCGCTTATTCCCAAAAGAACTCTTGCCACGACTTACCATGATGATCAAGGACATCAATTCGCTTTTTGAATACACACGATTTGGATTTGAGCGCCTTGACTATTTGCAAGATACTTTCCTCGGTATGGTTAATATCCAACAGAATAAAATTATCAAAATTTTTACTGTGGTTTCCGTTATTTTCCTGCCGCCTACGCTGATTGCGAGTATTTATGGTATGAACTTTAAAATTATGCCTGAACTCAACTGGCCATTCGGCTATCCATTTGCACTTGTGTTGATGGTAATGTTTTCCGGAGCGGTTTTATGGTATTTCAAACGAAATAAATGGTTGTAAGATATTAATAATTAGTGAATTAAGTTCTCTTTTGTAGAGGCTTATAGACTATGCGAAAGTAAATTTATTCTTTAAAACACATAAAAAAGCAACATTTTGTCACCAAAATGTTGCTTTTTTATGTGTTTTGTAAAGCGGTTTTATTTTTCGATTAAAATAGCTTAATTAATTGTAAAAGGATTAATGAAAGTATAAAAAATTTCGTATTTTCGAGAATTCATATATGCAATTTATACGTGTTGTAATATTAATATTATAAAACCATGAAGAAATTATATTTCTTAATCTTAAGTTTACTGATTGCTTTGCCCTCATTTGCACAGCTAAACGTAACAGGAACAGTTACTTCTTCGGAAGATGGGCTCCCGATTATCGGAGCATCGGTCGTGGTGAAAGGAACTACCCGAGGAGCTCTTACTAACATTGACGGAGCATATAATCTTTCCGTTCAAAAAGGCCAAACGCTTGTGTTTTCATACGTTGGAATGAAGGCACAAGAAAGAGTGGTGGGTGATGCAAGCGTGATTAATGTGGTGCTCGACCCGGAAACTGAGTTGCTCGAAGAAATTGTAGTAACTGCAATGGGCGTTCAGTCAGAAAAAAGAAAGCTGAACTTTGCGGTGCAGACTGTAAATTCCGAAGCTTTGACCGATGGAAAATCGCAAAACTTCGTGAACGCTTTGCAGGGAAAAATCGCCGGGCTGAGCGTAACTAATTCCAGCGGTTCGCCAAACTCCGGAACACAAATTATCATTCGTGGTATTTCTTCTGTAAACAATGCACAAAACAACGAGCCGCTTTTCGTACTTGATGGAATTCCACTGGCAGGACGCGGAAGTGCAGCAGCCGACATCAATCCAAACGATATTGAGAATATTACCGTGCTGAAAGGTGCGGCAGCTTCTGCGCTTTATGGTCAGGATGCTGCTAACGGCGTGGTAATGATTACTACCAAAAGAGGTCAGGTAGGAAAAGTGACCGTGAATGCGAGTGCCAGCTTGCAATATGATATTCCAACCCGAGTAAGAGGAATTCAAACAACTTATGGTCCTGGTTCTGATGGTTTCTATAAAGACAGAACTATGGGTGGCTGGGGACCGCCGCTTGCTGCTGATTTTGAAAGATCAAACAACGTAGAGAAATTCCTAAACGATGGATTTTATCAAAAATACGATGTGAGCTTAAATGGTGGTAGCGAAAAATTCCAGGCTTATGCTTCAGCTAATTATTCCAGAAATAAAGGGATTGTTCCAAATGATTATTTAGACAGAATGGGACTTTTGCTGAAAGGAACCTATCAACCATTGAAAACACTTTCGCTTACACTTTCGGCCAATATTAACGAAAATACATCACGTTCATTTGGTTCTACCAGTATGTCGTCGGTTTACAACTGGCCGATTACAGATGATATAACCAATTATCAGGAAGCAAATGGTTTCCCACGCTTCTTATATTATAGTGACAATAATAAATACAATTCGCCGATTAGTCCGCTTTATCCTCGCTACAACGATAGCAGTAAAAATAGAAGAACACGTAATATTATTAACGGATCGCTAAATTTCAGTCCGATAAAAAACCTCGAACTGATTGGTCGTGTGAGCTTTGATACAAGCAATTCTTCTTACGATGGTTACAACGTACCACGCTGGGACGATGCTGTGAAATTACCATTTTTAACTCAGCCAAGCATTGCTGCTGATGCAACTCCGGAAGAATTGGCACAATATGAAATAGATTTACTGGCTTACAATAATTTTATTGACGCATATACCAATACAGCTTATCTTCACACCAAAGATTATGAAGATATGAGCCCGAATTTATTAGGTTTTTATAGTGCGTCGGCATCACGTAGTCAGTTATTTGCAACTTCTGCTTTAGCAACTTACAAAATTCAGTTGCCGAGCGAATTTGACATTGACCTCTTGGCCGGAGCCGATCTGAAAATGGAAGAAGGTTTCTCACTTTCCAATCAAGGTCGTGACTTTATTATTCCAGGAACTTATAGCTTGTCCAATACCAATTCGGCCTATATTTACTTAGGTGACCGCGGCAGTTCGCACCGTGAGAAAAGAACTTACGGATATTTCGGAGAAATTCGTGGAGATTATAAAGGTTTAGCTTCATTAAGCGTTACCGGAAGATGGGACTGGTCATCAACAATTCTTGCCAATCCGTATTTCTATCCATCAGTGACAGCCGGTTTGCTTTTCTCTGAATTATTTAACCTCAAAAATAAATGGTTCAATTACGGAAAACTTCGTGGAAACTACGCTGTAGTAGGTAAGGATGCAATGCCATACTTATACGACCGTCGTTTCAAACAATTCGGAACATTCCCGGACAACGGATACGGTATTGACCCGACATTAGCTTCTGCCGACAGAAACCTGATGCCTGAGTTGGCATATTCCTGGGAAATTGGAGCTGATTTCCGCTTCTTTGACAATAAAACCCGAATGGATTTGGCTTATTATTCCGTGAAAAACGATAATCAGATTGTTACAGTTCGTGTATCGCCTGCTTCAGGATACATTCTGCAAGTGCGAAACGAAGGTGCAATTCGCAACCATGGATTTGAGTTTTCATTGGAACAAGACGTTATCAAAAACAAAGAATTCTCTTGGGTGGCTGCATTTAACATGGGCTTGAACCGTGGTAAAGTAGTAAGTCTGCCGGAAGATGTAGCCGAAATTACAGGCGATCAGTACGGAGATATTTTCACTTCTGCTTATTTGGGAGCTTCTACAACTTCTCTTTCTGGGAAAGATTATCTGCGTACCGATGATGGAAAAATCATAGTTAACGATCTTGGATATCCGGAAATTGGACCTAAAAAAGATGCTTTAATCGGGAACAGAGAGCCAAAATTCTTAGCCGGTTTGACCAATACATTCCGTTACAAAAACTTGTCATTATCGTTCTTGCTTAACGGACGACTTGGCGGTGATGTAGCCAATATCACAGAACGCGGACTTATCTCAATGGGACAGAGCAAAATGCTCGAAACTTACAGAGGACGCCAGATTGTGGTTGATGGAGTAGTGAAACAAGCCGACGGAAGTTTCGCACCGAATACAAATGCAATCACGCTGAACTATCCAACTTTGATTGATTATTTCTATGCAGTAAGTTCCAATTTTATTGAAGATGGTTCATTCCTGCGTCTGAGCTACGTTACATTTGGTTGGGATATGTCACATTACGTGAAAAATACGGCATTAAAAGCTTTGAGATTGTCACTTACAGCAAATAATGTTTTCTTGCTGACAAGATATACCGGTGCTGATCCTACTTTGAATGCTGATACAAGCCGTGGTGGAACGGGTTCTGCAGGTGTAGATAACTACGCTGTTCCAAATACGAGAGGATATAACTTTACAATAAGCGCATCTTTTTAAGCTCCGGCGAGTTTGAAAATAGAAAATTTTAGATTGATTAAAAATGCTCTTTTTTCTAATAAAAAATAACACACTTTCAAAATGAAACGGATAAATCATATATTAATCACAGTCCTGGTAGCAGCACTTACACTGGTAAGCTGCGATGATTTTTTGGATGTGAATACCAGTAAAGACAGTCCAACGACCGTAACAGTGGATCAAGCCTTGCCACCGGCAGTTTTCTATGCAGCACAGCAAGTGTATGACCACGCCGAATACGGAGTTTATCTTTCTCAGGCACTTACCACGCCTTCCAAAAGTCAGACAGGTTCATACGCATACAGTGCAGGTTGGGAGTTCCTGTCAATGAACCGACATCCGCAATGGCGTCGTCATTTCTATGATTTGGGTGCCAATGTGAATGAACTCATTCGTGCGGCTGAAAAAATCGATTCAAAAAACTTTATCCTGATTGCGCGAACCATCATGTTGCAATCTACGATGCTGACAACCGACGTTTTCGGAGATATGCCTCGCTCTAATGCTTACACAGCAACATCGCCAACTTATGATTCGCAAGAAGATATTTATACCTGGATGTTCCAGGAAGCAGATGAGTTGATTGCTCTTTATTCAGATCCTGCATGGATAAATAATGAGAAAAATATTCCAATCACTCAGAAAATGGATCGAATTTTCAGTGGAGATTTGAAAAAATGGGAACTTTATACCAAAGCATTGCGTGCCAGACTTTGGCTTCGTAAATTGCCAAATTGGGAAAATACTCCTGCAGTTGCTTCAAAAATCGTAACATTAGTTGATGAAGTACTTAACGATCCGGCTTGGCAAGAACCACGCTACGTTTATACAGGTGGAACAGGTGAACAAAACGCACCTTGGGGTTCTTATGCTCCGATTATCAATGCTTGGGAAAGCCGCGGAAATCGTTTGGCATCTTCAATTCCTACCACATTCTTTGCGTATGGAATTCTTGGAGCTTATACCAATCAGGTTTCTGAAGCCAGTCGTAGATATGCGCTCGATCCGCGAACAGAGAAATTGATGACTATGCGCGATATTTCGGGTGTAAATGGTAGTACACGTTTCCGCTGGTTGGAAAGCAATATCGGAATGGATGTTTCCATGCGTGTAACTAATTATCCGGACCTTTTTGCAAGTAGCGGCAACAATCCTTATACTCAAAATGATGGCTATGTGGCATTAATTACTGATGAAGAATTGATGTTTATCAAAGCTGAGGCGCAGTATTGGGCAGGTGATAAAGTGGCTGCATATAATACTACGAAAGCTGCAGTTATTCACAATATGGAAAAATTGGGCATATTCGAAGCTGATCTTTCAGGAAATGCATTGACGCGTTACACACGCTATTTCGATATCCGTTTGCCTGGTGAAAGCGTATTTACTATTGCAGATTTGATGCAGCAAAAGTACGTAGCAATGTATCTGCAACCAGAGCAATGGAACGATATGCGTCGCTATAATTACAGTAGCAAAACCAACGGAATTACTTACGATAACGTGCCGGTTTATACCGTTACAAAAACTCACATTGGTTCAGGAACCGGAATTGGAACAGTTGCTTCGTTTACTGCAGAATACTCGCTTCGTCGTCCGTATAATTTGTATGTTCCGTATTGGATGAAAGACGATTCGTTTGGTCAGAATGCAGAATTATCACCAAATGCTTGGATAAATCGATTGAATTACGACCCTGAAACGGAAGATAAATACAATAAAAAGGAACTTGAGCGTCTTGGAGCATACAAAAATGCCGAATGGTTGAAAAAGAGGATGATTTGGCAGTACAATACCAGCGGAAAAGCAGTTTCTAACGACCCGACAGAGTGGAAATAATAATTGGAAATTGAGGAAGAAATTTCTCATACACCAAATTAATAAGACAGAATCAAAGATTACGAAATATATTTTATCATGAAACATATTTTCAAAAACACAGTTCGATTGGCAGTTTTCAGCCTGCTGATTACAATGGCATACTCCTGCGAAAAACACGACTTTATCGATGAGAATGTGATTACAGGAGAAGTAGGACCACAAGCCTATTGGGAAATTGGAAGTTCTGCAATGAGCGCCGGAAGCACCATGCCGTTCACACTGCAGTATTATTCCACCGTGTCAGATATTGATCGCTCAGAAGTGTGGTACAATCTGGTGGAAACCGAAAGCAAATCAGTTTCCAGTCCTTGGGTTACGACCTTTACTTTTGCCATAAATTCCACCAAATCGGAAGAAAAGCGAATTTCTCAATTTATTCAAAGTTATCCGCATTCTCAAGCCGTCTGGAACGATACGCTGAGAGCATTCAAACTCGAAAGTGAATTCCCTGTAAGTGGAACTTTAAGTCCATTTTCTTGGGTAAAACCTGAAGAATTCGATCCACAAAAAATGGATGAATATTTTGGTCAAGGCTTTATGCAGCATTTCAAAGACAGTCTTTATACTTTGATGAAATTTGCTGATTTCCAGCGCATGTATCTTGGAATGGGATTGATGGATAATTTCAAACAATACACCGATTCAACTTTTGATACAAACTCAAACAACTGGGTGTATCATTTTCCGAAAGATCAGGCTGGAAACACACCTGTTCCGACAGATATCAAAAATCTTTACTCAACAATTGAGTTTGGAAAATTAATTGAAAATGCAACTACCGGAGTTCACGAAGTGGAATACCGAAGAACTTACAGAATTAATGCTACCATGCGTGTGTACGACAAGCGAGGCATTTATGGAATTACCACTCCAGCCAAGCAGATAGACATTAACTAAAAATTGCCTTAAAAAAGCGAGCAAAGAAAAACATAAATAGAAACAATATAGAATTTATCGGATATGAAGACTTTAAAACATATAACATACGGTCTGTCCCTGTTGATTGTAGGCCTTTTTGCCCATGGATGTGTGGATAATGAGCCCGAAGTGGAAACTTTGCCATCAGCAGCGGTTGACTTTGCTTATAAAGTGATAGACGATAGTTACCAGCTAGATTATTACATTGGTGCAACCATCGAATTTACCAGCCTTTCAAGCATGAGCGGCGAAGCTGTTTGGGATTTTGGTGATGGTTCTGGACCTGTTTCCGGGAATACGGCTACACATAAATACAGCATACCGGGAACTTACAATGTAAAATTGACAATTGGTGGTTCACATCATAAAATCCAGCCAATCATGGTACGCGATATTGTGCCGATAATGATGGTGGATCCTATTGAAGGCGGCATTTGTGAAGTACTCACAACACCTGTGTCTGTATCAATGGAACTTCCGAATCCGGAAAATTTACCGGAAGAATTCCTTTGGATTTTCCCGGAAGGAACGACCAATGAAGCCGGAGAACCTATGCTAACTTCAACTGAAAGAGATCCTGGAAAAATGAAATTCAGCCATGTAGGTTCACAAACTGTTCGTCTGCAAGTAAAACTGGCCGGACGTCCGCTTCAGGAAGGAAGAGTAAATGTGCAAGTGGGTTACAATCAAGAAGTTCCTACGCTTTATTATGCTGTGAAAGGTGGAAATATCATGGCGTTGAAATTAGTTGATAGCAAACCAGCAGGAATGAAAATCAATCCTTTTGATATGAATATTTCCTCCGGAAAACATCCGCTGAATATCCTTTTCAAAGATGCATCGCTTTATATTCTGGACCCGGGACAACAATTTACTTACGTGAACGACGTTGACGCCAACCTCGGTGACGGTCGTATTACGGTGATGGCAAAAGACGGATCAAAATTGGAAACAATGTTGACCAATACCGGAGCTGCTTTCAACGACCCATTCTACGGATATATTGAAGGAAACAACCTTTATTTCTCAGATAGAAATACGGGTGTAAGCATAGTTCCGCTGACAGAAAGAAACCGTTCGCTGACACGTGCAGATTTTCCATATTATTTCCAAAATCAAACTTTGCATTATTACGGAAATGGAATTTCTTACGGTTCTATGAATGCTAGTTTCACCAAAATTAATAATGTTTGGTATTGGCTGAAAACCTATAATGGAACCGGAATTTTACGATTTAAAGATTCAGATATTCTAAAAGCAGTAATAACCGCGGGCGAAAGAGACAAAGTGCCGGAAGATGGAATTGCACTATCAGGAATGAGCCCGAAATCAATTGTTTGGGACAGCAAAAATCAGGTCGTTTATTTCTCAATTTACGATACTGGATTTGAAGGAGTTTATCGTTGTACATTGTCACAACTTACTGAAATCGGCTCTTCAAAAGGTAATTTAGCTCCATATCTGCTGAAAACAGCAAACGGAAAAACTGTTACTCCGATTACAGAAGCCGGTAAAGGCGAAGGTTCTTCGGGTGAATTTATCGGTATTTCGCAGTTGACATTAGACGAAGCTACAGGCGATGTTTACTTTGGATTGCGTTCGGCAGACCCAACAGTAAAATCAGGTTTGATGCGTTACAGCGCTTCAAAAAGAGTAATAGAACATGTTATCGAAGGCGTCGAAGTTTACGGCGTTTCAGTAAATAATACAAAATCAAAACTTTTCTAAAAAAGATTTATCAAAAAAGGACTAAGATCATCCGTTTTTCGAATCGCTAATTGAACCAATGAAGAATATTAAATATTCATATTTCCTAATAGTACTTTTTTGTATTATAAACTGGACACCGGCTTCCGGTCAATCTCCCAAACGTGAAATGCGTGCTAACTGGCTAGCAACTGTTTGGAGGCTTGACTGGCCTTCAGTGACTGTTCCCGCTTCTGGCACGCCAACACAGCGGCAGTCAGCTATCAATCAGCAAAAAGCTGATTTGATTAAGATACTTGACAGAATGAAAACAGCCAATATGAATACGGTATTTTTTCAAATTAGAAGTATGAGTGACGCTATGTATCCATCTTCTTTTGAAAACTGGAGCAGCTTTATTTCCTCGGAGCGAGGAGCTGATCCGGGCTGGGATCCTTTGGCTTTTGCTGTGGAGGAAGCGCACAAGCGAGGTATGGAACTTCACGCTTGGCTCAATCCATACAGATAT
The DNA here is from genome assembly GCA_964498765.1 of uncultured Paludibacter sp. GTDB lineage: Bacteria > Bacteroidota > Bacteroidia > Bacteroidales > Paludibacteraceae > UPXZ01. The sequence continues at coordinate 25,065 of CAZCIU010000007.1, read as the reverse complement.
TCTTCATCGTCTGCCACACACGGAAATTTGCCAAATGACTATGCTAATACAAATCCCGAATGGCTGATTGCATACGACAGCTATGTTAAAATTCTAAATCCGGGAATTCCAGAAGTAACAAAACGAATTTCGGATATTGTAGCAGAAGTTGTAACGAAATACGATGTAGATGGAATTGTGTTTGACGATTATTTTTATGGAAACGGAATGACAACAGATGCTCATGATCAGGCACAGTACAATCTTTACAATCCCGATGGACTTTCTCGTGGCGATTGGAGAAGAGAAAACTGTAACATCATGATTAAGGCTGTATATGAAAGAATTCAGTCCATCAAACCGTATGTGACATTTGGAATTAGTCCGGCCGGAGTGGCGGCTTCTAATCCAACTGTAGCAGCTAAATACGGAGTTCCACCGGCACCGGTCGGAAGCGATTGGCAGTACAATGGAATTTACTCTGATCCGCTGGCTTGGTTAAACCAAGGCTCGATTGATTATATTTCTCCGCAAATTTACTGGACTACAACCGGCACAATTCCGTACGATAAATTGGCTGTGTGGTGGAGTATGGTAGCAAATAAATTCAGTAAACATTTTTATTCCAGTCATTCACTTACTGCAATGACCGGAGCTGGAGCACCGCCTGCACCGCTTTTGGTACCGCAGCAAACCAAAACATACTCTGTGCTAAATGACCAGATTACTACACTGGGAATATCAGAATTGGAGCGAAATATTATTGAGCAGTATGAATTGTCAGAATCTTCAAGTTCGATGCAAAAAGCGCCAACTGCAACAAACTTCTTTTTTTCAGAACTCGGACTTCAGGTAGATGCTAATCGGACAAGTGATTTGAATGGAGCTCCCGGAAGTGTATTCTATGCCACTACAAAAGCCACAGGATTAAGTTTTGTGGATTATTTGAAAACAAACGTATTTACTCAGCGCGCTATTCAGCCTTCTATAAATTGGAAAAAAGCAGCGGATTTGACTTTGGTGGAAAATATGGCATTAAATGCAGGTGTTTTGACTTGGACGCACGAAAGAAATGATGTGAAATTTGCTATTTACGCCGTTCCGATTGCTAATATTAACGATCCGGCAGTTTATACTAAATCAAATTATTTGCTGGATATTTCTTATGCAAAACAATTCACTTTGCCAGCGGGAATTTCTACTTTTACACACAGAATTGCAGTTTCTGTACTTGACCGCTATCGGAATGAATCTTCACCGCGAGTACTTGGAGAAGCTTTAGCAACTGCTGTTCCAGTTCAGTTGATTTATCCGGAGAATAATTCACAACCGATAATTCCAACTTTATTTAAATGGAGCACAGTTACAGGAGCCGATTCGTATGTTTGGGAAATTGCGACAGATGCACAGTTTGAAAATATCCTTGCAGCTAGGGAAACCGCTGTAAATCAGTTTTCATCCGGTTTGCAATCCAATATTTTAGAAAATACAACTTATTACTGGCGAGTAAAAACAAAAAAAGCAAATACTCCCGATATTTATTCGGAGGTATTTAATTTCAATGGAATTAAATTCAAAATGGTTTCGCCTACGGATGGAGCCACGGGAGTTTCATTGACACCGACATTTGAATGGATGAATCTAAGTCCGACTGCGGAATATACGCTCGAGATTTCCTCTTCGGCTCAGTTCCCGGCTTCAAGTGTATTGTTTACAAAATCGTTGAATACTACTTCTTTTACTTTGCCGGAACAAGTTTTACTGAGTGAAACAACTTATTTTGCCCGAGTAATTGTGAACGACAACGGCGCACAAGCAATATCGGAAGTGATTAGTTTCAAAACATTGGAAATGGAAATTCCGGTTCCAAGCATTACTTCGCCTGCTGACGGTGCTGAAATTTACAGTACAAGCTTAAATGTAAAATGGGCCAATCAAAACTCAAAAGGATTTATGGCAGAATTGTCGAAAAATAATACTTTTCCACCAAGAGGAACGACCGTGAAACGAACCGATGCATTTACATTTAATGCAGATTTCACAGGGCTTACTGAAGGGATATATTATGTCAGAGTAAAAGCTTTGAATAATACCGGAACTACTGAGCCTTCGCCGTACATTACGGTCAATATGAAAACTCCGACAAGCACAAAAGACATAAATGATAATCGGATTTCTACCTACTTAGACAAAGAAAACAGATTGCACATTCAATTAAATGAAGTACTGAACAATAGCTTATCTGCAAAGGTTTATAGTATAGCCGGCACACTTGTAAGCACCGAAATATTTACCCAAAGTGCAAACACAAACTACACAATTGACCTTCAAAATTATCCGAAAGGAATTTACATTGTGAAGTTTGATAGCGGAAATATCAGTCGGGTAGTGAAAATAGTTTTGGGAAATTAATAAAGAATATAAAAGAGCAGTTAGTAAATTGCTTAAACTATATGAATTAAAACTTAAAAAATAAATTATTAACTTTTAAAAATTTGCCTTATGAAAAAACTTACTTTATTATTGATGGCATGCAGCATGGCTGTGATTAGTTTTGCTGCAGGTGGCAACATTACCTACGAACTCAACGGAGGTGTGACGAATCCTGATGGATGGATGAATAAGAATGATATGTACATGGGCTTAAATGCATCATGGAATACATTTAAAGGCACTACAACTGTTTGGAAATCGCTGGATGAATTAAACGGTGATTTAGCTGCCGGAATTCCAACTCAAGCAGCTGCAATGGATCTCACATTTATTGCTGACGAAACTGTAAAAGCCAAATGGGGATGGTTAGTTACTTATATGGATGCAGTTAACGCAGCTCAAGGTACTGCACTTGCAACATCTGGAGCAGCTAATTTGCGTTACAATTTCTCTGCATTTTTCCTAAACGGAAAACGTGCTACTTGGCCTGTTTCTGCAGATTATGCTATCGCTGGTTTGCCATCAGCATTTATGCCTGCTTGGAAACACGGATTTGCTGGACCGGCTACTTATGATGGAACTGTAGAAGTTGTAATTCCTGCACCTTTCAAAGAAGGATTTACCTTTGACGGATGGTACGCGGCTGCTGATTTTTCAGGAGATAAGGTTACTTCTATTCCTGTAGGAGCTACTGGCGACAAAGCATTTTATGCAAAATGGGTAGAATATATTCCTTCTATTTCTGAAGTTTGGGCATTAGGTACAGACGCTGTAGCTACAAAAGCAACCGGAACTGTTTCTCTGATTGTAGGAAATGACGTGTACATTCAAGACGCAACTGGTGGTATGTTGCTTACATTTGCTGCTGCTCCTGGACTGTCAGTTGGCGACAATGTAGTGGTAGATGCTAAAACTGCTGCAAACGGTACAAAAATGAAATTAGTAGATGTTACAATTGTAGAAAAAGAAGCCGGAAGTGCTCCTGCATTACAAAATTTGACATTTGCTGAACTTAAAGCTGATGCTGCAAAAGAATACAAATCTTATATGTATGAGTGGGTTCAGTTCTTAGGAGTTGCTGTGAAATCTTACAATGCTGACGGAACTTCTGTGTTGACCGATGCTGCTGGTGTAGAATTCCCATTGCAACTTAAATTAGATCAGGCTACTTATCCGGTTGGATCAAAAATTGACTTCAAAGGTGTTGTTGATTTTGGTGCAGACGTTCGTTTGAATTCTGTTATCGCCAATATTAAGAAATCACCGGTTCCACAACCAGATCCATTCGTTTATCCTGCATTGGAAGATGGAAAATACTCTTTGAAAAGCAAATGGTTAGTTTCAGCTAAACTGGATAACCTAGGAGCAAATCCAATTGGTACGCCTCAGTTTGTGCGTGGTATGGCAGCTAAAGATGGAAAAATGTATTTTATTGACAGAGAACAAAAACAATTAACTGTATTGGATGGAGCTACCGGAGAAAGACTTGCTCCTGTGAAGCTTGCTTCAAACATTTTCACCTATGTAGATGCTGATGGAGCAACTCAAACAGCCGGAGTACTTCCATTTAATGATATTAAACTGGATAATGCCGGAAACGTATTGTTAGGAAACTGTATCACTTCAGGTGCTGGTGTATTCCAAATTTGGAAAATTAATCTTGCTGATGGAACCGGAACTTTGGTTCTTGAAGAAGTTTTAGCAGAAAATCCTGATTACGCTGAATTGTCAATTCGTTTTGATGCATTCGGAGTTTATGGAGATGTTACTACCGGAACTGCTATTATCATGGCATCCAATGCAAATGCAATGGAAGTTTACAAATGGACAATCACCGACGGTGTAGCAGGCAAAGCAGAAATGATCGAAATCGCAACCGACGTTGAAGGTACTTACCTGACTGGAATGTCAAACCCAGGTACAGCACCTCAAGTATTCCCATTGGATGAGCATTATTTCTATCTTGATGGAAACGAAACATTCCCAACTTTGATTGACATGTCCGGAAATGTTGTTGATGGTTTCTACCAAAATATTCCTGCACAGTCTGACATAACTACAAGCCCAGGAAATGACTGGATAATCAATAAAGGTCACAATGGTTTGATTGAATTTGAAGTTGGAGGAGAATACTTCTTCTTGATTGCTGGTACAAATACAGCAGGTGTTCCAGCATCCACATTCCGTCTATACAAATGGAAAGATGCTTCTAAATTATTTGCTGACATGGTTCCATTGTGGACATTCCCGGCAGCAGGTATGGGTAATGTAAGTAATCCTTATCGTACAGCTGTTCCTTCAGTTGAGGTTGACGAAGCAGCAAAAATCGCTAAACTTTACGTTTACACCGGTGAAAACGGTTACGGAGTTTACGAATTCAGCGCTAACTCAACAAGTGTAAAATCTGTTTACAACAACGAAGCTGTAAAACTTAGCTTAGATAACAGAACACTTATTCTTGACAAAGAAGTTGCAAATGTATCTGTTTACTCAGTTACTGGACAATTAGTTGCTAATGGCACTAAAGTTTCAAGAATTGACGTAGGCAGCAGAGGAATTTTCTTAGTGAAAGCTACAACTTATGAAGGCGAAACTGCAGTTCATAAAGTGATTATCAAATAAACATTCCTTATCAATTCTCTCAAAAAAGGTGGTGGATTTCCACCACCTTTTTTGTTTTTCTTTTGAAGTTTTCTTGTTGATACAGAGCGTTCTGAGCCTATTGAAATTTTCTTTTTTCAATTTCTTACTAAATAGCCACATTATTTCCCCAAATTATCAATTAATCATCACTAAAATGAAAAAGCTTATTCTTCTTTTCTCCCTAGTAAGTGTTTTTTTCTTTACAGCACAATCACAAACTTTATTGGTTGATGGTGTCAATTATTCAGTAGATACGCTTGAAAATCATCAGGTTGGCCCGGGAACACAATATGTAGCACTTCGATTATTGGCTACAAACAGACTGGATGTTTACTTTCTGAAAACTGACCTGAAAAATCCTCACATTCAAGTTCGAACAGCATTAGGGCAAGATTCCATTTATTCCGGAGAAAGACCTTCTGCACTTGCCAAAAGAAAATCGACTGAAGGCGCATTTTATTTTGCCGGTACAAACGGAGATTTTTACAATACAACTGGTTATGTTGGCTATCCGATTGGCGGAAGCATGGTAGAAAACGAAATTGCCAAAACTCCGATTGACTGGAATGCTTTTGTAATTGATGACCAAAAAATCCCGGATATTGGAAAAGTAAGCTATTCTGGTAGCGTAAAAACCGAATCATCGGAATGGACAATTAATACAGTGAACCATTTACGTAATGAGAATTCACTGGTATTATATAATCGACATAATGGGCTTTATACCCGAACAAACGCTTATGGAACAGAAGTTTTAATTCAACTGTTGGAGGGAACTTCTTGGGCTACCAATCGTCCGCTAAAAGCCAAAGTGCTGAAAGTGGCGAAAGGAGTTGGCAGCATGGCTATTCCTAAAGGACAGGCGGTCTTATCAGGTCATGGAACTGCTGCAGAATTTCTTAATAATTTGAAAGAAAATGATGCGATTGAAATAAATTTAAATCTTACAGTTAATTCAAACAGCACTTCCAATTTCAATCAGATGACCGGTGGCGACAGTTATGCTACTATGCTTAAAGATGGAGCTATAGAAGAAGCAAACGTGTGGAATGAGCGTCATCCGCGTACTGCAATCGGTTATTCTCAAAACAAAGACACACTTATCATGTGCGTGGTTGATGGGCGTGGATTGTCTGCCGGCGTTACCACAAAACAACTTGCATTTTTAATGAAAAGCGCGGGAGCTTACACTGCTTTCAATATGGATGGCGGCGGCTCTACATCTATGTACGTAGCTGAATACAACGGTCCGGTGAATAAAAATAGTGATCCGGGCGGCGAAAGAGCGGTTTCTAATAGTATTTTTGTGGTTTCTACCGCGCCAACTGATAATGCGATTACAGAAATTAAACCGCATGAAACATCTACATCTTTACCGTACTTGGGAGAATATATTCCGAAATTTTATGCTTACAATCAATACGGAACACTCATAAGTTCTGATTTGCAGGGCGTTGTACTTTCTTGTCCGCCTTCATTGGGTACAATTTCTGGAAATAAATTAATAGCATCGGGAAATACTCCCGGAAAACTTACTGCAACTTACAATGGAAATGTAGTGACTACGATTGATATTAATTTTTTACCCGTTTCAGCAATTAAAATTCGTTTGGACACGGTTTTAATTGACAATCGGAGTGAATATCCAATCGAAGTTTTGGCAAGTACATCAGCCGGAGATGCATTGATTTCAGCAGCGGCATTTAATTGGGTTGTGGAAAATCCCGAAATTTGTAAAGTGGAAAACGGACTTGTAAAAGCACTGAAAAATGGAATGACAAAACTCACCGGAAGCATAGACGGTGTGACAGATGATTTGATTGTAAAAGTTGAAATTCCGGCTGCTGCAACGATTACGGGAGATAGTATTTTGCAGAAAGAATGGACAATGACCGCTTCTTCTTTCCTCAATGCAAAACTAAGTAATGAAAATTTGCCTGAAAGCTGGACAACAGGCTCTGCTGTGAATTTTGTATATGCTATTGGTCGTGCGCCTTTCATTAAATTGGCACATAAAAAGACATTTTACGGTTTGCCGGACACGGTTAAACTTGTGATGAATTTGGGAGATATTGCAATGAGTAAAGCCATTGTGACTTTGCAAAATAATCTGGGAAACAATGTTACAACTGAATTCACCGCTTTCAAACAAAACACAGATTTTTCACTGGATATTCCTGTCGATAAAATTTTCAGTGCGAGTGACAAAGCCATTTATCCCGTTAAATTTGACAATGTGAATTTTTATCTGGATGCAGCTAAAATGACCACTACAAAGGCTTATACGCTCGCGTTCAAAGAAATTACACTTTGTTATAAAGATTATATCATCAGCTATTTGGCTTCTGAAAAATCAGATTTCTTTGGAATTTATCCTAATCCAATAGAAAATGGAAAAACGCTGAAAGTGAATTTTATGAGTGGAATTTTGAGTGATAATTTGAGATTTCAGTTATTCGATTTATCTGGAAGATTAATAAAATCAGATATTTTAAGCAAAACGAACTCCAGCGAAGCCCAGATTTCGCTTAAAGGAGTAGGTACAGGTACGTATTTATTGCAAATAAGCTATGATACGAAACATCAATCTGTGAAAATTGTAGTAAAATAATTTTTCAATAAACGTATTTAAAAATAAAACCTAACAATGAAGCTATTTTTTATTTCTTTGTTTTCAGTATTTTCTTTGACTTTATATTCACAGGGAATAAGTATCGAAGGAAAGAATTATAGTGTAGATACGCTGCTATATCAGATGCAAATCGGTCCTGGAGTGTATCATTCATCGTACAGATTGCCAGGCTATCCGCTTAATTTTCAAGTCATGGAAGTGGATTTGAAAAATCCGTACAATATGATTGAAACCGTAAAAGCAGGTGACAGAGCTGTTGCTACCGAGCAGCCTACGAAAATGGCAAAACGCAAAGACGCACCCGGACATTTGGTGGTTGGAGGAACGAACGGTGACTTTTACTTTTATCAGGATACTCCGGAAATTGGAATCCCGAGAAGCGGACAGTTTCTAAATGGTGAAATTATTGCCAATCCGACCGGCAGAGCATCTTTTATTCTTGGAAAAAACAAAAAACCATACGTTGACCGAATAAATTTTCGTGCTGATTTAATCAGCGGAGAAAATAAAACCCGAATTCACACTGTAAATATGCTCAGACTAGAGTGGGAGCCGAATGCTACTGATTTTCTGACACTTTATACCGATAAATTTGGAACTTCTACTAGTGCAATCGCCGGAGGAACCAAAGTAATTTTTCGCCCTAAAGAAGGCGATAAATTCAAAATCGGTGGAAATGATACTGTCGTTTGCATAGTGGAAAGTGTGGCAGCAAACACAGGCGCAAGTGCAATTCCTGCCGGAAAAGCGGTTTTGCATGGTCGTGATGGTGCATCCACTTTTTTACAATCGCTTTCTGTTGGTTCTGAAGTGAAAATGGCATTTCGCACACAGTTGAGAACCACGCCTGATGAACTTTCGGATTTCAAAGAGCAAGTTGGTGGAAGTGATTGCATTGTTTTGAAGCATGGAATCCCGCAAGACGAAGCCAAAACGGCCGCTTCCGGACTTAATCCGCGAACCGGTATGGGATTCTCGCAAGACAGCACACGCGTGTATATGATTGTGGCAGATGGTCGTTCAGGACTTTCGGCAGGACTTGATCTGCAACCATTTGGTGAACTTTTTAAGGCTGTAGGTGCCTGGAATGCCGTTAATCTTGATGGTGGCGGTTCTTCGGTTATGTTTGCGAATAATCAGCAAATCGTGAATGCTCCTTCAGGCGGTGTCGAACGTGCGGTTGGGAATGGAGTTTTGGTGATTTCTACCGCTCCCGAAGATAACGAAATAGGAATAATAATTCCGTATAAAAACTCCTTTGCGCTGCCGTATTTGGGTGAATATATTCCTAAATTCTATGCCTACAATAAATATGGTGTGCTTTTAAATCCAGATTTGCAAGGCGTTGAACTTTCTTGTCCGCCTTCTTTAGGTACGATTTCCGGAAATAAATTCATCGCGAATGGAAATACTCCCGGAAAAATCACAGCAACTTACAATGGCAATGTCGTAACTACGATTGACATTAGTTTTTTGCCTGTTTCGGGAATGAAAATTCGTTTGGACACAGTTCTGATTGATAATCGAAGAGAATATCCCATTGAAATAATCGCAAGCACAACAGCCGGAGATGCGATGATTTCGGCAGCCGCTTTTGATTGGAAAATTGAAAATCCGGAGATTTGCAGCGTCAATGCTGGAGTCGTTTCTGCATTGAAAAACGGCATTTCAAAACTGACCGGAAGCATTGATGAACTTACCGATAGCTTGATGGTGAAAGTTGAAATTCCTTCTGCTCCAGTAATGACCGGTGATAGTATTTTGCAGAAAGATTGGACAATGACCGCTTCATCATTTCTAAATGCAAAGTTAAATCAGGAAAATCTTCCCGAAAACTGGACTACTGGTTCTGCAGTGAATTTTGTATATGCTGCCGGACGAGCTCCTTTTATCAGATTAACGAACATTAAGCGGTTTTACGGACTTCCTGATACAGTGAAATTCGTGATGAATATGGGTGATATGGCCATGTCGAAAGCAATATTTACCTTACAAAATAATATCGGTGTGAAATCGGTTTATGACTTTACATCATTTAAACAAAACACCGATTTTTCGCTGGATATTCCGGTAGATTTGATTTTTGATGCGAGTGACAGAGCCATTTATCCAATTAAATTTGACAATGTGAGTTTCTACCTGGATGCCGCAAAAATGACTTCCACAAAGCCTTGTACGCTTGCCATTAAGGAAATTGCGCTAAGTTTCAAAGATTATATTGTTAGTTATCTTGCATCTGAAAAACCGAATTTGTTTCAGATTTTTCCCAATCCGCTCGAAAAAAATTATCCACTGACCATCAATCTGGATGAAACATTGAAAAACAAAAATCTCAGCATTCAAATGTATAATCTTGCGGGACAGCAAATATATTCTGAAAGTTTTGGAAAACCAGTTTCAGGTAGTTTACAGTTAGGATTTAAGCCTCAGAGCGGAACTTATATTCTCGAAATCAGATACGACAATCAGTCGGAAACAGTGAAATTAATAGTAAAGTAATACATAAAAATACAGATTATGAAACTAAAACTTATTATCCTATTGCTTGGAGCCGGATTTTTCCTTCAAGCACAGAATATTCAGGTAAAATCGCAATATGAATTGCCTGTAAGTATCAATAAAACAGCTCATTTCCCGGTGTTGAATGAAGATGGAAATATGCTTTTGTATTCTGCAGATAGTTACAAAGGTTTGTATTTCTATAATTTAGATACGAAAGAAGAAAAGACAATTTCTACAGTTCAAAATTCGGGTTATGAGCCAATTTTCAGCAATGATAATTCGAAAATTTTCTTTAGAAATACGAATTTCGAACGCGGAAGACGATTCGATGCACTCGAAAGCTACGATTTGAAATCCGGTAAAGAAGTGAGAATGATGGAACCTCAGCGAAATTTGCGTACTGCTCGCGGCTATCACAATGGTGCGATAATTCAAGCTGATAATCGACTTTATAAAACTACTTTTGGAAGAACCAAAGCTGCCATTCCGGTTTATATAAGCTCTGAAGATCTCAAAATTTACGTTTATTCTGATGGGAAACGAGCTGAATTAAAACCAATTAAAGGTGAAAATATCAATTATATCTGGGTTTCACTTTCGCCGGATAACACTAAAATCTTATTTACTGCTCTTGGAAAAGGAACGTATGTTTGTGATTTGAAAGGGAATATCGTTGCCAATATCGGCTATTTGAATGCTCCTGTGTGGTTTAATGATAAATTTGTTGTAGGAATGCAGGACAAGGACAACGGTGAATTTGTGACTTCATCGGTTGTGACCATGCAGTCTCTTGATGGGAAAATAAAGAAACAAATCAGCAATCAAAATCACATTGCCATGTATCCAACCGCTTCTGGCAAAGCCGGAAAAATTGTTTACAGCACCTTGGAAGGCAAATTGATTATGTCTGAAATTACAATTAACTAATTAGAATTCAATAAAATGAAAAAGATATTAATAGCCGCTGTTTTTTTAATAGGAATTGGCATGTCTGTTTTTTCGCAAGATTTGTCAGGCATTAGAATTTACATCAATCCCGGTCACGGAGGTTACGACAGCGACGATAGAAACGTGGTTATTCCACCTTTTACGCTCGGTGATCGAAATGGTTTCTGGGAATCGGTGAGTAATCTTGACAAAGGAATGTACCTGAAAGAAATGCTGGATGTGCGTGGTGCTACCACATTTATTTCGCGAGTGACAAATACAACTGCTGACGATCTGCCGCTTTCTCAAATTGTGGCTGCAGCTAATCAGGCGAATGCTGATTTCATGCTTTCAATTCACAGTAATGCAGGAAATACAGCCCGGAGTGCTGTGTTGATGCTGTATTCGGGTGTAAGTCCGGGTGACACATGGATTTATCCTACGCCAACTCCGCATTCAGAAACAAGCCGACTTATCAGCACCGAAATAGCCAAGAATTTGTATTCAAATCAGGCTACAAGCTGGTCTTCCAGTTATTCTGTGCAGGGCGATAAAACTTTCGGCAGAATTTCAATGGGTGGCTGGCCCAATGGATACGGAGTTTTACGCGGATTAACCGTGCCGGGCGTGATTTCGGAAGGCTCGCATCACGATTATTTGCCGGAAACTTACCGACTAATGAATAAAGAATATAAATGGTTGGAAGCCTGGCATTTTTTGAAATCCTTCGCCACTTATTTCAAACAAGCCGAATTACCGAAAGGCAATATTGCCGGAGTGGTGAAAGATCGTTTTTTGCTCAATGAAGCGAATTATAATAAAATTCCAAACACCCACGATATTTATTTGCCGATTAATGGTGCTACGGTAACTTTATTGCCAAAAGACACAACTTATACGGTTGATAATCTGAATAATGGAGTTTATCTTTTCAAAGATTTAGAGCCTGGAAATTACACGCTTGTAACCAAACATGCAGATTATCACAGCGATACAACCGAAGTTGTGGTGGCTGCGAATAAAACCAGCTACGCGAATATCCGTCCAAATAAAATCCGAAACACACCGCCTGCTGTGGTTGAATATTCGCCGCAAGCGCTTACAGAAGATACTTTGATGCTGGCTAGTTCCGTTATTCGTTTCAAATTTAATTGGGATATTGATGTTGAAAGTGCAGAGCAAGCATTCTCAATTTCGCCTGCTGTGAGCGGACAATTCGTTTTCAAAGAATCAAATTTTGTAATGGAATTTGTGCCGGATGCACCGCTGGATACATCCACGGTTTATACGGTTACGTTGGCTAAAACGCTGAAACATTACGATGGATTGACGATGGAAAATGATTTTGTTTTCCAATTTAAAACGACCAATCGGAATAAACTTAGCTTGCTGGCTTCCTATCCACTTGTAAATGAAGAAAATATCGACTACAAAACACCAACTTTCACTTTTGTTTTTGATAAAAAACTAATGACTTCAGAATTGATTGATGGTCTGCAAGTCTTTGATATGCAAGGAAATAAATTGTCTAAAAACTTACGTTCATTAAGACATAATACTTTCCCGGCGCCACTCGGATCAACTTCGTTTACATTAGGTCAGGATTTGGTTCCAGGTCAGGACTATTTTGTCAGTCTTGAAAAAGGAGTGAAAGATGTGGATGGAGTTTTCATTACTGAAACGATGAAATTCCCATTCAAAGCTTCGAACGAAAGAAAAGTGGATAAAACTGTAGTTGAAAATTTTGAAATCAAAGGTAAAATAGAGTCTGATACTGAAAACAGTAATCTGCTGAACACAGCTACTGTTTCCACTTCTTCGGCTACAAAACTCTTTAATACTTACAGCTACAATTTCAAATATTCATTCACAGAGGCTAATGGCGGAACTGCAACGTACAAAGTGCTTCAGCCGACTGTAGAGGTCACGAGCGATTCAGTTGTTGGTTTGCATATTTACGGCGATTTGTCAGGAAATGAACTGTATATGATTTTTGCATCGGACAACGACACGAAAGAAGTGAAACTTGACAGTATTCATTATGGCGGCTGGAAATATGTAGAAACCACTTTGACCAGTTTAACGAAAGAGATAAAATATAAATTTGCAGGATTGAAATTTGTTCAGACTTCTTCTCCGCTTTCAAAAACAGGCAATGTATTTATTGATAATATGTTAGTTTACGGAAGTGCGGCTACTTCAGTTTCGTCGCTTAAGTTGCAAAATGTAAATATTTATCCAAATCCGGCACGGAACCACATATTTATTCATAAAAACGCCACCCAGATTTTGGAAAAAATAGAAATTTATAATTTACAAGGTCAATTGATTAAATCAAGCAAACAAAACTTCCTGAATGTTGCGGAAATTCCCGATGGAACTTACGTTGTGAAAATCCGACTGACAGAAGGAACTGTGTCCAGACCGGTAATTATAAAGCATTAAGTCACAGCACCCGAAAACGAACAGCCTGAAATTTATTTCAGGCTGTTTTTTATTTTCTGCTCAAACAACTTTCTTGATTAGTGTGTTATAATTATCAGAAAATAATTATCTTTGTTTGTGTAAACCTTTTAAAAATATCAGAGAATATGGAAGAAAAAAAATCGGAATTTCAAGCCAAATTAGATGCTCAGCTTAACGAATTGGAACTTAAGTTAGACAATCTGAAACTTAAAGCGAAAGATGCTACGGCTGAAGCGAAAGAAAAATACGACGAACTTATCGACGACCTGGAGCCAAAAATTGCTGAAGGAAAAGCCAAACTAAGAGAATTGGCCGACACGGCTGACGATGCTTGGGACGATGTAAAAGAAGGTGCAGCTTCAATTTGGGATCAAATGAAAGCTACTTTCAAAAACGTGAAAGATAAATTTGATGGAGATGATGACGAAGTTGTTGCTCCGGAAGAACCAAAAGTAGAAGAATAATCCAAAACAAAAAAGACGGAATTAATTTCCGTCTTTTTGTTTATTTGAACAATCTACATTTTCTGTTTACAGCTTTATTTTTGTATTTCACACGATAAGCTTTTTCATACTCCAAACTAGCCAAAATAAATGGTCCGAGCACTTTACCTTCCGTATCGTTGTGAATGGCTACATCATTTCCGCAAAGATAATAGTTAGCATCGCCTTTCCGTGTACCGCTCAGTCCAGCCGATTCACAACTTTGAATAAGTTTGATTTTTCCATCGGCTTCTTCCACGACGAATTGCTCAATTAATCCTTTGTAGGCTTTTTCGGCAATAGGCTGATAGGTTTTTTTGTTCAAAAATCCTAAGCGAATACCCTTAAAATAGGCATAGGTAAACATGGATGAAGCCGAACTTTCCAGGTAATTGCTCACATTGCAAGTGCTGCCTTTCAACGCGTCATCGTACTGAAGAAGTTGATACCAGCAGCCGGTTTTGGTATCTTGTCTGGCTGCAAGTCCATCAGCAACTAGTTGTGTGTAATTAATTAATCTTCCTCGGGCAGCATGATTTTTCGGCATATATTCCAGCATATCTACCAGCGCAGCAAAAAACCATCCCACTCCGCGTCCCCAAAATTCCTGCGAAAGACCAGTTTTCGGATTTGCCCAAAAATTAGATGCTTTATTTCCGGGTTCTGCTGACCAGGCATGATAATTTAATTTCTTCTCTGCATCCCAAGTGTAATGAAATATCGTGTCAAATTGCATTACGATATCGTCCCAAGACTGTTGATTGTCGATTTTATTGAGATCCTTCCCGAAATTTCCCTGCCATTCCGCGTATAGCGCCGGACCCATGTACAGTCCGTCGAGCCACATCTGGTTGACATACTGCTTTTTGTGCCAAAACCCACCGCTTCCGGGCAGGTCTGAACTAATACGTGTATGGTTGTATTTTAATTTATTTCGGCAAATGGTCGCATCATCCTTGTATTTTTGTGCTTTCTCAATTTCACCACGCTCAAGTGCTCCTCTGTACAGTTCAAAAAATATCTTTCCGGCATTCAAATCGTCTATATTGCTTTCACCCAACTTCATGGGAAGATTATCTGCAAAATCCTGAACTCCTGTAAAATAATATTGACTCCATTCTTCGTTTTTGTACTGCTCCCAAGCTTTCAGAATTGATTTTGCAACTAAGCCTGAAACGTAATCCCAACTGGCTTCGCGAGCGTTATGTGGAGTTAGGAAACGCTCCGTTTTTGCTTTATTGCGGAAGTCGCCCATGCGAGAGTCAATTGCCCATTTTGAATAAAGCGAATCAGCTCTAAAAGGAGCAGAAATAGCTGCAATTTGCACCAAAATCAAGAGACATCCGATGGATAATATTTTTTTAGACATAATAGGAATAATCTTCGTTTTGAATAATTTTTTGAAATTACGATTTCTTACTTTGAGGTTTTAAGTCGGTCAAATCAGCCAGTTTAATAGGTTTTCCGCTGTCACAACTTTTCCTTGCAGCTACTCCGGTCAAAATTGCAAATGCTCCATCGCGCAGATTGGCTGTTTGCTTGTAAGGATCATCTTTGATTTTCTTCCAGATTTTTTCATGCATCAATTTATCACCTCCACCGTGACCTTCGGATTGTGGAATTCGGATGTAATTTCTATTGCCAAAATTCCGTGTGACCATGATTTCATCGTATTGCCCATCATGAACGGGATTACTTTCTTGAATCCAGGCATCTATGCGCCCTTTTGTTCCGTTAAATGCAATTCTATAGCCTTCGTAAGGCGAATAAGCAGTAAGCGAGTAGGAGACTTGAACCCCGTTTGCATACTTGATAGATGCACACATTTTATCAAAAATATCAATGTCCTCTTTGAATACACAACCATCTCTCAGGTAGCCATCATGCTGCTCATTGTCGGTATAAAGCAGTTTGTAGTAATCGTTGGAGTTTACGTCCCAATAGAAATCACACGAATTTTTAAACGAGCAAGAACGGCAGTTAGTGCCTCGTTGCTTGCCGTTTTTTCCATAAAAATCAAGTTGTCCATATGCAAAAACCTCTTCCGGTTCCGAATTGAGCCACCAACCCAGCAGGTCAAAATGATGTGAAGATTTATGTACCCAAAGTGATCCTCCAATCTCACGTTTTCTGTGCCAACGGCGAAAATAATCAGAACCGTGTCTGGTGTCCAAATACCAATGGAAATCCACCGAAGTCACTTCGCCTATTTCGCCGGAGTGGATTAGTTCCCAGATTTTTGCACGATGCGGAGAAAAACGATAGTTAAACGTTACAATTACTTCTTTGCCGTATTTTTTTTGAGCATCGAGGATAGCCTGGCATTTCACTTCATCAGTAGTCATCGGCTTTTCTGTAAGTATATCGCTGCCGTATTTCATTCCTTTAATAATAAATTCATCATGCGTCGAGTCCATTGTTGTGACAATCAGAATCTCGGGCTTACATTCTTTCATCATCTTATCAAAATCAGTGTATGTCTTGCAAGTTGCTCCCATATACTTTTTGGAAGCTTCTAGTCTGCCTGCATTCGTGTCGCAAAGTCCGACATATTCCACAATATCACCATAATTATCAATCACACGTTTTCCCCACATGCGAGTGCCACGTGAGCCAGTGCCAACCACGGCTACACGAGTTTTGGTAGCTTTCGGAGCCTTTTGTTTCAATTCTTTTTGAGCATTCCCCACAAGTGGAATGGAACTAAGCAATGCGCCTGCTGCACCGGCAGCTGAAGTAGAAATAAAGTTTCGTCTGTTCATTTTAGAGCTCATCTTGAAGTGTATTTATGGCAAATAATCAAAAATATAAAAAAATGTGTACGTGCACAATTCAATTAATTGCAAAGAAAAGCTATTGTAATTAATAATCAAAATTTGATTGTATAAAAAGTGTTAAAGCAATGGATAAGCTAAATTTACTTTTTGCAAAATGCAATTTTACCTATTTTCTAATGATATTTTCAAGCCTCAAGGCAATGTATTTTGTACCTTTGAAAAATATTTCAAAAAAAATGAGGTTTTGATGTTATGTTTTCAAAACTAATTCGTCAATATAGTAAATGAGTTCCGAACGATTTAAGAAAGAAATACTGCCGATACGCCAACAGCTATTTCGCATTTCGCTGAAATTACTTGAAGATGAGCAAGATGCGGAGGATGCTGTGCAGGAAGCGCTGCTCAAACTCTGGCGTGCGCGAGAATCTTTAAGGAACTACGACAGCCCGGCTGCTTTTGCTACGACGGTAACAAAAAATCACTGCCTTGACAAACTGAAACAAAAAAAGCAAACCGATTCACTAGAAAATCATTTTACGCTGAGTGAAAATGATAATCCGTATTTGCAGCTCGAACGCAAAAATACCAATCAGATTATCCGGCACATTATCACGCTTTTACCTCAATTGCAGCAGCAAATTATCACGATGAAAGATGTGGAGGAATACGAAGTGGAGGAAATTGCGGAAATAACGGGAACAGCTCCGGAAGCTGTACGAATGAACCTCTCGCGAGCCAGAAAAAAAGTTCGAGAGGAATATCTGAAATTCGTTAATGGGCAAGGTCAAACGGTTAAGTAAAATTGAAACAAAGAAATGAAAAAAATAAAACATACTTTAATCACTCATCAAGAGGCCGAAAAGCTGATTGTGAAATACTACGAAGGCGGCACTTCGGTAACAGAAGAAAGACAGCTGCAGGAATTTCTCAGTCAGAAAAATCTTCCGGCGCAATTTGAGGCTGAGAAGGCGATGTTTGGCTATTTTGAAAGTGAAAAACCAACGAAAAAGCGTATCCAACTGCCAAGAAACTTCAAATGGATGGCTTCCGCAGCGGTGGTGGCAGGCATTGCATTTTTGTCAGTGATTTTCATAAATAAGCCTGCAGAAAGCAATTACGCTTACATTAATGGCGTGAAAACAACTGATTTACAAATGATAAAAACGCTTGCGCAATCTACGGTTTATAGCCTGGCGGAAGAAAATACCGAACTCGAATCGGATCTGAAAAATATACGTGAAAATAATGTTATCGATAACCAACTGGATGTATTTTCAGGAATTGAATTTTAATGATAAAATACTGTAAAAATGAAACATAAGATTAAGTACATAACGCTTATTTCCTTAGTTTTGATTGGCTTTGCCGGCAATCTGAACGCGCAGAGCGATCTAGAAATCAACAAGGTTTTTGAGAAATACGGTAAGCAAAATAACAGCGTGCTGGTGGAAATGAGCGAAGAAATGCTCAAAGGTTACGACTTTACTTTTTACAAAAGTATCGTAACGACTGAAAATACCGAAGCGGCTGATTTTGCCCGAAAGTGCATAGAAGTAGATCAGAAAGGTGCAAAAAAAGTGAAACAGGTTGTGTCAAACGGAGTTTTGAGTTCCATTTACCTCCAGCTTCCCAAAAAAGGCAAGTACTTCCGCCTGGTTTTATTCAACGAAGCCACATCGCCGGAGCGGAAAATGACGCTGATTTATATCGAATCGGAAAAAGACTCGGAAGAAATTTTGAAAATCATATTAAAGAAAAAATAAAATAACATACATTTATGAAAACTCAATCGCTATCAATCATTGCAGTATTTCTGCTTGCAACTTTCTCTATCAACGCCCAGACTGTGGCCATGAAAGATACTACTGTATATTTCAATCAGAAGAAAATCGAAATTACCGACAGCCTCGATCAGGTAAAAGTAAAAGTCTATAAATTGGATACTACCGAATATAAGCAGGTTTACGAAGCCATTTATACGGACGAGCAGACATACGAAAGATATTCTGTGGCTTCACAACTCGGTTTTGACTTCCCGTTTATCAAAAGAAAGCGCAAATCTCAATTGACCGGACATTTTACCGGAGTTGGCATCGGAGCGCTTTATACGCACGATAATTTTGCTGATTACAACGATGCCGGCGGAATGAAAACGGCATTTTCCAATGAGTTCACTTTCAACCCGATTGGTTACACATTGCCGATTGTAAACAATTATTTCGGATTGACCACAGGATTGGGTATGACATGGAGAAACTTGCATCTCGGAAACAATACACACTTAGTGAATAATTCAGGAAACACTGTTGTAGAACCGGCTCCGGAAGGAATTAAATACTATTATTCAAGATTGAGAATGTTTGATATTAATGTCCCGGTTTACCTGGAATTGCATCCGGCCGGCAATAATAAATTCTACGTGATGGGTGGTGTGCTGTTTGGCGTAAATACTTTCTCTTCGTACAAGGTAAAATATAAAAACGAGAGCGACAGAAAAATCAAAGTCACAGAAGGAAAAGACTACAATGTAAATCCCTTTTCATTGAGTTATGTAGCTCAGATGGGCTGGGATGACATAGGAGTTTATGCAAAATACACACCGACTCAGCTGTTCAAAAACGACAAGGGTCCTGATGTTCAGACATTGTCAGTTGGTTTGATTCTAAGTTTTAATTAAAAATATTCAATAATCTTCATTTGTTCT
Source organism: uncultured Paludibacter sp. (assembly GCA_964498765.1). GTDB lineage: Bacteria > Bacteroidota > Bacteroidia > Bacteroidales > Paludibacteraceae > UPXZ01. Next base: position 5,520 of record CAZCIU010000007.1, on the reverse strand, counting down.
CACAAAAAAAAACAACGTCTTTTCGCAAGGACGTTGTTTTTTTAGTGAAAATTTTTGAAAATTTATGAGATAGTCTCAGTATTTATATCTGCAAAAATAAACCAACTGTAAGACAAAATGATTAAGAACAGATGTGTTTGTTATTAAAAGTTGGTATAAATAGAAAAATGACAATCTGCCTTAGACTGTAGAATCCGGCTCAAAAAACACCCATTTTATCGCCTGATTATAGGATTTTAAGGCCTTTTCGCAGGTGTTGATGTTATTAATAAGTTCTTCGTCGGTTTGCACATCGGTCATTTTTGCTTTGATGGAAACCATAATATATTCACCAAGTTGATATGTGATAACGTTCAGAACTTCTGCAACTTCCGGTCTTTCATCCAGCAAAGTGAAAATTTCATCGCGGATTTCTTTTTCAGCGCTTTGCCCAACGAGCAGTCTTTTTACTTTTATTCCTAAAAACACAGAAACTACCAACAACAAAGCTCCGATACAAATACTTCCTGCTGCGTCAAAAATCGGATTTCCAGTAATTGTAGCCAATGAAATGGCAATCAAAGCAAATACCAAACCAAACAGCGCTGCGATGTCTTCACCCAAAATCACAACCAATTCACTCTGACGGGAATTTTTTGCCCACTGCCAAAGCGAAACACCTTTCCGCTTCACTTTATTGATCTGAGTGATGCAGCCATACAGCGAAAATGCCTCTAACACAATGCTGATGCATAATACAATGATAGCAATCATAGGACTTTTCAGGCCTTCATGAGCGCTTATTTTGTGTGTTCCTTCGTAGATAGAGAATAATCCACCCATGCTGAAAAGCATCAATGCCACAATAAAAGACCAAAAATATATCTCTTTTCCGTGTCCGAGCGGATGATTTTCGTCAGGTTCTTTTTTGGCTTGTTTCAGACCAAGAAAAAGCAATCCCTGATTGGCGCAGTCGGCGTACGAGTGAATGGCTTCGGCAAGCATGGAGCCGGATCCGGTTATGACAGATGCAACAGTTTTTGTCACAGCAATTCCAAAATTTGCCAGCAAAGCAAACAAAATGGATTTTACGGAGGCGTTTTCTGACGACATAGTTATTTACGATTTAATATTTACAATTTTTGATTGGGTAATTATTCTTTCTTCTAATTTCTAACGTCTAACGTCCGACATCCAATTAACCTATGCAAATGTAAAAAAGAATTTCAAATTATTTCATTAACATCCAATTATTTTCATTCCCAAAATATGAGAAAATCAAAGACTCATACCTTAATAATATACATTAATATATACTGCCAAATTTTCTAAATCGCCCAATAAAAGGCGCTTCCGGCTTGTCGCGCGCCCTCTGACTTCCTGCTTCATCACAATGTAACACCTATTTCATTAATTGTAATATCAATTACATTTTTCTGTAACATGAAACAGAGAATTTTGCATCGAAAATTTATGATAAAAAGTTAATGAAAAAGAAAGTGTTATTTTTTAATTTAAAAATCTCGATGAAAACTGTGTTTGCATCGCTTTTATTTTTGATTACTACCGGCCTCGCTGCTCAAAACGGAAGTATCAGAGGAAAGGTGTATGACAATGCAGATAACGAACCGCTTATAGGTGCGGCGGTTACGATTAGTGGAACTACCACAGGAAACGCAACTGATTTTGACGGAAATTACACCATTTCAAATTTGAAACCCGGAACCTATACCTTAAGTATCTCTTATATTTCTTACAAAACTCTGACGATAACCAACGTACAAGTTGAAGGCGGAAAAGAAAACGTTCTCGATATTGCCCTGGAATCGGCAGATATTGCGCTGAGCGAAGTGCAGGTAGTAGCACGTGCCAACCGCGAAAGTGAGAATATCCTGCTGATGGAACAGAAAAATGCCTTGCTTGCTACACAGGCAGTTGGAGCTAAGGAAATGTCCCGAAAAGGGCTGAGCGACGCGGAAAGTGCCGTAGCGAAAGTTTCCGGAATTTCGAAGCAGGCAGGCGTGAAAAACGTGTTTGTGCGCGGACTTGGCGATCGCTACAACGTTACTTATCTGAACGGCTTCCCAATTCCTTCCGAAGATCCGGAGTACAAAAACATTGCATTGGACTTTTTCAGCACCGATGTTATTCAGAATATTGGTGTAAATAAAGTATTCAACAGCTCGCTGGCAGGTGATGTGGGCGGTGCTGTGATAGATATTTCTTCAAAAGAACTAGTTGGAAATCAGGCTTTCGGTGTAGAAGCCTCGGTTGGTGCCAATATCGATGCCTTTCAAACCGATTATCTGATTGCGGATGGAGCCGGTTATCTTGGATTTGCTAATCAAGACAGACCTTTGGACGGAAGTTTCAACTTTCAGAACAGCCTGGATCCAAAGAAAGCTTTGCCATTAAATCACGGTTTCGGATTATACGGCGGAAAAAGTTTCAAAATTGGTGATAATGCCAATCCATTGTCTTTCTACTTCGTAGCGTCACACGGAAAATCCTACTCCATAACAGACGAAACGGTGAGAAATTCCAATACTGCCGGAACGATTTATCAGGACCAGAAAGGAAAACGCTTCTCAAACAATACAAATCAACTGGCACTTGCCAACGTGCAATACGGTTTTGGACAGCACCGATTGACTTACAATTTTATGATGGTTCACGCCTACAATCAGTATGTGGGAGAATATCAAGGTCTGAACGGCGAGCGACACCAGGACAGCGAAGAATATTTGGGTTTTCTGAGACGTCAGCAAACGAACGATAACCTGCTTTTCACCAATCAAATCATGTCCGATTGGAAATTGAATGACAGAATGAAGTTGAAAGCCGGAATTTCGCACAACAATGTGAAAGGTTCCGAGCCGGATCGTAGGGAAAATTACCTTTCGAAAGATGTGGATGGAAGCTATTTCCTGACCGGAAGTAACCGCCAGAAACGGTTTTATTCCATTCTGAAAGAAAATGATTTCAATGCAAAACTGAATTTGACCTATAAATTGGGTGATAAATTCGACAGTAATATTTCAAATCTGCAGGTTGGATACAGCGGACGCTATGTGTTGGATAATTTCCAATCCATTGAGTATAACTTCAATGCAGTGAGCGGAACGTACGATATCAATAACTTTAAGCTGGACGATATTTACAGCGTGGCAAATTACAATGCCGGGAAATTTCAAATGTCGGAAGGTTTCTTGAACAAGTACGATGTTACGAAAATGATCCATTCGCCGTTTGCCGAAATTAATTATCAGCTGGCGCAAAATCTCGTTGGAAATCTCGGATTGAAAGTGGATAAAGTGGATATGACTATTGATCACAGAGTTTCGCACGTTGCACCTGGAAGCGAAACCATCGACAAATTATATTTCCTGCCAAGCATGAACCTGAAGTACGATTTGAATGCAAAAAACTCACTTCGTCTGGGACTTAGCAAGACTTACACGCTTCCGCAATCCAAAGAAATTTCTCCTTATCAGTACGTAAATATCAGTTTCTCAAGCCAGGGAAATGCCAAATTGAAGCCATCTGACAACTACAATGCAGACTTGAAATGGGATTATTACCTGTCGGCATCGGAGCTGATTTCTTTGACCGGATTTTACAAATACATCGTCAATCCGATTGCGCGCGTGGACATCGGCAACTCTGCCGGACTGCTGACTTATCAAAACGTAAGCGATATGGCGATGGCCGCCGGAGTTGAGTTTGAATTGAGAAAAAACCTTTTTGATTTCTCAGGAAATTCGTCCAAAAAAATCAACCGACTTTCGGTAGGATTGAACGCATCATACATTCACACAGCATTGACGGTTGATTACATCGACTTTGCTGGGCATGCTAAATCAAGAACTACAAGTTTGGAAGGCGGTGCACCGATCATCATGAATTTCGATATTTCGCACAATCTTTCGATTAACGAAAGAAATTTTGTGAATTCGCTCGTATTTAACTATTTCAGTGACCGCGTTCACACCATCGGAGCACTCGGATTTAAAGATATTATTGAGCAAGGCGTGCCTACTTTGGCATTCGTTTCTTCCTCAAAAATCTCAAAAAATCTGACATTAAAACTTAAAGCAAACAACATTCTGAACCCGGCATTCAAACTGACACGCGAGAATACCGATGCAAGTCAGAATATTGTCCTGAACGAATTCAGAAAAGGCATGGACATCAGTTTCGGCCTAAGCTATGAACTATAAAAACGAAATAACACAATTAAATTGATTATTAACAACTAAATTATTTATAAAAATGAAAAAGTTATTATTTGCCATTATGGCGGTTACAGCAATGTCTGTATCATTTGTATCTTGTGACAAAACTGAAGACGAACCAAAAGGACCGGAAGGTATTTCAGGTTCAATCAGTAGCGGTGAAACATTGAATTTGCAAGCCGGAGTAGAATATATTCTTGACGGACCACTTCTTGTGGACGATGGCGGTGTGCTTAACATCGAAGCAGGTACTGTAATCAAAGCAAAAAAGGGCTTTAACAGCTATATTCTTGTGCTTCAAGGTGGAAAAATCAACGCAAACGGAACTGCATCAAACCCGATCAGAATGACTGCCGACATCGAAAATGCTGGCGCAGGTTACTGGGGCGGTTTGGTTATCAACGGTAGAGCACCGCTTGCAGGTGGTTCAGTTGGATCAACGGAAATTAACACCGCTTACCAATATGGCGGTAACAATGCATCGGATAATTCAGGCGTGCTGACTTTTGTTTCAATTGAAAATACCGGTGCTCGCTCAAGTGCTGATGTAGAACACAACGGTTTGACTTTGAACGGAGTAGGCAACGGAACAAAAATCGAGAACATCTACATCCCGGAAGGTTCTGACGATGGTATCGAGTTCTTTGGCGGAAGCGTAAACGTGAAAAATCTGTTGGTAGTGAACTCTGACGATGATATGTTTGACTTTACGCAAGGTTACAACGGAACTCTTGAAAATGCTTACGGTATCTGGACAAAAGGATTTACCAGCTCAGAAGCTGATCCACGCGGAATTGAAGCTGACGGAAACTTCGATGGAAACTTCCCATCACACACTGGACAATCCAACTTTACTGTTAAAAATATGACCATAGATTTGAGATTGGATCATAATACAGACAAAACTACTCAAATGCAGGATGTTATCAAAGTTCGTCGTGGTGCAAAAGCTACTGTTATAAATGCTTTGGTAAAAGGAACTGGCTCTGTGGCTGACTTGGTTGACGTGAAAGATACAAAAGGCGATGGCGATCCTACTTCTACTATCAGCTTGACAAACAAACTTACCACTGCTCCAGCAAGAGAAATTAGCGGTACAGCTAATATTACAATCGGAGGAAACAACACAGGTTGCGCAACAGATATTTTTGCCTGGACAAAATATGCATTCTAAGTTAATAGAATTGTAATTAAGAAAAAAAGACGTCATTTAGGCGTCTTTTTTGTTTGGTTGAATAGTTGAATAGTTGAATAGTAAAATAGTTGATAGTAAAATAGTTGATAGTAAAATAGTTGATAGTAAAAT
>CAZCIU010000006.1:0-74182 GCA_964498765.1 uncultured Paludibacter sp. | reverse complement strand
AAAAAAACAAGACACACAGGCAAAAATGCACTGTGTGTCCGTTTTTTGGAATATACGCATCCGGAATTAGAATGGCAAATCATCTGCACCACCTTCCAGTGGTTCGTTCACAGTGGTAGCTGCGGGAGCAGCTGCCGGTACAGTGCTTGCAGGTTGCTGGTTAGCATCCTGACCTTCTGATTTCCGACCAAGCATTTGAAGCGATTCTGCTACTATTTCTGTAGTGTAACGCTTTACGCCGTCTTTTTCCCAACTGCGAGTTTGTAATTTACCTTCGATATACAACTGCATTCCTTTACGAACATATTTTTCAGCCACTTCGGCTAGTCCGCGCCACGCAACAATGTTGTGCCACTCGGTACGATCAGGAACTTGCGTTCCATTCTGCATCGTATAACCACGCTCTGTGGTGGCTAACGTAAAGTTTGCTACTGCTGTACCTTTGTCCAAATAACGTACTTCGGGGTCTTTGCCCACATTTCCTACTAAAATTGCTTTGTTTACTGACATTGTGTAATAAAATTAAGTTAAATATAATAAAACAATTGCACCGCAAATATACGAGTTTTTTTTTATTTGCAATAGAAATGACACTTCTTAGCTATTTTTAGATTTTTTTGAAAAATATTAGAGAATTTCATTTGAGAATGATCGAAAAGTCAAACTGTTTTCCACTAGATAATATTATGAAAATCGAAAATAAAAATGTATTTTTGCACTTTAATTTCAAAACAGATAAAAATGAGACTAATTATTCAACCGGACTATCAAAACGTATCCGAATGGGCTGCAAATTATATTGCATCAAAGCTTATTGCTGCCAATCCTACAAGTGAAAAACCTTTTGTACTTGGCTTGCCAACCGGCTCTTCGCCACTTGGTACGTACAAACATCTTATTAAACTGCATAAAGAAGGTGTGATTTCTTTTCAGAATGTGATTACATTCAATATGGATGAATATGTAGGATTACCCAAAGAGCACCCACAAAGTTACTACACATTTATGTGGACAAATTTCTTCAGCCACATTGATATTAAACCGGAAAATGCACATATCCTTGACGGATCTGTAGCTGATCTGGAAGCCGAATGTGCGGCTTACGAAGCTAAAATGAAAGAAGTTGGCGGAGTGGATTTATTCCTGGGCGGTATCGGTTCGGATGGACACATTGCATTTAATGAGCCTGCTTCATCGCTTAATTCTCGTACTCGTGAGAAAACGCTGACTACTGACACGATGATTGCCAACTCTCGTTTCTTTGACAATGACGTAAATAAAGTTCCAAAAACAGCTATCACAGTTGGTGTAGGTACAGTTTTGGATGCTAAAGAAGTTGTAATCATAGTAAATGGAGCCGGAAAAGCACGCGCACTTCGTCATGCTGTAGAAGAGCCAATTAACCACATGTGGACTATCAGTGCTCTACAAATGCACCCGAAAGGCATCATTGTGTGTGATTACGATGCTTGTGCTGAGTTAAAAGTTGGAACATACAAATATTTCCTTGATATAGAAAAAGACAGATTAGATCCAAATAGCTTACTGTAATTTTCTCTGCAAACAAAATAGAAATACTGCTTTCTTTAAAGCAGTATTTTTTTGTTTTGAAAATTTCCATAATTTCAAAAATTGTTTTTTTTATCAACGTTTTTTTATATTTTTGCAGATTAATTCGTATAATTTAAAACTGAATAAGTATGTCAGAGGCAGTAGGTCGCATCTCGCAAATTATCGGTCCGGTTGTGGACGTATATTTTAACTTAAGTGTAAGTGATGAAGCCAAATTACCGGCCATTCATGATGCATTGTACATTGACAGAGGTGATGGCAGGCAATTGGTAGTAGAAGTTCAACAACACATTGGCGAAAACACAGTTCGTGCCGTGGCGATGGATTCTACTGATGGATTGAGACGTGGACTGGAGGTAAAAACTCTTGGAAGCCCAATCACCATGCCGGTTGGAGAGCAGGTAAAAGGTCGTTTGATGAACGTAATCGGCGAATCGATTGACGGTATGAAAGACCTTGAACGTGAAGGAGCCTACCCTATTCACCGCGAGCCGCCCAAATTTGAAGACCTTTCAACTACAACCGAAGTGCTTTTTACCGGAATTAAAGTAATCGACTTGATTGAACCTTATGCAAAAGGTGGAAAAATCGGGCTTTTCGGTGGTGCCGGAGTTGGAAAAACGGTGCTTATTCAGGAATTAATCAATAATATTGCCAAAGGTCACAGCGGTTTCTCCGTGTTTGCTGGAGTTGGTGAGCGTACCCGTGAAGGTAATGACTTGCTTCGTGAGATGATAGAATCGGGCGTAATTCGTTACGGTGAGGAATTTAAGAAAAGCATGGACGAAGGCAATTGGGATTTATCCAAAGTGGATTACGACGAAGTTGCCAAATCTCAAGCTACTCTGGTGTTTGGTCAGATGAATGAGCCTCCCGGCGCACGTTCTTCCGTAGCTTTGTCTGGTCTTACAGTTGCAGAATCTTTCCGCGACGGAGTTGGCGAAGACAAAAAAGGAAACGACATTCTTTTCTTTATCGATAATATTTTCCGTTTTACACAGGCTGGTTCTGAGGTTTCCGCACTTCTTGGTCGTATGCCTTCTGCAGTAGGTTATCAGCCTACGCTTTCTACCGAAATGGGTGTGATGCAAGAGCGTATTACTTCTACAAAATACGGTTCTATTACTTCTGTACAAGCGGTTTACGTACCAGCAGATGACTTGACTGACCCTGCTCCGGCTACTACTTTCTCGCACTTGGATGCTACGACGGTGTTAAGCCGTAAAATTGCAGAGTTGGGAATTTTCCCGGCTGTGGATCCGCTGGATTCAACTTCACGAATTCTTAATCCGGAAATCATCGGCGAAGACCACTACAACACAGCTCAGCGTGTAAAACAAATCCTTCAACGTAACAAAGAGCTACAAGATATTATTTCCATTTTGGGTATGGAAGAGCTTTCCGATGAGGACAAAATTACCGTAAACCGTGCTCGTAAAGTACAGCGTTTCTTGTCGCAACCATTCTACATGGCAGCACAGTTTACAGGCATTCCGGGCGTGATGGTGCCAATTGAAGAAACAATTCGTGGATTTAAGATGATTTTGGATGGTGAACTGGACGAATATCCTGAAATGGCATTCCTTAATGTGGGTGTGATAGACGAAGCGATAGAAAAAGGTAAAAAACTGCTTGAGCAGGCGAAAATGTAAATTTCTATACTCAGAAATAATAAACCAAAAATACAGATTGGATTAATTACAAAAGATGAAACTTGAAATTGTAACACCGGAACAGATTGTTTTTTCGGGCGAAGTAAGTTTAGTTACTGTCCCCGGAACGAAAGGGCGTTTTACTATTCTTGAACACCACGCTCCGATAATTTCAAGTCTGGAAAAAGGAATTATTACTTATCGAGTGGATGGAAATGACATTAACGTCAATTCAGGAGGCGGATTTGTGGAAGTGAGCGACAATAATGTATCCATTGCAATAGAATTGGACGATGAATAAAGCGATGCGCTGGATTTGGATCATGGCAGGAAGCTTTGTGGCGATGACACTGATAGCTTATTTGTTTTTTGTGATGACTGACATGAAGTATTTTCCGGTGAATTTCTGGATTTTACCACTGTTTTTTCTGCTGTTGACACTTGTACTTGGCTTGATTACAAAGAAATACACTGCTGATAAAAAAGATTTATCCATTGGAAGTATTTTAGGAATTCGAGTGTTTTTTATCAGTTTAATTGCCGTAGCATTGATTATAAATATTCTCATTGATAGAGAGCATATCATACCACTGGCAGTATTGTATGTCGTTTTTGCATTGGAGTTTTCATTTTTTGAAACACAAATAATGCTGATGCTGAATAAGAAAGATTATTAATTAAGATTGAAATAGATTTATGCCGTTTAAGATTAAACCACATTTTGTGCTTGTTTTGCTACTGGTTTTTACGCTGGGCGCAGGAACATTACGTGCAGAAGAGCCAGAAAAAAAATCATTTGACATCAAAGAGATGATTTTTTCTCACGTCCTGGATTCTTATGATTGGCATATCGTTACACTCGGTGAAAAACACGTATCCATTCCGTTGCTTATCATCGTGAAAGATGAGCGTGGCTGGCATTCTTTTTCCACCCAAAAACTGGCTCACGGACACGAACACAAGGGTTTTTACTATTCCAAAGATGAAAAATTCAAAGGAAAAGTAGTAAAGAAAAATTCTGCCGGAGAAGAAGTTCGTCCTTTTGATATTTCACTGACAAAAAACGCTGCATCTATTCTGATTGCAAGTTTACTTATTATCTTCATTTTCTTAAGCATTGCCGGTAAGTACAAGAAAGATTCGTTGCGTTCCATGAAAGGAACCGGTGGAGCTATCGAGCAGCTGACAATGTTTATTTATGACGACGTAATAAAACCAAGTATTCCGAATGGTCATCAAAAGTTTGCACCTTATCTGCTGACTGTTTTCTACTTTATTTTCTTCAATAATCTTTTCGGATTAATTCCATTTTTCCCTGGAGGTGCCAACGTGACAGGAAACATTGCTGTAACGCTCGTATTGGCATTATTCACATTCTTAATTACAAATATTTTTGGAAATAAAGAGTACTGGAAAGAGATTTTCTGGCCGGACGTTCCCGTTTTTCTTAAAACACCTGTTTTCCCGTTGATGCAATTTATAGAATTTATCGGAATGCTGACCAAGCCTTTTGCATTGACCATTCGTCTTTTTGCAAACATTTTGGCCGGACACATGATTATCCTCGTGCTTATGGGCTTGATTTTCATTTTCTATAACATTATGGGATCTGGAGCCGCACTTGGAGTTTCGTTTGTGTCAGTGGCATTTGCTATTTTTATGTTTTTCCTCGAAGTGCTTGTGGCATTCATCCAGGCATTCGTATTTACCATATTATCAGCCATTTTCATTGGAATGGCCAGACCGGAGCATCACGCTCACAAAGCTCATTAATTGAGCATCGGGACATTAAAAAGAAATTATTAAAACAACAATTTTATAAACAATTAAAAGAAAGAATTTATGTTACTAAGCATTTTATTACAAGTTGCCGCTTCTGCCGGTTTAGCAAATTTCGGTGCTGCATTAGGCGCAAGTATCGCAGTAATTGGAGCCGGTCTTGGCATCGGTAGAATTGGTGGTCAAGCTATGGATGCAATTGCTCGTCAGCCTGAAGCTGCTGGTGATATTCGTTCAAATATGATCGTTATTGCTGCACTTATCGAGGGGGTTGCTTTCCTTGCAGTTATTGTTTGTGCTTTAGCCATTTTTATAAAATAATATGGAATTATTCACGCCTGACATTGGTTTGATCTTTTGGATGACTATTCCATTCGCGATCGTCTTTTTTGTGCTTGCTAAGTTTGCTTGGCCGGTAATCCTGAAAGGCGTTGAATCGCGGAATAAGTACATCGATGATTCGCTTTTGGCTGCCAAAGAAGCTCGCGATCAGCTGGCTAACGTAAAGGCCGAAAGCGAAAAACTGCTTGAGCAGGCGAAATTAGAACAAGCCAATATATTAGCTGCAGCAGCAAAATCCCGAGATATGATAGTGGATGCTGCCAAAGAAAAAGCAGGAGATGAAGCTGCCAAACTAATTGAGAACGCTCGCGAGCAAATCAACCTGGAAAAAGAGGATGCCATCCGTCAAATCAGACGTGAAGTGGCTATGCTATCAGTTGATATTGCTGAAAAAGTGCTTCGCAGTTCGCTGGATAAGGAAAAAGAGCAAATGAATATGATTGATCGTCTGCTTGACGAGATGAATATTCCAAAATCGTAATCAGGCTGATTCAATAGTTAGCCAACTTGTTGATTGAGTGCGGATAACGTTCGCTTTCAACTCGTTTACTTTGTTTATATATAAAAAATGAATACCGGACTTATTTCTGTACGATATGCCACAGCTTTGATGGAATTTGCCAAAGACACAAATTCCGTGGAAAAAGTATATGGTGAAGCCAAACTTTTGACGCTCATGTTCTCAAAAATGAGTGAACTACGCCTTGTGCTTGAAAATCCGGTGATGACTGAAACCGAGAAACGTAAATTAATCCTGAATGCTGCCGGAGGAAAACCCGGCAAAACGTTTGAGGAATTTACAGATCTTTTGTTGAAAAACAAACGTGAAGCGCAGGTTCAAAACATCATGCTAAAGTTCATCGATTTATACCGTGAACAGAAAAACATCCGTTATGGAAAGTTGATTACGGCATTCAAAGTAAATGAAGAAACTGAAAAACGATTGATTAAGCTGATTACCGACAGTGTTGGTGGCACATTAGAACTTGAAAAAGAAGTAGATTCCGAGATTTTAGGTGGTTTCAAATTGGAAGTGGAAGGCGTTCGCTGGGATGCCAGCATTTCCGGGCAACTGAAACAAATCAAAAATGAGTTTATCGAACGAAATCGGAGAATAGTCTGATTTTTTACTGAAAATAAATTTCCAATATTTGCCTTAAAATCTAAAAACTACGATATTATGAAAAAAATCTTATTCACATTATTTCTGTTTATTAGTTTCTGTGCCTTCACACAAGCGCAGGAAAAACTGGTAGTTGGGTATTTTGCAAATAATTCCTGGAATAATCTGGCAAACAACGATATAAGCAAATTAACGCATTTGAACATCGCCTTTGCCAATCCGGATGCTGCAGGAAATATGGTAACATATAACCACGAAGCACTTAAAACGCCCATCGCAGAAATAAAGAAGCAAGGAGTGAAAGTTTTGCTTTCTGTAGCAGGTGGCGGTGCTACCGCTGAAATTCAGGATATTTGGGCAAAATATATGCAGCCAGCGAATGTCGATAACTTTATTGACAAAACAATTGCATTGCTACTGGAATATGGTTATGATGGCATTGACCTTGATATCGAGCACGATGGATTTTTTGCAAAATTAGGAGCGAATTATGCACCTTACGTGAGCAAACTTTCTCAAAAACTGAAAGAAAACGGCCTTTTGCTTACAACGGCATTACCCGGAACTTACAGTTTTGCAGCAATGACTTCGGATGTGCTGAGCAAGTTTGATTTTATCAACATAATGACTTATGATGCTACCGGAAACTGGAATTTGAACAGACCCGGACAGCATTCTTCAATAAAACTAGCAGTTGATGGAATTAATTATTGGGCAAATTCTAAAGGAATTCCTAAAGAAAAAATCATTCTTGGATTGCCATTTTACGGTTGGGATTTTGACGAAGTTCCATTGAATTCGTATAGAGATTTTACATTTGCACAGATGGTAAAACTGAATGAAAGTTACGCTTATCTGGACAATGTAGGACAAAAATATTATAATAGTATTCCAACTATTTTGACAAAGACTTTACTCAGTGAGAATGAGTGCGGTGGCGTGATGATTTGGCATATTGGCTGCGACATAAGAGGTAAATATTCTTTGCTGAATACTATCAAAAGAGGTCAATCTGAATACAGAAACAACTTGGCTCGTAATAAAGAAACTACATCAACAGAATTGGAAGTTGCAGATCATAATCCGGCAAGTTTTGCTACGGATGGAAATCCAACCACACGTTGGTCTGGAAAACCGATTAATCCGGGATATTTGACCGTAGATTTAGGAAAAGAAACTGCAATTTCGAGCATTCATATTGACTGGGAAGACAGTTATGCAAAATCGTTTGAAATTCAAGTTTCTAACGATAATGAAAATTGGGAAACCATCAAAAGTTTCAGCGATCAGACCTTGCAAGTTGTGAGCAATCACGCAATACAAGTAGTAAAAGAGCTTGATGCAAATGCAAGATATTTAAGACTGAAATGCACAGTGGGAACGCAGGTAGGAACTGCTATTTGGTGCTATTCCATCTGGGATTTACGTATTTTTGGACAAGAAATTTCTCTTCCGGAAGAGGCAACAGTAAAATACAGCCCTACGCTGTATAATCCACAAGCTGTTTCGGACAGAAATTTGGATGTAACTTTGACTTCATCCGATCCAACAGTGGCAGATATTGTAGGTAATCAAGTACAAATGCAGAAAGCCGGATATGTGGAAATCACTGCTACGCAAAATGGAAACGAAGAATTTGGAGCTGCAGTAACACGTTATCATCATTTGACCATTGAAAAAGCGGATCAAACCATTAGTTTTGAGCCAATTGCACAGTCGGCATTGGCGGTAAATAAAACCGTTGAACTGAAAGCAGTTTCAACATCTGAACTTCCGGTTCGCTTCACTTCATCCGACACAAATGTAGCTGAAGTAGTTGATGGAGTTTTGCATATAAAATCCGTTGGAACTTGCACCATCAAGGCATTACAAGATGGTGATGAAAGATATAACAGCGCAACAGCGACACAAACGATTGATATTACAACGTCTGTAAAATTGACAAATGAGCAAAAATTATCGGTTTTTCCAAATCCGGCAAGTTCATATATTACAATTAATGGCGAAACAAATATTCCTGTAGAAATTTATTCTATAACAGGAAATTTATTGATAAAAACAACTGATAAAAACATTCAAATCAAGCATTTGCCCAATGGAATTTACCTGCTTAAATCAGGCGAATTCAATCAGCGATTGATAAAAATGTAATCGAATATTTTAAGTCCCGCAGGACAATATATACTTTTGAAAGAATATGTCAGATAAAATTAAAGTTAGCGAAGTTTCCGAAGTTTTGCGTTTGCAACTTCAAGGAATTAACACCGGAGTTCAGTTTGACGAAATAGGAACTGTGCTGCAAGTTAGTGATGGTGTAGTTCGTATTTACGGCTTGCAAAATGCTGAAGCCAACGAATTGCTTGAATTTGAAAATGGAATTCAAGCCATCGTGATGAACCTTGAAGCAGACAACGTGGGAGCTGTTTTGCTCGGACCTTCCAGTAAAATTAAAGAGGGCGACACTGTAAAACGTACCAAACGCGTAGCATCTATTTTTGTTGGCGAAGGCATGCTCGGACGTGTTATCAATCCGCTGGGTGAAGCATTGGATGGAAGAGGAAAAGTGAGTGGAGAGCTTCTGGAAATGCCTTTGGAAAGAAAAGCACCGGGAGTAATTTACCGTCAGCCTGTAAACCAACCGCTACAAACGGGATTGAAAGCCATTGACGCGATGATACCAATTGGTCGTGGACAGCGTGAGCTTATCATTGGCGACCGCCAAACCGGAAAAACGAGCATTGCGATAGATACAATCATCAACCAACGCCGCAACTTTGACGAAGGCGATCCGGTTTATTGTATTTATGTGGCAATCGGACAAAAAGGTTCAACGGTAGCAAATATTGTTCAAACGCTTCGTGAACACAACGCGATGGATTACACCATTGTAGTTGCAGCCAACGCTTCTGACCCTGCGGCATTACAGTATTACGCACCTTTTGCAGGCGCAGCTATTGGCGAATATTTCCGCGATACCGGTCGCCACGCATTGGTAATTTATGACGACCTTTCAAAACAAGCGGTTGCGTACCGTGAGGTTTCGTTGATTTTGCGTCGTCCTTCAGGACGTGAGGCTTATCCGGGTGATATTTTCTACCTGCACTCTCGCCTACTTGAAAGAGCGGCAAAAATCATTAACCAACAGGAAGTTGCCGAGCAAATGAATGACCTGCCTGAAAGCCTGAAAGGAAAAGTAAAAGGTGGTGGTTCGCTTACGGCTTTGCCAATGATTGAAACTCAAGCAGGTGACGTGTCTGCTTACATCCCTACGAACGTTATATCCATTACTGATGGTCAGATTTTCCTGGACACCGATTTATTCAACCAAGGTAACCGTCCCGCGGTGAATGTGGGTATTTCCGTATCTCGTGTAGGTGGAAATGCACAGATTAAAGCGATGAAAAAAGTGGCTGGAACGCTAAAAATTGACCAAGCACAATTCCGTGAGTTGGAAGCATTTACCAAATTCGGCAGCGATATGGATCCGGTTACGGCTATGACTATTGACAAAGGGCAGAAAAACACCAAATTACTTGTACAGCCGCTTCACAATCCGATGCCGGTAGAGAAACAAGTTGCTGTGCTTTATTGCGGTACGCAAGGTCTTTTGTCAAAAGTTTCGGTGGATAAAGTGGATGATTTTGAGAAAGAATTCTTGAATACGCTTGAAATGCTGCACCAACAAGACGTACTGGATGTAATCAAAAAAGGTGTGATTGATGATAATGTTACGGCTATTTTGAAAAGCGTAGCAGAAGATGTAGCAAAAAGAATTTAGTTTACTAGTTCTGAATATCGAGTTTTGAGTTAAATGTTTATAGTTATTGAAGGTCTAATGGTCTAAAAGTCTATCGTCTGTTAGTCTAAAATCTTAAAAATGGCTTCTTTAAAAGAAATAAAATCGAGGATACAATCCGTCAAATCAACGCAGAAAATCACATCTGCGATGAAAATGGTTTCGTCTGCCAAACTGCGAAAAGCACAAAAGCAGATTGAAAGTTTCTATCCTTATGAGCAAAAATTGACACATATTTTGAATAATTTCTTGAGTGCGGAAGAGGAAACTACGTCCATCTATGCCGAACTACGAGAAGTGAAACGTGTTGCAATTGTAGCTTTTTCTTCTAATTCAAGTTTGTGCGGAAGCTTCAACTCAAACGTAAGCAAAAGGTTAAGTAGTTCGATTGACGCGTACAATCAATTGGGAAAAGAGAATGTGCTAATTTTCCCAATAGGGAAAAAAGTGGCTCAAGCAGTGAAGAAAATGGGTTTCAAAGTAGAAGAAAGCTTTGAGGAAATGGCCGACAAACCCAACTACAAAGACTCGCAAGCTCTGGCTAACAGGCTGATGGAAATGTTCCGAAAAAATGAAATAGACCGTGTAGATTTTATTTATCACCATTTCAAAAGCAAAAGTTCGCAGGTTTTGGTGTCTGAAGCATTCTTGCCAATCAAACTTAAACTTGATACAGAAAGTCACGCCGGACATCATCAAAATTATTTGGTAGAACCGAACAGACCTGACATTATGAGCGAACTAATTCCGAAAGTTATTCGCTTAAAATTATATACTGCCCTACTCGATTCGGCTGCTTCGGAACACGCAGCACGCACTATTGCTATGCAAATTGCTACGGATAATGCGGACGACTTATTGCAAGAACTGAACCTTCAATATAACAAATCTCGTCAGCAAGCTATTACCAACGAGTTGCTTGATATTATTGGTGGTTCATTTGGACAGAATTAATAAAATTTTCATAGAAATATTAAGCCAACTTTTCCAAAAAATTAGTTGGCTTTTTTATTTATTTATTCATTGAAATCATCTCTTACAAATACTAATTCTCAATTTATTACGTTAGAATTTAGATATAATTTGGTTTTTTAATAAATATATTTGATTAACTTTGTAAAAACAAGGATTTTAATAATCAAACTTTGAACCGAAATCTGATTTATTTTAATGAAATAACAATAAATTCACTAAGGTATGGAAAACACTGACCCGAAAGAATTGAATTTAGTTCAAATAATTAATGTCGTTTTTAAATGGATTTATGATCTGATCCGGAAAATTGTCATTTTCACCGGAAGATTGTTGCAAATTTCTGTTAAACATTGGATAGTATTTTTGCTTTGCCTGGCTTTAGGAATTGCCGGCGCAATCTATTTTGCACAAGATTCCAAGCAAACTTACATGGCAGAAACCACGCTTTATGTAAGTAATTCAAACTCACACATTGTTAAAGACATCATTGACAAGCTAAAAGTTAGTCCGATGAATAATAAGGAATTGTCTTTAGCATCAAAATTGAACATTCCAGACAGTGTAACGAGTGAAATTGTGGCGATTAAGTATTTCAATATCATCGATTATATAAAAGACGATATGCCTGATTTAGTTGACTTTAAGAATCAGCATTCGCTTTCAGATACGATGAATGTTGTCTTATCCGATCGTATTTATCTTCAGATTGAAACGAGAAATCCAAATCAAATAGCAACACTAGAAAAGGCACTGCTAGATTATATCAACGCGAACCCACGGCTTATCAGAGAATTTGAAGCCAGAAGAAAAGGGTATGAAGCTAGAGTTGAATTTGCAAAAGCAGAAATTAAACGAATTGACAGTTTGGCGAATATTAGTTATTTTCAAGACCTAAATAACAAATCACTTAATCTTAACAATAACAGTTTAATTGTTGGAGAACAAAAGAAACCTTTAATTTACGAAGATGTAATAAGCTTAATAGGCACTAAAGAAATTAACGAGCGCTTCTTAAATATTGCAAAAACTCCAGTTTTCTTAACGGATGGTTTCTCTATTTATGGTCCAGTTAATTCAAAAATGAAGATTTTTATTTATGGACTTTTAATCGGAATTGCTGCCGGATTACTCGCCTCTTACATTTTTGAACAACGAAAGTCAATTATTAATTTCCTCAAGAATAAATAATATATCACTTCATAAAAAAATCAGCAAACATTAGTTTGCTGATTTTTTGTTTATTGTCTTTTATCTTACAATCCGCATCCGAATTACCTTCACATCTTTTTCTGGTCGGTCATTTCTATCGGTTTTTACAACTGAAATCTTATCAACAACCTCCATACCTTCCAATACTTCTCCAAACACGGTATAATTTCCATCCAAATGTGGAGTTCCTCCAATTGTTTGGTAATCTGCGCGTGCCTTATCACTAAATTTATAGATTGAATCATTGCTACTTGTTGAACTACGAGCCAGTTTTCCTGCCTGCATATTGTCAAGCTGGACATCCGTAAAAGTTCGGCCTTCCACAATGTAAAACTGGCAGGCTGAGGATGCTTTCTGTGGATTTACATTATCGCCTTCACGAGCAGCAGCCAAAGCACCTTTTTTATGATAAATGGTCGGAGTTTTTATTTCTGCCGGAATTGTGTAACCAAGATCTCCATTACCCAGCATAGCACCTTTTGCAGCAGTTTTCGAATCGGGATCGCCACCCTGAATCATAAAGTCCGCAATCACACGATGAAAAAGCACACCATCATAGAATTTTTCTTTAACCAATTTAACGAAATTGTCTCTGTGCAAAGGCGTTTCATTGTACAGTTTTACAATAATCTCACCTTCAGTAGTTTCAATCTTTACTTTTGTTTCCTTTTTGCTTACGTTTTTTCTCAAAATCACACACGACGAAAAACTCAGAATTATTCCAAAAAGAATAAGAACTTGTGCCGATTTAATGAATGTTTTACCTAGTTTATTCATAGTTATTTTTGTTTATTATTTATTTCAAAACGTCTGATTAATAAAAAAATGAAAGCCATAAAAACGATTTCACCTAAAATCACATAAGGATAAACCTGCATCCCAAATCGCTGCGTAAGAAGTCCGGTTGAATAATTGATAATCGTATTTCCGATAAGCGCAATCAACATGGCAAAACTAAATGAGGTTGCGGAGACTTCTTTGAACATTTCACCAGCCAATCCAAGCAAAACCGGAAATCCAGGTGCTAAACCTGCTCCCAGCAAAAACATTCCGACAGAATTTACCACAAAATTAGAAGAAGTAATCAAAGCAACAAAACCTAAACTTAGCATCACTAATGCCATAGTAATTAGGTGATAATGTTGCATCTTTTTCAAAACACTTCCGGTCAATACTCGCATAACTATCATTCCCAAAACCGAAAATGATAGAGCCAAAAGCGCATTTTCTTGTGTAAAATTATTCGAATTTATAAAATAGGATACTGACCAATTATTGACCAAAGCCTCGAATGCGGACTGAAAAAACAAGAAGAAACATATCGCCATAAAAAGCTTGTTTTTCAGAAAAATCGGAACCAGTCGAAATGAAATTTTATCCTTTTGCACCATTACCGGATAAGAAATGATAGCAAATAGCACGGCAACCAACAAGCTCAGTACACTTGCAATGTCAATCACAGTAGAATAATGCGATTTATCGATTACACTTAATGCAAACGGCATACAAAATGCACCCAATCCAAAAAATGCGCCCAACCAATTCAAGTTTAGTATTTTGTTTTTGGCTTCGCTTAAATCGGAAACCAATGCACTGGAAGCACCATTAATTACTCCACCACCTATTCCAAAAAACAAAATACAGATACGAAGCAAATTGACAGAAGCAGCATGTGCAATTCCAAAAAAACCTAAAGATAGAAACAGTGCGGCGAGCGACAAAACCCAGCGATAGCCGTATTTATCGGCAATTGGGCCGAAAGTAACTGAGCCAATCAACAACCCAATTGGGAGAATGGAGAACAATCCACCGGCTTCAATTTCGCTCATACCAAACTTCTCTTTCAGCATCGGCAATGCTGAGCCAATCATCACCATGGAAACTCCAAAAAGGAAAATCCCAACAAATACAGTTGTGAAAGCTATTTTTCTATTGTTCATACGCATGAAAATTTAGATTTCAAAGGTATGAAATTTT
The DNA here is from genome assembly GCA_964498765.1 of uncultured Paludibacter sp. Taxonomy (GTDB): domain Bacteria; phylum Bacteroidota; class Bacteroidia; order Bacteroidales; family Paludibacteraceae; genus UPXZ01. Next base: position 59,757 of record CAZCIU010000006.1, on the reverse strand, counting down.
TACTAATTGACTTTTAGAAAGAGTTCAAAAAACGAAACTTCCGAGAATTCTCTCGTGGAAATCTTCCTCGAAACTGATTTTTTTGCTAAATTTGCACAAACATCACACAAAATGGGAAAAATCTTCGAATATACTTTTTCATATACTTTGGCAAGAGAGTATATGCTTTTCTGCTTTCGGAGATTCTACGGTGAGATTATTATCAAAGGAAAAGAAAACCTACCCACAGACAATTCAGCCGTTATTTTTGCACCCAATCACCTGAACGCATTGATGGACGCGCTGGCAGTTTCATCCATTATGCCGCACAGAAAAGCAGTGGTTTATCTGGCTCGAGCAGATTTCTTTGCGAATAAAAAGGTTGCAAAACTGATGAATTTTGCGAAAATAATGCCTGCATTCCGCATGCGTGATGGCTTTGAAAATCTGGAAAAAAACAATAAAACGTTCTATGACGCCATCAATGTTTTGCGCTTTGGACATGCAATTTGCATCATGCCTGAAGGCGGACAAGGCGAAGAACGCAAAATCAGACCCTTGGTAAAAGGGATTTTCAGAATTGCTTTTGAGGCTCAGAAAGAGTTTGGCGACGAAAGGAAAGTGAAAATCATTCCATTCGGAATTGATATGTCTGACCTTGTAAAATCCGGGAAAACGCTGATTACCAATATCGGCAAACCAATTGAAATCCAGGATTATATGGAGCAATTTAACGAAAATGCTCCTATTGCAGTCAATGAAATCAAGGAAGAACTCAGAAGCAGATTGTCTAATTTGACGCGAGATTTGGCGACTTCGGAATATTACGATGCTTTTGAAACAATCACTGAAACTGTTGCTGAAGAATACATTGGAGAGGACAAGCAGAAAGATCATAATTTTGAACGCTTCAAACTGAAGCAAGAAACTGCTAAGAAATTAATTGAGATTGAGAAAAATGACCCGGAATTGATGCAGGAGCTAAGCAGATTGAGCGAAAGCTACAATAGTTTGCTAAAAAAACTGCATTTCAAAACATCCATTTTCAATCAATCAAAATCAGAAGATACAAGCTTCGCACGATTTATTTCGCTATTAATTACATTTCCGGTTTTCCTTTTCGGATTTATCACAAATGCACTCCCCACTTTTCTGCCTGTCTGGATTAGAAAATTGATTACCGTAGAATATGAAGGCTTCCACAGCTCCATTCATTATGCTTTGGGTATTTTCTTGTTTCCGATTTTTTACTTGATCCAAGCAGTTATTTTCAACAATACGATTTCTCCAAATTGGGGAATGACGTTAATTTTCATTTTACTGCAATTTTTCAGCAGAAGTTTTGCCTTAAAATGGTATTCCAATCTGATTAAATACATTCACAAGCTTCGTTTCAACAGTTTATTGGTTGCCAAATTAGAGCAATCGAGCATGCTTTATAAACTTATTGATGTGCGAAACCGGATTGTTCATCGAATAAATACAAAAACCAGAGAAAACGTATAAGATTTTCTCTGTTTTTTTGTTGTAACAATTCCCTTCTAAAAAAATCCCGAATGATTAATTCTAACGACTATTAAATTAGTTGATATTGCACGGTATTATTTAGTTTTTGTTCGAAAAACAGAGCAATAATTTACATATTAAAAATTGATGTTTTCAAATTGACAAAATGTCAAATATTTTCGAAAAACAAGGGATTTATCTGTCATTTTATTTTTTTATTGAGGTTAATCTTCCTAAATTTGTACGACAATTAATGATAATGCTATATGAACGGAAAAACAATTGTAACCGGCGTAATTGGTGCCGATGTTCACGCGGTGGGAAATAAAATTCTCGCTTATGCTTTGGAGCAAGCTGGATTTAAGGTAATCAATTTAGGCGTAATGGTAGCGCAGGAAGAATACATTGAAGCTGCCATTGAAACAAACGCGGACGCCATTTTGGTATCATCGCTCTACGGTCACGGAGAAATCGATTGCAGCGGACTGCGCGAAAAATGCGATGAAGCCGGACTTAAAAACATCCCTCTTTTGGCAGGCGGCAACCTTGTTGTGGGAAAACAAAACTTCGAAGACGTTGAAAAACGGTTCCTCGATATGGGCTTCACCCGCGTTTATCCTCCAGGAACTGCCGTTGAAACCAGTATTGCCGATTTGGAAGAAATTCTTGGTTTATAATTTATTCGCACTTTCTTTCGGAAACCGCAAAGTATCAAAATGAACATTCTCACAGCTGATATAGGAAGCACCTACACCAAATTGACGGCTATTGACACTGTTGCAAAGAAAATTCTTGCAACTTCTGCCGCTTTTACCACCATCGAAACCGATGTGGTAGAGGGATTTATGGCTGCCTATTCCAAGTTGGAGCAGCAAATCGGGAAGTTTAATTATGATGAGTTGCTGTGTTGCAGCAGTGCAGCTGGCGGCTTGAAGATGGTAGCATTGGGACTGGTTCCCGAGCTCACCGCCAAAGCGGCGAAATTAGCTGCTGCCAGCGCCGGAGCCAAAGTGGTGAAAACCTATTCCTTCGAAATATCGGAAGCTGAACAGACAGAAATTTTTAAAATAAATCCTGACTTGGTACTGCTGAGCGGAGGAACTGACGGTGGAAACAAAGAAGTTATCCTTGCCAATGCACGTCGATTATGTCAAATTGATCGTCCGTTTACGATAATTGCCGCCGGAAATAAAAGTGCTTCGTTTGAACTGAAAGAGATTTTTGAAGCATCGGGAAAATCATTCGAAATTACGGAAAACGTGATGCCCGAGTTCAACAAACTCAACATCGCTCCCGCCAAGCAAAAAATCAAAGAACTCTTTATCAGCCGCATCATCGAAGCAAAAGGATTGAACCGCATTCAGCAAATGTGCAAAACAGACATTATTCCTACGCCGTTGGCAGTACTTAATGCCTGCGAATTACTGAGCAAAGGAACAAAATCGGCCGATGGAATTGGCGATTTGCTTGCGGTGGATATCGGAGGTGCCACAACGGATGTTTATTCCATTTCCGACGGAAAACCTACCTTGGAAAATGTCATTATTAAAGGTTTACCCGAACCTGTGAGTAAACGCACCGTGGAAGGCGATTTGGGAATGCGTTACAGCCTTTCATCGTTGGCAGATGAACTGGATTTAGATGTTCTTTCGGAGGAAATAGGCGTTCAATCGTCAGAAATTTCTGATTGGGTAAAAGCTTGCTGTAACAATCCTGATACCTTGGCAAATCCAAATTCCGTTGAACAAAAAGTGGAAGAAGCATTGGCTCGAAGTGCCGTGAAAATTGCCGTGGAACGTCACGCTGGCATCTATCAACCGGCTTACACACCTTTCGGACAAGTATTCTCGCTAAACGGAAAAGATTTGTCGGCCGTGCCGTTCATTATTGGAATTGGAGGAGCAATTATAAATGCTGAAAATCCGCAAAACATTTTGGAAGGTGCCAAACTTCAAGCCGGTGATTTTGTGTACGCCAAACCTAAAAATCCCGATTATTTAATCGATAAAAAATATATCTTTGCCTCTATGGGCTTGCTCAGCGCGGTTTATCCCGAATTGGCGCTGGAAATAATGAAAAAAGAAATAAAATAATTCATGAAAAATTGAATAAATAACCAATCTGATGCAAATTAAAAACCAAAAACTTTCAGACGATGTTTTCTTTGCCGAGCGCAAGGAAATTCTTGGTCATTGGCACACCGGAAAAGGTGTTGATTTCGACGAAGCCGTTGCATACCAAAAGTCCATTCCCAATGAAAAACGCTTTGGTGAAAAGCTATCCAAAGCTGTTGCCGATGGCATTACGCTTATTCAGCCACGCGCCGGCGTAGCGCTTTACGAAGAGCATATTGAGTTGCTCCGCTTTCTCGAAACCGAAGGCGAAGCCGACTTGCTCCCCACTACCGTTGACAGCTACACGCGTCTCAATCGTTACAACGAAGCCGAAACCGGAATTGAAAAAAGTAAGGAAACCGGACGTTCTATGCTGAACGGCTTTCCAATTGTAAACTACGGCGTTGATATTTGCCGAAAAGTAACTTCGGCAGTTAAAAGTCCCGTACAGGTGCGCCACGGAACGCCCGATGCACGCTTGCTTACCGAACTCTCCATCGCAGGTGGTTTTACATCGTACGAAGGCGGTGGCATTTCATACAATATTCCTTATTCCAAAGCTCACTCCATTGAGAAAACCATCGCACACTGGCAATATACTGACCGCCTTGTCGGACTGTATGAAGAAGCCGGTGTTTCCATCAACCGCGAGCCGTTCGGTCCGCTTACCGGAACGCTTATTTCGCCTTGTATTTCCAATTCAGTCGCTATTATTGAGACATTATTGGCTGCTACGCAAGGCGTAAAAGACGTTACGGTGGGCTACGGACAATGCGGAAACCTTATTCAGGACGTTGCCGCCATTCGCTCACTCAATATTCTCACACGTGAGTATCTCGATAAGTTTGGCTTTCACGATGTACGCGTTACCACCGTTTTCCACCAATGGATGGGTGGATTTCCACAGGATGAAGCCAAAGCTTTCGGTGTGATTTCTTGGGGTGCGGCTGCTGCCGTATTGGCAAAAGCCACGAAAGTAATCGTAAAAACGCCGCACGAAGCGATGGGTGTTCCCACCAAAGAAGCCAATGCTGCCGGATTGCGTGCAACGAAACAGTTGGTTTCCATGCTGAAAGATCAGGATTTCCGCTCAATTCCTGCTGTTGTGGCTGAAAGCGAAATTATCATGAAAGAGATGCGTTGCATTTTGAATAAAGTGGAAGAACTGGGAAAAGGAGATTACGCTGTTGGTACAGTTGCCGCTTTTGAAGCCGGAGTGCTAGATATTCCGTTTGCTCCAAGCCGTTACAATGCCGGAAAAGTGATGCCTGCCCGCGACAATGTGGGTGCCGTTCGTTTCCTCGAAATTGGTAATATGCCGTTCACACAAGACCTCATTGATTTCCACCGACAAAAATTGGAAGAACGTGCCAAATACGAAAAACGCGCCGTTAGTTTCCAAATGGTGATTGATGATGTATATGCCATCGGCAAAGGATTTCTTGTAGGACGACCAAGATAATTTACGTTTTTACTACGAACCACATAGTTACATAGAAAATAATTATATGATTACGAAAGCTTATTTAGATAAACTTACTTATGATATTATTGGTGCAGCTATTGAGGTTCATAAGATTATGGGGCGTGGATTACTTGAAAGTGTGTATCATCAATGCTTAATAGAGGAGTTTAATCATAGGAAAATAAATTTTCAAACAGAGTTAAAAATTCCCGCAATCTATAAAGGAAAGTATTTAGTTGTAGATTTTCGTTGCGATTTTTATGTCGAGCAATCTATGATAGTTGAGATAAAGGCTGTTCAAGAATTTACTCCATATTATGAAGCGCAACTTCTCAACTATATGAAACTCTTAAAATGCCCAAAGGGTATTTTAATAAATTTCAACTGTTCAAATATTTTCAGCGAAGGACAAAAAACATTTGTCAATGAATATTTCAGAGAATTACCTAATAGCTAATTAACTATGTATCTATGTGGTATGAAAAATTATCACATTAATCTTATAAAATATGAAAATTACAAAACTTATCTGTGCTCCCGGCAAAACCGGATTTTACTTTGATGACCAAAAAGCCATCAAACAAGGAGCCAAAAACGATGGTGCATTCTACGAAGGTGCGCCCGTAACACCCGGATTTACCTCTGTACGTCAGGCCGGAGAATCTATTTCGGTTATTTTTGTTCTTGATAATGGAGCTTTCGCGCACGGCGATTGCGCTGCCGTTCAATATTCAGGAGCAGGCGGGCGCGATCCGCTTTTCCTGGCCGAAAACTTTATTCCCATTATCGAGAAACATATTGCTCCGCTTTATGTGGGAAAAGACATCACCACATTCCGCGAAATGGCGGATTTGGTGGATAAAGGCATCAATCCAGATACAGGGAAAGTGTATCACACCGCCATTCGTTACGGCGTTACACAGGCATGTTTGGATGCCGTGGCAAAAAGCAAAGGTAAACTGATGGCGCAAGTAATTGTTGATGAATACGGAACAGAAATTTCACAAAACATTATTCCGATTTTCTCACAATCGGGTGACGACCGCTACCTCAACGCAGACAAAATGATTATGAAAGGTGCTGATGTATTGCCGCATGCGCTGTTCAATCATGTTGAAACAAAAGTTGGTTTGAAAGGTGAAAAAATCAAGGATTACATCCAATGGTTACGCGACAGAATTCTGAAACTTAAACCTTTTGACAGCTACAATCCGGTTATTCACATCGATGTTTACGGAACATTGGGAATTGTGTTCGATAATGATTTTGAAGCTATTGCCAAATACGTGGGTGAATTGGAAGAAATAGCCAAACCATTCCGACTTCGTGTGGAAGGTCCGGTGGATATGGGTGAAAAAGAAGCTCAGATTGAAGCGCTTCACATCATTCGTCAAAAGATGGAAGAAAAAGGTATTACTACTGAGATTGTTGCCGATGAATGGTGCAACACCTTGCAGGATGTTATCGATTTTTCGGAACAAAAAGCCGGACACATGGCGCAAATTAAAACGCCGGATTTAGGTGGAATTAACAACAGTATCGAAGCTGTTCTGTATTGCAAGGAACACAATATGGGTGCTTATTTGGGTGGAACTTGCAACGAAACCAACCGCTCGGCCGAAGTATGTGCACATATTGCTATGGCAACCTCGCCCGTTCAGTATCTCGCCAAACCCGGTATGGGCGTGGACGAAGGATATATGATTGTGTATAATGAAATGAGCCGTATTTTGGCTCTTAATGCTATTTTGTAATCTCTCGTAGAAACGTGGCATGCCGTGTCTCTACAAAACAATTAAAAAATGAAAGAATTAAGAATACTTTCCCCCACCGCCATTCTCGGATACGGATTTCCGATGGAATCGTTTGTGGAAGGAATGAAACGCCAACCGCACGTTATTGCGGTAGACGCCGGTTCAACCGACCCGGGACCTTATTATTTAGGTGCTGGAAAATCGTTTACCGATAGAAATTCAGTGAAACGTGACCTCGAAATTATGATTCCCGCAGCCATCGAAGCCGGTATTCCGGTTGTCATTGGAACAGCCGGAGGTTCGGGTGCTCGTCCGCACGTAAATCTCACGGTGGATATCGTAAAAGAAATTGCCCGCGAAAAACAGTTGTCGTTTAAGTTGGCGGTTATTCAATCAGAATTCGAAAAAGAGTTTGTGAAAGAGAATGTCCGCAAAGGTAACATCTCTCCGCTTTTCCCCGCTCACGAAATCACCGAAGAAGACGTTGATGAATCTGTGCATATTGTTGCACAAATGGGTGAAGAGCCGTTTATCGAAGCGCTGGAAAACGGAGCAAACGTAATTCTTGCCGGACGCAGCTACGACCCGTCGGTTTTTTCTGCACTTGCTATTAAAAACGGTTTCAACAAAGGACTAGCCATTCACTTGGGTAAGATCTTGGAATGTGCCGCAATTGCCGCTCTGCCCGGAAGCGGTAGTGACTGTATGTTTGGCTATTTACACGAAGATAACTTTGTGCTCGAACCACTTTCGCCTTTGCGCAAATGCACCACACTTTCGGTTGCAGCACACACATTGTACGAAAAAACCAACCCTTACATTTTGCCCGGTCCCGGCGGAGCTATAAATTTACATGAGTCGAAGTTTGAGCAAATTGACGACAACAAAGTTCGCGTAAGCGGAAGCCGTTTTGTAACTACCGAAGAGTATTTTGTGAAACTTGAAGGGGTGAAACGTGTTGGATACCGAACCATTTCGTGCGCCGGTGTGAAAGACCCGATTATGATTTCAAAAATCGACAGCATTACACAAAGCGTGAAAGATAGGGTGAAAAATAATTTTGAAACGTACGGAATTACCGATTTCTTCCTCGATTTCAAAATTTACGGTCGAAACGGCGTGATGGGAATGTTTCCAGATGCGCCGCATAGTTCGAGTGACGAACTGCTTATTGTAATCGAAGCCGTTGCACCTACACAAGAGCAAGCCGACACGATTTGCGGTTTTGCACGTAGCACGATGCTCCATTTCGGCTACGAAGGTAGAATTGCCACGGCGGGAAACCTGGCATTTCCGTTTTCGCCATCCGATGCAAAAATGGGTGAAGTTTTCGAGTTTAACGTGTATCATTTGATGAAAGTGGATGACCCGAAAACGTTATTCCCAATAGAATATATTCAGTTTTGAGTTTAGAGTTCTGAGTTTCGAGACTTAGTCTTGGCTCTTGGTTCTTGCATCTTGATTCTAAAAATAAAAAAATGAAATACAATCTAACCGACGTAGCTTCCGTCATCAGAAGCAAAAATTCGGGTCCCTACGAATTAACGTTTGACGTTATTTTCAAGGACTTTGAAATGTACGAGCGTGTGAAAGCAGCAAAAGTATTTAACGAAAAAATGTTTGCCGAACTGTATCAAATTCCCGTGTCTGACATTATCGGAGTGGTACATTTTGACCCCGCAAAAGCGATAAAAACCACCATCGTGCGCCCTATTCCTTCGGGAGCTTTGGGCGAAACTGATGTGTACGGTGCTCAACAACATGCGCCGTTGATGAAATTGACCTTTGAATTGTAACACTCAATCGTAAATTGATATGCGCAACTTCATTCAAGAATACATGGTTTCGTCGCAATATTTCGCGCCCCGCGGGAAGGAGCGACTGATGTTTCTCGGCGAGCAGATTTCACACCGTCATTTGAATTACAGTGACAAGCTAATCGGTGTTGTCGGCGATGCTGGTGCCGGAAAATCGTCCTTGATAAAAGGGATGTTTCCCGGATTACAACTCTCAAACGACGACGATATTGTGAATCCACGTAAGATGCTGCAGGTGCGAAACTCCATGATGGAAGTAGATGAAGCCACTACGTTTCACCTTGATATCCGCTTTCAGATGGCTTTCACGCAGATGTTCGAAATTGTAGATTATGTGAATTCGTTGTTGGAGCGAAATCGCCGAGTGGTCATCGAGCATTTCAACTTATTATATCCTGCTTTGGGAAGGAATGCCGATATTATCGTGGGAATTGGTGAAGAAATCATCGTTACCCGACCCAGTATTTTTGGACCTCAGCCCGAAAGCGTTTACAAAATTGTACACGAATCGCTCAAGTTTCGTAAAATGGCGCATTCGGCCGAAGAAGTTACTACCGAAGTGCTTCACGAGTATTTTGATATCCAAGTTGATGAATATTTCTTTTCCGATATTAGGAATGGCTTTGTGATTAAATTTTACAAAAAACCGAAGATTGATTTGGAAAAATTGGCTAGGCTTATTGATGAGAAAATTGCTCAAAACATGCCAATATCGTATTACGATGAAGATCATATAATGATTGGAGACAGAATAGTGACTTGTGATGGGTCGCGTTTTCATGTGAATAACACATCTGAAATCAAGAATTTTTCACTAGTTAAGCGATTTATCTACGACGCAAAAACGAAATCACACTGCTTGATTGGTGTGGTTGACAATAATATCGATGATTTGGAAAATCGAAATACCCGTTATTTCTTAACCCGAAAGTGTTTGGAATGAAAGTAGAAAAGCGTCAGATATAACTCGTTTGGCTGAAAATTTCCACATTGAAGTTTACTATGTCTTCACGGTTGAGACCAATCAAAAACTATCTTCAAATAGAAAAATCACCGCTTGGGAAAGAAATTCTCAGAACATTAATCGAAAATGCCAGCATTGTCCATGAAGAGCGCAGTCCAATAGACCGCATATTATAAGTTAGCGTGAGAGGCCTATAGTGAGTAATAGCAGTTATAAAGTAGCAATATACACCATTAAAAAAAGAGAGAAAATCGAATGATTTTCTCTCTTTTCTGTTTTTAATTATATGGAATGTTTTAATTAATTCCGGCTTTTTCATACGAAATTCCACAAGCATCAGCCACACCTCTACCATAGGCCGGATCGGCTTTGTAGCAGTTTCCAATGTGGCGAATTTTGATAAATTCTTCTACTCCGTTCATATTTCGAGCTGTATTTTCAAATAAAACTTGCTGTTGCTCAGGTGACATCAAACGGAATAATTTTCCTGGTTGCTCGTAGTAAAGGTCATCGTCTTCACGGAAATCCCAGCGTTGTACATCACCACCTTTCTCAATTGGTTCTTTATGTTCCGGATTTTCACGCCATACGCCATAGCTGTTTGGCTCGTAATGAAGTGTTGAACCTTGATTCCCGTCCACTCGCATTTGTCCGTCGCGATGATAGGAATTTACTGTTCCCATAGCACCTTTTGGCTGATTTACAGGAATTTGATGGTGATTTACACCCAAACGATAACGCTGTGCGTCGCCATAAGAGAACAAACGGCCTTGCAACATTCTGTCCGGTGAAAAACTAATTCCCGGAACTACGTTAGCCGGATTAAAAGCAGCTTGCTCAACATCTGCAAAATAATTTTCCGGATTTCTGTTCAGTTCAAATTCTCCAACCGGAATAAGCGGATATTCGCCTTTGTACCATACTTTTGTCAAGTCAAACGGATTGTAAGGCATATTTTCAGCTTGTTCTTCAGTCATGATCTGAACAAACATTTTCCATTTTGGGAAATCGCCTCTTTCGATTGCCTCATACAGATCGCGTTGATGGCTTTCGCGGTCATTTCCAACCAGTTCGGCTGCTTCTGCGTCAGTCAAATTCTTTATTCCCTGCTGATTTACAAAGTGAAATTTCACCCAAACACGCTCATTAGCTGCATTGATAAAGCTAAATGTATGGCTTCCAAAACCGTGCATATTTCTATAACTCAATGGAATACCTCGGTCGCTCATAGTTATAGTCACCTGATGCAAAGCTTCAGGCAGATTTGACCAGAAATCCCAGTTGTTGTTTGGACTGCGCATATTGGTACGTGGATCACGTTTTACGGCGTGGTTCAAATCCGGGAATTTCAGCGGATCGCGGAAAAAGAAAACCGGCGTATTATTTCCTACCAAATCCCAGTTGCCGTCTTCGGTGTAGAACTTCATTGCAAAACCACGAATATCGCGCTCAGCATCAGCAGCTCCACGTTCTCCAGCTACAGTTGAAAAACGAACAAACATATCCGTTTTTTTACCAACTTGAGAAAAAATCTTTGCTTTCGTGTATTGCGAAATGTCATGTGTTACCGTAAAAGTCCCGAACGCACCCGAACCCTTGGCGTGCATACGTCTTTCCGGAATTACTTCTCTGTCAAAATGAGCCATTTTTTCAAGAAACCATACATCCTGAAGCACCATTGGCCCGCGCTTTCCGGCTGTCATCGAATCTTGATTGTTAGCTACAGGAGCACCTGCTGCGGTGGTCATCGGCTTTTGATTTTCATTGCTTTTTTTACTTTCCATTGTCTTAAATTTTTGTGTTAAATGATTAGTTTTTATAAAGAGTTAAGCTAGATTTCTTTTGAAAAATAAAAAATTTGATTTAAACTTCTAATTTAAACAAATTGAGAATTAAAAAACTTCTACATTTATCTTTATTAAATGTTTTTATTGATATTTTTTATTTCCCTACAAAGATAATTCATCAAACCTATAAATATAACTGATAATAATTATATCGATATAGATTTTTACTATTTTACAAATAAAATAATGATTGCGATTTATTATTCATTTCCACAATTATTTTATAATTTTGTTGCAGAGCAATTCTCAACTCAATTCTAATGAAAAAAATCTGGTTACTTTTTTTATTCGTTCAATCAATAAATATTTCCGCTTCAGCAACGGATAAAGAGACCGATTCGCTAATGCGGGTTTACGATGAATTGTTATTGAACTACAGCATCCAGATTAATCATCGTCAATCGCGAATTGAAACTTTAGAAAAAGAGGCTGCCAACGCAACTTCACTGGAGAAAAAATACGATATTAATTTTCAGATATACCAGGAATATCGCCCTTTCATTTCGGATTTAGCTATTTCTTTTTTGAAAAAGAATATCGGAATCGCAAAAGAAATGGGTGACAAAAATCGGCTTAATGATTCAAAATTAAGATTAGCTTATCTTCTTGCTTCAATTGGACTTTATAAAGAATCGGTGGATATCCTTGATGAAATTGTGGAAACAGAGTTGCCAAATGATCTCTTGATTTTCAACTATGTTTGCATGGAGCACACGTATGGCGAAATGTCGTTTTACAGCAAAGATGCTGAATTAAGCAATCAATACCGAGATGTAGCAAACAAATTCAAAGATTTGCTGAAATCCAATTTACCAAAGGATAATGATCGTTATTTGGAGATTCTGGAATCCGATTATCGGTATCAACGTGACTATGAGATGGCACTGAAAATCAATGACCAAAGATTGCAAAAAGTTAATGAAAATAGTCAGGAATATGCTCTCATCAGTTTCCATCGTTCATCGACATATAAAGCGAGTGGTGATATTCTTTCAGAGAAAAAGTGGCTGCTAAAGTCGTCAATTACCGATTTAAGGCTTGGAATTACAGATAATGCATCATCCTGGGAACTTGCCAACCTTATGTTTATGGAAGGCGATGTGCAGCGGGCACACAAATACATTAACTATTCTGTAAATAATTCAAAGTATTTCAACGCGCGTCTTCGTTACACACAAATAGCTGAAGTACAAGCCATTATCAACAATGCTTTTTTAACGGACAAAGCACAAAAAGACAAGCAACTCCGTAAATTATTATTCTTCATCAGTCTTTTAAGTCTTTTATTACTACTTTCATTAGTTGGAATTTATCTGCAAAACAGACGAATCTCCAAAGCAAATTTACGAACTTTGAAAGCAAACAATGAATTAAATCGACTAAATCAGGAATTGAATAATATCAATGATGCTATCAAAAACACCAATGCCGAACTCTCTGAATCCAATCAAGTTAAGGAAGTTTATATAGGTCATTTTCTATCCTTATGTTCATTATACATTGACAAAATGGATACTTACCGTAAAAGTGTGAGAAACAAATTGACAAGTGGACATCAAAAAGAAGTAATTGAGGATGCTAAATCGACCGAATTTATGGAAATTGAGTTGAAAGAATTTTATAAAAACTTTGATCAATCATTTCTCCGCTTATATCCTGATTTTGTAAATGAATTCAACGATTTACTAGTAGATGATGCTAAAATAGTACTTAAACGAGACGAATTGCTTAATACCGAATTACGAATTTTTGCATTGATTAGACTTGGAATTGACAATAGCGCCAAAATCGCTGAACTACTCCACTACTCTGCCAAAACAATTTATAACTACAGAGCAAGTATCAAAAACAAATCGAAAGTTTCTAGGAACGATTTTGAAGATTTGGTAAAAAAAATCGGAACAATCACCAAATAAATTGCAATTATTATTCCTTTTTCTCTCAAAAATCAGCATTTTTCTTTCCCTATTTCAAACATCATTTTACTGAATATCAGCATGTTCACACTTTCAAAATAGCCCTATTTTTTCTTTTCAGAAAATACGAGTTTATTTTTTGTATATTTGTACTACTTCCCTTGGATCTAATCACATCTTTTTTTAATTGACCTGACCATGCGCTTAAAATCGTATTATTAAATGCGAATTTTGAGTTTCTTTTTGAATTGATTCTTTCTGAAAATAGGAATTTATTTCTTTGCTGAATTGGAAATATTCTAATCAATTTATATACACATGAGAACACAAATAATGAAAATCTTTTCGATTGTGGTTTTGCTGCTAATGTACACCACCGGCTTTTCATCCGCATTGGCACAAAACGCAAACAACTATCACGGTAAGGTTACCGACACCACTGGTGAAGCCTTGATAGGCGTAAGTGTGGTCCTTAAAGGAACTACTTCTGGCGTTGTAACCAATCTTGATGGTGATTACAGTATTTCTGCCAATCAAGGCGATGTACTGGTCTTTTCTTATGTAGGGATGGTGCCACAGGAAAAAATCCTGGGTGCTGAAACTTTACTGAATGTCACTATGGCTGAAGAAGCAAAAGGACTTGAGGAAGTTGTGGTAATCGGCTACGGTTCCGTAAAAAGAAAAGACGTAACTACTGCAGTGTCAACAGTTTCTACTGAAGATCTCAACATGCGACCTATCACTTCAGCTGCGCAAGCTATCCAAGGAAAAGCTGCCGGCGTTCAAGTTATCCAACCTAACGGTCGCCCGGGAGCCGGCATGGTAATCCGAGTAAGAGGTACAACTTCCATGAACGCAAGTAACGATCCGCTTTATGTTGTGGATGGAGTCCCGATGAACAACATCGATTTTCTTTCTGCAAACGACATTGAAAGTATGCAGATAATGAAAGATGCTTCTTCCGCTGCTATTTACGGATCACGTGGAGCAAATGGAGTAGTAATGATTACTACCAAAGCGACTGCCCGAAAAGACCGTACAGCAATCTCATTTAGCGCTTATGGTGGAGTAACAAATATCAGTCGCAGAATGGAATCGCTCAATCTGGCTGAATATAAAGAATACCTCAGCGATTTGAAATCTTCTGTAGTTTTGCCGGATGGCTTAGTTGATAAAACAAATTGGTTCGACGAAACTTTTTCAACCGGAATAAAACAAAACTACCAATTATCTGCTTCCGGAGCTTCAGGAAAAGTAAATTATTTTCTTTCAGGCGGCTATACAGATGAAAAAGGGATAATATATACCACTTCCTTTAAACGTTATAATTTCCGTACTTCCATAGAATCTGAAATGTACAAATGGCTCACTATGAGTGGAAATATTTCTTATTCTAATAATATTTCTAAAGGTGATATCATTTCTGGAACAGGAGCAAACCGCGGAGGGGTAATTTTATCTGTAATAAACACTCCTACTTACGCTACAATTTGGGATGCAGACAATCCAAAACATTATTACAATAAATTTTTCGGAGTAAGTAACATCACACATCCGCTCGAAAACCTGGCTCGTACCAAAGACAATAAAAATGACAGCCACCGATTGCTTTCTACCGCAAAAAGCGTAATTACCTTTATTCCGGAATTGAAACTTAGCTCTTCGGTTACAGCAGATATCAACTATTGGAATTACACTTCTTTTCTGGACCCGATTGCAACAAGCTATGGACGTGGTCAGTTTGGTGAGGCGCAGGACAATCGCTCATTTAGCCGTGTAATAATGCTGGATAATTACCTGACATTCAATAAAAATGTAAAATTGCATAACTTTGAAGCAATGGCCGGAACTTCTTACACTGTTTCCAATTGGTCACAAAGCTATCAGTTTGCATCACACTTTGCCAATGATCTAATCAAAACGCTTAATGCTGCCAATAAAATAAGTCCCGGAAACGGCACTTCTGCTTCGCAATGGGCTATAATGTCATACCTCGGACGACTTTCGTACAATTATGATAGCAAATATCTTGTATCGATGAATGTTCGTGCCGACGGTTCCAGTAAATTATCGCCGGCAAACAGATGGGGAGTATTTCCATCATTTTCGGCGGCATGGAGAATGTCATCCGAAGAATTCATGTCGGAACTTAGCTGGCTAAATGACTTAAAACTTCGTGCCGGATGGGGACAAACCGGTAATCAAGACGGTTTGGGCGATTATGCTTACCTGGAAAGATATGATTTTAGTCGCATAGAATGGTGGAAACCCGGACAAGGCGATGCTATACCAACATACACTCAGGTAAGTTTAAGTTCTTCTGATTTGACTTGGGAAACAACAACTCAAAGCAATTTCGGACTGGATGCAACGATGTTCAATAGCAGATTGACAATGAACATTGATTATTATTTCAAGCGTACCAAAAATATGCTTATGTGGGTTACATTACCTGCAGGTTCAGCAGCTGTTTCATCCATTCAACGAAATGAAGGCGAAATGACCAATAAAGGAATTGAGCTGAGTTTAAGTTCGAGAAACTTGGTTGGCGATTTCAAATGGAACACCGATTTCAACATTTCACACAATAAAAATATGCTCGTAAAACTTGATTTCAAACAAGTATATTACGATGCCAGAGTTACAGATATTTTATCTGATTTTGCAGTAAAAAATATGCCTGGAAGACCTTTAGGAGGATTTTGGGGATATGACCAGGAAGGCGTAGATCCGGAAACTGGTGAGTTATTGTATGTCGATAAAAACAATGATGGATTTATCAATGCTTCAGACAGAGGCTACATTGGCGATCCAAATCCAGATTTCACATTTGGTATGACCAATACATTTTCATATAAAAATGTAAATCTTAGTATTCTTCTTCAAGGAACTTATGGTAATGATATATTAAATGTATCAAGAATTGAATCAGAAGGAATGTACGATGCCAAGAATCAATCTAAAAGAATTGTGGATCGATGGAGAAGACCGGGCATGATTACAACAATTCCAAAAGCCGGTTACGACATGAAGATCTCTTCTTATTTCGTGGAGGATGGAAGCTATTTGCGCATCAAAGATGTAACGCTTTCGTATGATTTCAGTTCTAATTTGCTTAGAAAAATAGGCATCAGCAAACTTCAGCCTTATGCTACAGTTTCCAATCTATTTACATTTACAAAATATCTTGGTTTTGATCCGGAGGTCAATCAATGGGGAAATTCCGGAAATGTACAAGGAATAGATTATGGAACGTATCCTCAAACCCGCTCCTTTATTTTTGGGGTAAATCTTGATATTTAATTTAATCTGAATTATTAAAACATTGAAATCATGAATAAGATATTAAAAATAGGAGTTGGATTTTTCATTTTCCTTTTTGCATCCTGCGGTTTGGATTATGATCCTATTTCACAACTCTCAGAAAATACAATCGGTGCGAAAGATGATACCGGAACTGAAATAAAGTTCAAAGATCGGGACGCAATTCAAGCGGTTTACAAAAACATGTATCAGCGCATGACAGGCAATCAGGAGCATTGGTATCTGGATTACTTGCTATTTGCAGAATGTCGCTCGGATAATGCTTATGCAGGAACTACCGGAGCAGAAGTTGTTCCGATTGAATCCAATAATCTAGATGCCAGCAACAGCGTAATTGCACGCGATTGGAACCGCTATTTAAGTGATATTGCAGTTGCAAACAGTATAATTAATAACATTGATTTGGTGCCTGATCAAGCCTTGACTACTGCAGAAAGAAATCAGTGGAAAGCTGAGGCAACCATTTTCAGAGCTATGATGATGTACGATATGGCCAGATGGTTTGGAAATTTTCCTGTAATTACACAAGAAGCCGGAAAAATCACTGCCGAAAACATCAAGGAAGTTTATCCGCTTTATTTCCCTAAAGCAAACACACAAGAAGAAGCTTACAGACAAGTGATTAGCGACTTGAGAGCATCTTTAACTCACGCTCCTGCGAATAATAATGCTGATAAAACTATTCTTTCTAAAACAGTTGCAAAGGCCTTGCTGACAAAAGTATATGCCGATAAAGTTGTACAAAATCCTGACAGTGTAATCTATTTCGCCGAACAAGTTGAAGCTGATGGAATTAGTCTTGTTGGTAATTACAGCGATTTATTTGGCTTAAATGCATCGAAAACAGATGCAAAAGCCAGAAACACATCTGAATCGATACTTGAATTACAGTATTTCACCGGAAGTGGCAATTGGGTAACCTGGATGTTTGGAAGGGATTTACTGGATTACGAATTTTATTTCACCTGGGCTAAATGGGTAACTCCATCACGAGATTTGATTAAAGCATTTGATGATGCCGGAGATATGAAACGTAAAAACGAGTCAATCGTATTTTACGAAACTTCCTGGTCAAATTATTATGATGCAAAAAATTATCCTTTTATGTATAAAATTCGTTCCAATGTCAATTCCATTATCAAATTACGCGGAGCAGACATTCTATTGCTGAAAGCAGAAGCTTTGGCACATAAAAATCAACTTACGCAAGCTGCTCAAGTTGTAAATACAGTAAGGAAACGGGTCGGATTGCCTGATTTGACTGCAGCAAGTACTGGATCAAAAGAAAGTTTGCTGGATGCCATACTGCTAGAAAGAAGACTGGAACTTGCTTTCGAAGGTCAACGCTGGTTTGACTTGATTAGATTTGGAAAACTAGAAAGCACCATGAACACGATTAATCAACGTGATGCAGGCAGACTTCCGCAAGGCAGAACATTTACCGTAGAATCTGAACTGCTGCCAATTCCACAGCCTGTTTTAGATGAAAATACAAACTTGGTACAAAATCCGGGTTATTAATTCAAATCCTTAAAAAATTGACAAAATGAAAAAAATACATTATTTCATATTCTTTGCGATTATTTTTATCGTAAGTGCCTGTCAGGATACTGAATTTAGAACACATTATCCGGACAGTACGCCTACCATCATTGCAAGTGTGCTGGAGAATTCAATTCAATACGGCGATTCAATTACATTAAATGTTGATATCACCGATCCAAATCCACTTTCGACATTAGAAGTGAAAATAGCTGTAAGCAACAAACTTATTATCACCGAATCTATACGTACCAAAGGAAACAGTGCTAACATAACAAAGCGCTACCACATTCCTTTCGGCGTAGGAATGCCTGATAAAGAGAAAGTGAGGGTTTACCTTACAGCAATCAATGTGGAAGGTTTCAAAGCTGAGCAAATCCTTGATAATACTGTCGGGAATAGACCGCCGATGAACAAACTTTATCTTATTCCTGCTACAATTACCAGCGGATTAAATACTCGAGAATTAATTCTCACCGATGCTGCAAACCTTATTTATTCGGCAAGTGGTTTCGAATTTCCTAATTCGTTTGATTGTTATATTTCAACCAAGAAAACGGCTTTTGGACGTGTTGATTGGTCTGGAATTGTATTTGGAATGAAAAACGGAGTTATTGACATCATTAAGCAAGGCGAAAGTTCAATTGCCGTGCAGGATGAATCACTCGTGAATATTAATTCCGTTACATTTGATGCAATCAATTTTGAGTTAGATGTAATTGGCAAACTGCTTGAGCCACTTACAGGAATGGATGTAAATTCAGATTTAACTGCTAACCCTTCATCATTACTTGGTGCTGATGCTGCTCAATTCCGTGGTGCAACCATTTATTTTGGAAAAGACGTAGAAGTTACTTTCACTGGAATTGCAAACTTAGCAAATGGTTTATCACCAGATTATTTTGAAGTAACCGGAACAAACACCGCAAAATTCCTTGGAGAAACCGGCATGTATAAGGCTTATTATCACATTGCAGGTGATTATCTGTATATCGAACCAATGCCAACTGTCGCATTTCCGGATGCACTTTGGATTTGTGGAACCGGAATTGGACGTCCATCACAACCATTTGCAACTACAACAAGCTGGAATTGGAATACTCCGCTGGATTACGTACCTTGTCGAAAAGTTTCCGATGGAGTTTATCAAGCAACAGTTTACCTGGAAAACGAAGATAATACCGAAGGAACAGGTTACGGAACATTAAACTTCAAGTATTTCCATTACAGAGGCTGGGATCATGGCGAAGAATCATCCATGCAGTACACCGTAGAAGCTCCTGTCAGAAACAGTAATGAATCAGGAAACGTTGGCAACTGGCGCGGAAACGATACATCATTCAGTGGAATTTACAGAATTACGCTGGATATGAATACAAAACAAACTAAAGTTCAAAAAATCAATTAACTGAAATATCATGAAAAAATACGTAATATATCTGTATCTGCTAACCTTTATTTTTGTATTTGCAAGTTGCTCAGCGTGCCGTGGCTCTGATACGCCTAATCCGCCTGACAACAACGATACAATTAAGGATGTAAACACTTACGTTACAACGGGCGATAAAACCATGTTATTCAGCAAAGTTTCCAAGAACTTTAGCGAAGGAATAAACATGAATATTGAGAAAACGCTGACATTGAAACCGGATCAAAAATTTCAAACAATTGACGGTTTTGGAGTAGCAATTACAGGTTCTTCATGTTACAATCTTCTGAAAATGACTAAAGAAGACAGAACCAAGCTACTGGAAGAAACATTCAGCCTGGAAAAAGGAATGGGTTATAGCTACATACGCGTAGCAATCGGTTGTTCAGATTTTTCGCTGGATGAATACACGTGCTGTGATACTCCGGGAATTGAAAATTTTGCTATGCATCCATACGATGTTCGTGACATTTATCCAATTTTGAAAGAAATTCTGGCTATAAATCCAAAAGTTAAAATTATGGGTTCTCCATGGACGCCGCCACGCTGGATGAAGGTGAATAATTTGGTGGATTTACAGCCTTATAATTCATGGACAAGTGGCCAGCTAAATCCAAAATATTATCAGGATTATGCAACTTACTTTGTAAAATGGATCCAGGCAATGGAAAAAGAAGGTTTCCCGATTGAATCTATCACTATTCAGAATGAGCCTTTGAATAGAGGAAATTCAGCATCGCTTTATATGACCTGGCAAGAGCAGCGCGATTTTATCAAAAATGCTCTTGGTCCAAAATTCAAAGAAGCTAATTTGAAAACAAAAATTGTGGTTTTCGATCATAATTTCAATTATGATAATGTGCCTGATCAGCAAGGTTATCCAATCAATATTTATGCTGACCCTGAGGCTGCAAAATATATTGATGGAGCAGCTTATCATGCTTATGGAGGCAGCAGTACTGAGTTTACACGTGTTCATAATGCATTTCCGGATAAAAATCTTTACTTTACAGAAATGTCGATTGGAACCTGGAATTATTCCTTCGATGGCGATTTGATGTGGACTATGAAAGAAATTGGAATTGGAGCACTAAACAGATATTGCAAAGCTGTAATCGTGTGGAATTTCATGCTCGATGATAATCGTGGTCCAAATCGTCCTGGAGGATGTACTACTTGCTTTGGAGCTGTGGATATAAGCTCATCCGATTACAAAACCTTGGACAGAAAATCGCACTTCTACTTTATCGGACACATGTCAAAAGTGCTACACAGCGGTTCTACTAAAATCGGTACTTCCGGCTATTTGCCGAATGGCGTTTTCGCTTCTGCAGCGCTTAATTCGGATGGAACGTATGGAATTGTGCTTCAAAATGACAATTCAACTTCAATCAGCATGACAATTGATGATGGGAAAAAGCATTTTGATGTGACACTACCTGCTAAAAGTCTAACTTCCTGCAATTGGAAAAAACTCTAACTGAAATAACTGAAACTTTGCCGATTTTCACAGAATTGGCAAAGTTTCTAAAATAATTTATACAAATCTGAAATTCAATTACTTAATTACTAATTATTAAAAAACATTGGTCTTATGAAAAAAAACTATTTTTTAATCTTGTTGTCGGTATTTTTTACCATGACAACCTTAAGTCATGCTGAAAAAACAGTAAAACTTAAAGTGCAAGTTCCAGCAGAAACAGTGGTTGTTTATGCTGCCGGTGGTTTCAACGGATGGAGTCCATCAGCTACTCAAATGACGAAAGTATCTGATTCTCCTAAAGTTTTTGAAGTTGATATTACTGTTCCTGACAATGTTGAAAGCAATTACGGTTATAAATTCTGTGCCGGTCCAGGATGGGCTTTTGAGCAAGGAGATCCCGCTGCCGATTTTACGTTTGGCGCAGTAGGTTTTGACAAAGCTGTTGTAAATTCTTTCAAAAAAACCTTTGTTCCTGAAACTCCAAGAGATGTCAAAGTGAATGTATTGGTTCCGAATACTACTTTATTTTGCTACATTACGGGTTCATTTGTTAACTGGGAGCAACCTTCTAAAGAAATGACATTTGTAAGCCAGGATACAGATGGAAAAGTTTACACATATACAATTCCAAATATCGATCCACAACTTTTGGAATTCAAATTTGCTTCCGGACCAAGTTGGGCTTATGAGCAAACACAAACTGCAAACTTTACTTATTATGGTAATGGTGGCGCTAACAACGAAGTAAGCGTAGTATGTTCTGGATTTAAATCCATCTATGACCCTGTGAACGTGGGCGATATTAAGATAAATATCACTTCTGTACCTGCGGGAACTGATAGCGTTTATTTGATTGGTAGTTTCAGAAGCGGATGGAAATTAGAAGAAGGCATTGCTGCAACTAAAAACGGTGATGGAACATTTTCAGCCATTATTCCTAATGTTGCGAATGTAGAATTCAAATGCTGGAACAGAAAAGATTGGGCTTATGAAGAATGCCAGGCAGACGGCAGCAATCTTCCTTCCAATCGTCAGGCATCGTTCAAAGAAACTCCTACCATGAGTTTTGCAATTGAAAGATGGAAAAAAATGGCAACCAGCGTTGAAGCAGTAAAAGCTGATTTTGCATATCCGATTTCTATTTCTGATAGTAAATTGACGATTAGCGGCGTGATGTCCGGTGTAAACATCTACAATTTAAATGGTCAGATTATTCAATCATTCAAAGGCAATGGCGACTTCACAAGTCAGAAAATGAATACTGGAGTTTACATTTTGCAGGTTGATAATTCTGAAACGAAGATTATAGTTAGATAAGATTGGTTTTCATACAAAAAAGACCGTTTAGCTTAACTAAACGGTCTTTTTTATTCTTTCAAATCATCATCCAGCCCAACCTTCCCTATCCAAATTTCGATAGTTAATTGCTTCAGCCAAATGGTATGATTCGATATTTTCGCTATCGTCCAAATCGGCAATGGTACGCGCAACTTTCAGAATTCGATCGTATGCCCGAGCCGATAAATTCAGTCGCAACATAGCACTTTTCAGCAATTCACTGCCTTCTTTGTCCGGCTGTGCATATTCCCGAAGCTGCTTGGAAGACATCTGTGCATTGCAATACACGCCATCTACATCACGGAAACGATGTTCCTGAATTTCACGCGCTTTCACAACTCGCAATCGTACAGCTTCACTATTTTCTGATTCTTTCATTTCTGCCAGTTTTTCAAAGGGAACGGGTGTAATTTCAATGTGCAGATCGATTCTGTCCAATAAAGGGCCACTAATTCGACTTAAATATTTCTGAACAACTCCCGGAGCACATACACAATCACGTGTAGGATGGTTGTAATAGCCGCAAGGACATGGGTTCATGGATGCCACAAGCATAAAACTGGCGGGATAATCAATTGCAAATTTTGCTCTGGAAATACTGATTTTTCTGTCTTCAAGCGGCTGACGCATGACTTCCAACACAGTCCGTTTAAATTCTGGAAGTTCATCCAAAAAAAGGACTCCATTGTGGGCAAGTGAAATTTCTCCGGCTTGAGGAAAAGTTCCACCCCCAACTAAGGCGACATCACTGATAGTATGATGTGGGCTTCTGAAAGGTCTTTGAGAAATCAGCGAAGTATTATTATCTATATTTCCTGCTACGGAATGGATTTTAGTCGTTTCAAGTGCTTCATGCAATGTGAGAGGCGGAAGTATGGTCGGTATTCGCTTGGCTAACATCGATTTACCTGCTCCGGGAGGGCCAACGAGAACAATATTATGCCCACCGGCAGCCGAAACTTCGAGTGCACGCTTTACATTTTCCTGTCCTTTTACATCTGCAAAATCTATATCAGCTAAATTCAACTGCTGATAAAATTCCTCACGAGTATTTACGTACGTTGGTTCGAGCGTAATTTCACCTTTCAGAAAGTCAATCACTTCCTTGATATTTTCCACTCCATAAACATCCAGATTGTTCACCACGGCAGCTTCACGAGCATTTTGTTTGGGAAGAATAAAGCCTTTGAATTTTTCCTCACGTGCTTTAATTGCAATCGGTAACACGCCTTTTATGGGCTGCAAACTCCCATCAAGCGATAGTTCGCCCATGATTACGTACTGATCCAATTCTTCAAATGGAATTTTCTCAGCAGCAGCCATTATCCCTATTGCCAGCGGTAAATCATACGCAGAACCTTCTTTTCGGATGTCTGCAGGTGCCATGTTGACAATAATTTGCTTCCGAGGAAGGTCATAGGAATTATATTTCAACGCAGAAATTATACGTTCGTGGCTTTCACGCACGGCATTGTCCGGCAAGCCTACAATCATAAATCGAATTCCCTGACTTACGTTTACCTCAATTGTTACAAGCGTTGCATTAATTCCCTGAACTGCAGCACCAAATGTCTTTACAAGCATTATTTCTTAGTAATTTACGTGTTCAAATTTATCTCGAAAAACAAAGATAAAGAAATAAACTTAAGTTGCAAAATCTAAAATTCAATGAATTAAGCAATTAGCTAATTCGGTCAAATTATTTAAAAATAAAACTTCCGAATTCACATGGTTTTTGTAAATTCGGAAGTTCGTAAAACTCAACTAATTCCTACAATTCAAAAATTTCAGACGGTCTGGGTTCTCTCGGAAAAATACGTTCCCAGAAAGTGGGATTATTATTCTTTTTGGAATGATAATTATTGATGTGAGCACTCAAAGTAAGCATTTGCTCAAAATATACTTTGCCTTCAGAAAGATGAGTACGAGCCGCAATTTGCCCTTTTACATGGTCGTTATTGATAAAATTCCAATAGAGTTTATTTTGCAAGTACATATTTGAGCGCAAGAATGGATTTCCCCAGTACAGTTCATTGCCGTATCTTTCGTAAAGCACCATTCTCTCCTGACCATAATAGAATAGATTTTCTATACCAAAACCTTTGTAATCAAAATCCAGTTGCGCCACTCCACCCGTCGGAGTTCCGTAATTATCCATATTTATTCTGTCTCTTTCAAAACCGGATAAAACTCCCACTGAAAATCTGAGATTATTCAATCCTTTTTTATTAGAATATTTCAAACCAACGGATAGTTGACCAAGCAAATTATCAGACACGGTCAGATGCTTCGGATTTGGTCGTGTAGTTGCAAAGTGATGCATATACGATTGAAAATCAGCAAAAAACAGCTTTCCAAACTTTTTATATCCTGAAGCTCCGAGATAAAAACTTTCTCTTTCAGTTTCAGATTGCAAGCCTGTCCAGTCCAGCCAAAGTTTCACAAATTGTTTTTCATCCCCTTTCACAAAATAAATTCCTTCCATCGTGTGTTTGTAAAAGGAAATTGAATCCTGAAAAAAGAAATTGGAATAATCATCCAGCAGGTCGTGGCGATGAAAAGTACCCACTTTGAATAAAGTGTTGTCGTCCTTCAACTGATAATAAGCCAGCAAGTGAATATCATCCAAAACATCGTGTCCACCAAGTCTTTTCATGGCATCAACTCCGCCCATGATATAATGTTTGTCGTCAAATTCCCAACCAATTTCCTGCGTCAGAGTAACTCCGGCCATCGTTTGATCAATTGCCAGATTTGACTTTGCAAATTCGGTATTATCAAAGAAAAAGTGAACTTCCGTGTTGTATTTCAATTCTTGTGAAAATAAAACAACCGGAAAAAGAAGTGCGAATACGAAAATATTAAATAGTCTCATAATCTAAAATATCTGTAAATAAAAATATGTTTATGTAAGTTTTTCGCTTTTTAATGCTGATGCGAACCGTGTAAACTAAAGTAATACATCAATCCCAGTCCCAGCAAAACAAATAGAATGTAAATCAGCCAATTCCCTTTTTTAGTATTTTTAAGTACCTCAGGCAACAGACTTGTAGCTGCTAAATAGATAAATCCACCGGCCGCAACAGGCAAAATGTAAATAGAAAAATGCTCCACTTCATGTCCCAGCCAAAGTGCAAGAACAGTTCCTAAAACAGCAGCAGTGGCTACGATAAAATTATAAAGCAGGGCTTTTCTTTTGGTAAATCCGGCTTTCAGCAAAATGCCAAAATCACTGATTTCCTGCGGAATTTCGTGCAAAATAACGGTGATAGTTGTAGCTAATCCTAACTCAGGTGAAAACATCCAGGCAGCACCAATCAAAATCCCATCCGTAAAGTTGTGAATTCCATCTGCGTAAAGGCTCAGATAACCGTAAGGTTTCACTTTGGAAGAGTCGGTCACTTTGCCGTTTTGATGTGTGTGAAGCAGCTGATCTACCAGGAAAAATAGCATAAAACCGCCAATTATCAGCCATGAAGTCATTTTGGCTGAAGAAATATGAAAATACGACTCCGGCACAAGGTGAAAAAATGCATTCCCAAGCAAAGCACCTACCGAAAAACTGACCAAAAGCAACAGAATTCGTTGCAGTTTTTCACTTTTCAAGGCAAACAAAGACACACCAATCAATGAAATAGTACTTACGATAATCGTACTAATCAATGCATACAACCAAACATTATCCATTATAAAAAAATTGAGATCTGAAATCAGACGGTTTTGTTTTTAGAAAAAATTGAGCTAAGTATCCAAGAATTTTGAGAAACCCTTCTATTTAGCGCACATTTCAAATAATATACAAAATTATGTAAAAATATTGATTCTAAGTTTATAAAACAAAAAAGACTGCTCAAAGTTTAGAGCAGTCTTTCATTTTTTCGTATTTAAGCCTATTTAGACAAATATTCTGAGATACCTTCTTGAGTCGCTTTCAGCGCTTTATCGCCTTTTTTCCAGTTTGCAGGACAAACTTCGCCGTATTCTTCGGTAAACTGAAGCGCATCCAACACGCGGATTACCTCATCTACACTGCGTCCTAGCGGCATATCGTTCACAACCTGATGACGCACAATTCCATCTTTGTCAATCAAGAACAAACCGCGATACGCCTCAGGAGCTCCCAAAAATACTTCCTCGCCTTCTTCTGTCCAGCTTTCTTCTCCTGCTAAAACGTCGTAAGCTTTAGAAACCATCAGCGAATTATCGGCATACAACGGATATTTCACACCTTTGATACCACCTTCGATTTGAGGAGTTTGCAGCCATTTCCAGTGAGAAAATGCTGAGTCTGTCGAAGCACCCACAACAACTGTATTTCTGCTGTCAAATTCTTCCAATTTATCTTGAAATGCAATTAATTCTGTTGGACAAACGAATGTAAAATCGGCCGGGTAAAAGAAAAACACCACGTATTTTCCTCTATATTGTTCTAAACTAAAGTTATCTACTATTTCATTACCGTTGATTACGGCTTTGCCGACTACTGCCGGCGCTTTTTTTCCTACTAATACTGACATAAAAATTTAATTGTTTGATTTTTTGATTGAATAATTTCTTCTTTGCAAAATTACTGAAAATAGCTGATAGAAAGCCTTAAAAGCAAATTGAAAGGATTGATTAATCGATAGAAAGGATTGATTAGTGGTCGGTTTATTCTTTTTCAAGCAAAACAGTGACATACGCCGCCATGCCTTCTTGCCTGCCCACAAATCCCATTTTTTCGCTGGTTGTTGCTTTGATGGATATATCATCCACATCTACATTCATCACGGCAGCCAATGTTTTTTGCATTTCGGGAATATGTGGATTAAGTTTCGGTTTCTCAGCAGCAATGGTGCAGTCTGTATTACCAAACTCCCAGCCTTTTTCACGCACAAGTTTCATCACGTCTTTCAAGAGAATTTTACTGTCAATATTCTTGTATTGCGCAGCATTGTCCGGAAAATGAAAACCAATGTCACGCATATTAGCAGCTCCAAGAATAGCATCACAAAGCGCGTGAATAAGCACATCGGCGTCGGAATGTCCCATTAATCCGAGATGGTGGTCAATTTTTATACCTCCGAGCCAAAGTTCTCTATCCGGAGCAAAACTATGCACATCATAGCCAAAACCTACTCTAATCTTCATACATCTATTTTTTTGAATTTTGAAGTAATATATTCTAACAACAAAAAACCGCAATAAGTTCAATTATTACGGCTTTTGTATGTTGTAAATCAGTTGAAATTTAGTTCATTTTCAACTTCGATTATCTCATCAGATTTTGTAGTCCGTTCAGGTCAAATCCAAGCGTAAAACGCAACGTTTGATCCAATGGATTGGTCTGAGCTGCAGAAATCAAATAAGCAGCATCCAATTGGAACATATTCAGTTTGAAACCAACGCCGGCTGTAAAATATTTACGGTTACCTTTCAGTTGGTGCTCATTGAAGTATCCTGTACGAACAAAAAACTGATCGTTGTATGCATATTCTGCACCTGCAGACCACATAATTTCTTTCAATTCTTCAGACATTCCGCCCGGAGCATCGCCAAAAGATTTGAAAATACCGGCGATAGGACCTGTTTCGTAATATGCGTCTCTGCGAGCATCAAAATCAACATCGCTCTCGCCTTCCATTCTTTTCACTGGAGTTGGCACAAGCAATTTATTGATATCAGCGCTGAATGAAATTTTATTGTAATCATCAATCGGATAATCAAATGACGCACCCAATCTCAAGTTTGTAGGGATAAAAATGCTGGTCAGATTTTGATCGTATGAGATTTTAGAACCGATATTTGAAATATTTAAACCGAAACCAAGATTAGCTTCACCAGTTGACATTTCAATCGGTTTGCGATAATAGGTTGCCACGTCAGCTGCGATTGCATTTCCCGGGTACATAGGGTCAGCGGTATTGTTAGCACCGTTGTTCAGGTCAGAACGAATATAACGAAATGCAACTGCTGCAGACCAGTTTTCAGACAAAAGTCTGGAGTATGCCAAGTCAAATGCTAATTCGTTTGGATGCGCTGTTCCGTAATCGTCGTCGGGTCTTTCTCCGGTAAGTTTTATTTCTCCCAGAGAGAAGAAACGCAATGATGCACTCACGGAGGAGAATTCGTCGAATTTCCAGTAACCGGCCGTGTATAGCAGGTTAATATCAGAAACTAACTTGCTCAACCATGGAGTAAAAGAAAATGTAAATCCGGCCGGACTTTCCATAAAAGCATATTTTGCCGGGTTCCAGTGCTGAGAATTAATGTCAGGAGTGGTAGCTGCACCCACATCACCCATACCGCCTGCGCGTGCATCTGGAGTGATAGTCAAGGATGGAACACCCGTAATAAGCGGGTTCAACTGTTCGTTAGCTTCCGGTTGTGCTACTGCAGAAATTGAAATTACAAATGCTGAGAGCAGTAAAAAAAAGGTCTTTTTCATCTGATTGTTATTTTGCTTAATTTTTTTTGCTTAGGTCAATTAAAAAGTACGGTTATTTAAACGCTATATTTTTGTTTTATTGTCCGAGTACAATTATTTTATTTCCTTTCGAAGTCATTTTGCTGTTGAGAGTTTTGATAGATATTTTGTAAATATACACTCCGGCAGGAACTCGTTTGCCGGTAGCGTCTGTCAAATCCCAATTAATATTCTCAGCACTGCTTTGAGAGCGAGTATAAATATTTCTTCCCGCAACATCATAAACATCTACTGTTGTTTCCAAAATCACTTGCGGTCTGTCATGCGTAATGACAAATGTTGTGGAGGTTTTCACCGGATTTGGGAAATTACTTACTTCAAAAATCTCCGGTTTCAATCCGGGAACAACTTCAAAATCTAACGTTGCAGTTGTAGAATTGTTCAGTAAATCCCATGCATAAAGCGTCAAAGTGTGTTTTCCGGCTTCCAATTCCGGTAATTTCATGCGCACTACGCCACTTTGATAGCTGTCCGTGTCCGCTTCAAAATACTCATTCATAATGTGAGAATTGTATGGATTATTATCAATCACAAGTCTCAAATCATGCCCAATTCCACTTCCAACCGTATTTATTCCGTTAATATCGAATATTTTGGCAATGAAAAGCGGAGTTTCATTCACTTTGCCACCCGAAACAAAATTCGGAGTGTTCAGGAACATCTCAACAATCGGACCATCTGTTTCGTTCACAAAATTAGAACTGGAACCACCCACCACAAAACTTTCGGAAAAACCTTGCGCTTCCCGATGCGAATTTGCCTCCGAAGCATAATAATTTATTCGTCCGTTTCCATAATTATAGCGAATATCACGCGGAATCATGGCTGTAAAACTGAATTCTCCATCAGACACATTTGCTTTTCCGGAATAAAGGATATTAGGTCTGTCATTAAAAATAATGCCTCCATCGTTGTGGTTATTCAGTGTTGTTACTCGTTGAATTTTATCAAACATGGAGATTTCCACCGTTCCGTTGTAATCGCTCACTTTTTGGTTATTTTCATCGGCGATATATCCGGTGAATTTATCCACAGAAAGTGCTTTCAGCGTATCTGTGCCACTTATGAAATGGTCGTTAAGTTTTTCAGTTACCACTTTATACGGTGCCGGATAATTCAATCGTAAAGCCGGATTTCCCAATAAAACGTAGGAAAGTTTGTTAATTCCAATTCCTGCTTCATTTTTAGAAGTTCGCACCGCATCTCCCACTCTTGGATAAGTTCCATCGCTTTTTTTAGCAAATAAATCCAATGTAAACAATCGGTTTAATCTTGCATTTTCGGATGCATAAACCACACGAGCGGCAGAATACAAACCAATTCCACCTCCGGCAGAATTTAGCAAAACATATTCACCGGCAGAAATATTTTTCACATCAAACAGCACAAAATCACAAGTTGCAGCTACCCAAAGCGGTAATTTTGTATTATACATCCCTTTTACATCGGCAGTAGAAAGCACGCTTTCATATGTCCAGCCGTGCGGTCCGGCATGTCCCATAAAATTGAGCATAAATAAGCCGGAATTTATCAAGGTATGCAGTCGGGTTCTTGCCAAAGGATAGCTTTCGCCGGTGGCAGTAACTTCCTGTTTGAATGCATCCAGGTAAATTTTATTATATTGATAAACCGGGAAAACAGTCTTCAATTCTTCAACAATTTTGTCCATATCACGCATGTGAGTAGCTCCATCGCCATCATCCGCCAGAAACGCAAATTGATTTTTCCAGTTGCCTTTGATTTCATTTTTCATGTAAGCAATGTTCTTATTCACCACATCCTCAGCTTGTTGAACTGTGCTTACCGGAAATCTACCAATTCCCAAATCCACTTTATCTGAATGAATATTCACTCCTTCATTTTCATCAAGCAGCCCGAAATAATCATCGGTCAGATACGATTTCACTTGATCCAAAGAAATATCCGCCTGATAGGTTGGAATAAAATTGTCACCGGAATTGTATATCAAACTTCGATTGTCGTACGATCCACGACCGAAAAGCAAAAGGTATATTGGATACTGTTTATCCGATTCGTCGTACCATTTTTTCATCGCCCAGCGAATGGCCGAAGCATCCGATGTTCCGGAAGCAAATTCATTGTAAACCTGCTCTGTAGTAATCACATTTACAGTCATTTGCTCCATCTGGCGGTGCGTATTTGCCAGTTTTTCTGCTTGAGCCAGAAAATCAGGATGCGTAAGAATGACAAATTCAGCCGGTTCCATTCCATGAATATTTTGATTTGGAACAACACCAGCTGAAACCGGTTCCAACGTAAATGACGCTTTTGCCGTTGGATCAATTGCAACGTATTGTTTCAGTGTTTCATTTGAATCGTAAAACTCGATGGCATCACCATTGCGAGTAGTTACAATTCGCTTAATATTGCTTTGATCGGTAATATCCCAAACTTGCACATTAGCACCGGCTCCGGAAATTACAAATCTATTATAAACCGAAGATTGAAGATTATCTGTATTTCTGAAATACATTTCACTTCCGGTCATCACCAAAGATCGACGTGCATTTACAGCCAAATAATTGAAATATCCACGTGCACTTGAGTTCGGTTTATTGTATGTAAGCGTGTATGCAAGCGATGAATTAGTGGAATTGAAAATAAATGTTCCTGTAAATCCCTGACCAATATCGTAGGTATTAGAACTTTTTTTCTGAACTGAAATCGATTTTTCCTGAGTCCCATTCAGCCTTAAAGTGAAAGTAGAAATTTCGCTTGCAATGGCTGCTACATCGATTTTTGCTCGGATATCTGCCGAAGTGATATTTGGGAAAGTAAAACTGTAATTGTAACTCAGCGGACTAACGTTAAATTCATCACCATAAAACACTTTTCCGGTATTTCTAAGATTGATTTTATCCACGTCAACCACCTGATAATCCTGAAATTCAGTCACATTCACCACGCTTCTACCTTGCGGAGGCAAAATATTTATATCTTCGATAATTTTACCAACACCCGCATCGGATGTGATAAAATAATAACCTTCTTTGGCGTAATGATTTTGTGTGTGAACGAAAGTTCTGGAGGATGTATCGTAATTCCATTTGTAAATTCCCTGACCGTAAAAAAGGATATAATCGCCCGCGTTAAACACGCCATCTGCACCTTTATTCATATAAATTGCCACTTCAGGTAAATCATCCGGTTTGAATTTTCTCAAATCCTGATCGAGCAGCGCACCGCCATATCCGAATACACGAACATTAGCCGGATTTACTCCCATAGAATTTAAAGCTTCGTAAGTCAACTTATACATTCCGCTTTCTTTCACCCTCACTTTCACAAATTTTCCGGATGCTAAAACAGAGTTTTGAGCATACGTACGCGTAGCTGCTTCGGGTGATTTTGCGGCAGATTGAACTTGCGAAATTTTTAATTCGTAAGATTTGATTTTCAAAATCTCATCTCCTTTTTTCACAAAAGGAAGAAACTGAAAATTCATTTGGCGCACGCCTCTATCAAAAGTCGCAAAGGTCTGAACGGAAATATTTTCTGGGATGGTAAACGCTTTTATCAGAACTTTTTCTTCGGCATTCAGAGGAATAAGTTCGAGATTTTGTAATTCTGCCGAATAAGTCAAATTTTCCTCAGCCGGAATGGTTTCGATAAAATAGGGAAGGTCAAATTCTGTTGGATAATGCGCATTTTCAAAGGATAAAACTCGTTTGGAGTAATCATTGATAGACCAGGTATCTACGCCAGTCCAGTTTATTTCACGCTTTGAAGACGGATTTTGGGCGCTAAGCGAAATTGTGAGAAAGGCTAAAAAGCTGAAAAATATAATTTTTATTTTCATTTTGAATTCAGTCAGTTGGAATAAGAAAATCAGTACATATAACGACAAATACGATTTATTATTATATGATTTTGAATAGCGAAAGTGGGTGTTATATACTTAAAAAAACAGATAAAAAGTTAAAATGTCGTTGATAATCTTCCGTGTGATAATTTCCTAATTCCGATATATAGTAAAAGCTACCGAGTTGCTTTCGTTTTAATTTCTAAAAAATGATTATAGTAAAGCTATTTTACCTGAAAATCAAACATTTTTGTATCAAAAATATAGCCTTGCAGCCTGTTTCCCATTTCCACTTTCCCTACTCCAACAGGCGTTCCGGTGTAAATAATATCACCGATTTTCAGCGTAAAATACTGACTTATATGCGCAATCAGCTCATCTACCGGAAAAATCATATCTTTCGAGTTGCCTTCCTGCACCGTTTTTCCATCAATATCAAGGTGAAATGCGATGTTTTGAATTTCCCCTAAATTCTCCTTCGGTAAAAAGTCGCCAATTACAGCAGAGCCATCAAATCCTTTGCAAATTTCCCAGGGTTTTCCCTCCATTTTCAGTCTTCGCTGGATATCACGTGCCGTAAAATCCACTCCAAGCCCAATTTCATCGTAATAACGATGTGCAAACTTAGGTGAAATATTCTTCCCAATTCGGTTGATTTTAATCAGCAATTCGGTTTCATAATGTACTTCATTACTGAAATCCGGAATATAAAACGGTTTATTAGCACGCAAAATCGCTGAATCTGGTTTCATAAAAACAACAGGTTCAGTCGGATTTTCACTTCCCAATTCCTTGTTGTGCTCTCTATAATTTTGCCCGATTGCAAATATTTTCATTGATTAATTCTGGTTATTTGGCTACGCCGTTATTAAATTGTTATTTGGCTAAAGCGTTATTTAGTTGTTTTTGCCTGCGGCGTTAGTTTTTTATTTTGAAATTCTAAACTTCGCTACCTTCATTTAGCTCATTTAAGCGATTAAACATTACGGCTAAATGTGCATAAATCGATGTATTCTGAACAATAATATTCTCCGGAACCCGAATTCTGAATGGCGTAAAGTTCCAAATGGCCTGAATGCCGCCTTCAATCATAATATCAGCCGTAGCTTGTGCTTTGTCGGTCGGAACGGTCAGGATGCCGATGTTTACGCCCGTTTGCTTTTGCAAATCTTTGAAGCGATCTACGTGATGAATAGGGATTCGGTTGATGCTCGTGCCGGCAAGTTCGTATTTCACATCAAATCCGGCCACAATTTCCAGCCCAAAGTGGTTCAAACCATTGTCGTGCATCAATGCGCCTCCCAGGCTACCAACACCAAATAGGTAGGCTTTGTGCGATTTTGTAAATCCGAGAAATTTCTCCAAAACCTGCACCAGTTCATTCACATCGTAGCCTACCCTCGTTTTTCCCGAGATATTGACATACGATAAATCTTTTGCAACTTTTGATGCATCTACAGCTATGTTATTTGCAATTTGTGTGGAAGAAAGAAATGCTTCGCCGGACTGCTGAACAAGCTGAGCATAAGCCAGATACCAAGGCAAACGCCGGAGAGTTGGTTCCGGAACTTTGTATTCTATTGATGGCATTATTTATTGTATTACGTATTAATTTACAAAAATAGTTATTTTTTTTTATTCAAAGTCCTTATCTATCAGCAGCATTCATCAAACTAATCTAAAAAACATTAAATAAGCGAATAAAACTCCAGTGACATTTTGTCGGTTTCAGTAAAAATAGCAGGAATTTTCGCGCCATTTTGTCTGATTTTCAGAATGGTAAGTGATTTGCGTTATTCAGAACAACAATAAAAAATTGAATATAAAAACACAAAAATATGAACTTTAATAATTTTACAACAAAATCGCAAGAAGCCGTCCAACAAGCCATCAATTTGGCTCAATCCAAAGGACAGCAAGTGATAGAAACTCCTCACATCTTGAAGGCCGTAATGATGAAAGGCGAAGATGTAACGCAGTTTTTATTCGGAAAGATAGGAGTTTACAGCTCCAATGTAATGATGGCTCTTGATAAAATAATCGAAAGCTACCCTCGAGTTACCGGTGGCGAGCCATACCTTAGCCGCGAAAGCAACGAAGTTTTCCAGAAAGCAAGCGAACTTTCTACCAAAGCAGGCGACCAATTCGTGACGCTTGAATATATTTTATTGGCATTGCTGAGCGTCAATTCGCAAGCATCGCAAGTGCTGAAAGATGCCGGAGCAAGCGAAAAAACCTTGCAAGCAGCGATTGACGAACTGCGAAAAGGCACGAAAGCCAATTCGTCCTCTGCAGAAGAAACCTACAATTCGCTGAACAAATATGCCATCAACCTCAACGAGCAAGCTCGATTGGGCAAATTGGATCCCGTGATTGGGCGTGATGAAGAAATTCGTCGGGTGCTGCAGATTTTAAGCCGAAGAACCAAGAACAATCCAATTCTTATCGGCGAACCCGGCGTGGGAAAAACTGCCATTGCCGAAGGTTTGGCGCATCGGATTATTCGTGGCGACGTACCGGAAAATTTGAAATCCAAACAAGTTTTCTCCTTGGATATGGGTGCTTTGGTTGCCGGAGCAAAGTACAAAGGGGAATTTGAAGAGCGACTTAAATCGGTGGTAAACGAAGTTATCCAATCGGATGGCGAAATCATTCTTTTCATCGATGAAATTCACACCCTCGTAGGTGCCGGGAAAGGCGATGGCGCAATGGATGCCGCTAATATTTTGAAACCGGCTTTGGCACGAGGTGAATTACGTGCCATCGGTGCTACCACGCTGGATGAATACCAAAAGTATTTTGAGAAAGACAAGGCGCTTGAACGCCGTTTCCAGATAGTGATGGTCAATGAGCCGGACATTCAATCCACTATTTCCATTCTCCGTGGACTGAAAGAAAGGTATGAAAATCACCACAAAGTGCGTATCAAAGACGATGCAATCATTGAAGCCGTTGAGCTTTCGAACCGCTACATCACCGACCGATTTTTGCCGGACAAAGCCATTGACTTGATGGACGAAGCGGCCTCCAAACTCCGAATGGAAGTGGACAGCGTGCCGGAAGACTTGGATAAAATTGAGCGAAATATCAAGCAATTGGAAATTGAGCGTGAAGCCATCAAACGTGAAAATGACACACGAAAACTGGAAAACCTGAACGAAGAAATTGCTAATTTGAAAGAAGAAAGTTCTGAACTTCGGGCAAAATGGTCTTCAGAAAAAGCCTTGGTGGAAAAAATCCAGCAATCGAAAATTGAGATTGAAAATCTGAAATACGAAGCCGACAAAGCCGAACGGGAAGGCGATTATGGAAAAGTAGCTGAAATTCGTTACGGTAAAATAAAATCAGCCGAAGAGCAAATTGCCGCTTTCCAAAGTGAATTGACCGAGCTGCAAGGCAACAGCGCTATGATTAAGCAGGAAGTGGACAGCGAAGACATTGCCGACGTGGTAAGTCGCTGGACAGGTATTCCGGTTAGCAAAATGCTGCAAAGCGAAAAGGCGAAATTGTTGAATTTGGAAGAAGAACTTCACAAACGCGTGGTAGGTCAGGAAGAAGCGATTGCCGCGGTTTCGGATGCTGTAAGACGCAGCCGTGCCGGACTGAATGACCCGAAACGACCGATTGGTTCGTTTATTTTCCTCGGAACAACAGGCGTGGGTAAAACCGAACTGGCAAAGGCCTTGGCAGACTATCTCTTTGACGATGAAAATATGATGACGAGAATTGATATGAGCGAATATCAGGAAAAATTCTCCGTAACACGACTGATTGGTTCGCCTCCGGGATACGTGGGCTACGATGAAGGCGGGCAACTCACCGAAGCCATTCGTCGGAAACCGTATTCTGTGGTGCTTTTTGACGAGATAGAAAAAGCACACCCGGATGTTTTCAACGTGCTGCTTCAGGTGCTTGACGACGGACGACTGACCGACAACAAAGGTCGTGTGGTGAATTTCAAAAACACCATAATTATAATGACTTCCAATATTGGTTCACAGCTTATTCGTGAAAATTTTGAGCAAATAACACCGCTCAATCACGATGAAGTAGTGGAAAAAACCAAAAACGAAGTGATGAATATGCTGAAAAAAGTAGTTCGTCCAGAGTTTTTGAACCGAATAGACGAAATTATTATGTTTACTCCGCTGAATGAAAGTCAGATTGCTGAGATTGTGCAAATTCAGCTCAATCACATCATTAAAATGTTGGCTGAAAACGGCGTAAAACTGGAAGTCAGCCAGGAAGCACTGCAGTTTATTGCTCACGAAGGTTACGATCCACAATTCGGTGCTCGTCCGGTGAAACGTGCTATCCAACGATTTATCCTGAATGATTTGTCCAAGGAACTTATCAGTGGAAATATCGACAATAGCAAAGCGATAATCGTTGATTACAAGGATGATAAATTGGTGTTTAGGAATTGAATTGGGTAAATGTTAGATACAAATCAAAGCTGTTTCAAAAATTTTGAAACAGCTTTTTTTATTCCTCGTTCAACGGTTTTTGTTCGGCGGGTTCTTTTGGTTCTTCGAGTTTCCAGTAAGCATCTTCGTCGTCATCATTTTCATCTTCATCCCAGACTTTCACAGGTTTTTGCGGCCCTTTTTTCATAAACACAAAAGCAAGCACCGTACCTACAATTGCACCAGAAAGATGCCCTTCCCAAGAAACCGGATCGAATTTTTGCCAGGGGAAAAGATGCCAGACATTATTTCCATAAAGAAAAACCACAATCAACGCTAAGGCGATAAGCGGAATATGCCGACGAATTATGCCGCTAAAGCACAAGAAAAACGACAAAGCATACACAATTCCGCTCAATCCCACATGCCAGGCTTCGCGCCCGATTACCCACAGCAGTAAACCACTAAAAATCGTAGAAAGAATGATTGTCCGCCCGGCAATTTCGCTGTAAAAATAAAACAGCGTAGTGCTAAGGATAAAGAATGAGATAATGTTATTCAGCAGATGCGAAATATCGGAATGGATAAACGGCATTGAGAAAATATTAATCAGCGTAATCGGCTCACGCGGAAAAACGCCTGCCTCGTTGAAGTTAAGTCCCATCAATCGCTCAAAAGCAAACACAAATACCATAAAAAAGCAGATGATAGCCGGAAAAAATACGGCGTAATACAATCTTTTTTTATCGTGAATTTCTACTTCCATCGGTTTTAATTTTCACAAAAGTAAGGATAAATGAGGAATAATCTGTATAATATTAAATAGAACTGCTTCAGATTAATTCTTTAACTGAGATTTAGCAAATATTTCACATTCCATTTTGTGTAAAATCAAGTGTATAAATTGACAAAATATTCAATTTTCATACAACTTACTGCATAACAATTGATAAAAGTAAAAAATTTAATAAAATCATAACAAAATTAAAAATTTATTTCAGGAAACCTATCTTTTTGGTTTTTTTATTAAAGTATTTATTCCTATTTTTGTGAGAGCCTTAATATATTCAACATTTTGTAAATATGAGTTATTTAAAATTTGACAAAACACTTCTGATGAACCTGGAGAAATCACTCACAAAGGAAATTATCAGAACGAATCGAGCCGGGACTTACAACAGTACGACTTTGGTTGAATGCAATACCAGAAAATATCATGGACAGCTGGTAATGCCGCTACCGGAGATTGACAACTTCAATCACGTACTCCTCTCCTCGCTTGATGAAACGGTAATTCAGCACGGTGCTGAATTTAACCTGGGCCTTCACAAATACTCGGGCAATAATTACAATCCAAACGGACATAAGTACGTTCGTCAATTTGACTGTGAAACCATTTCCCGAAGTATCTACCGTGTAGGCGGAGTAATCCTTTCCAAAGAAAAACTGCTTGTTTCATTCGAACCGCGTATTCTAATCAAATACACGCTTCTGGAGGCGCACTCTCCTACTACCATGCGCTTCAAGCCTTACCTGGCATTCCGCAGCGTGAACGAATTGACGCACCAAAACAGCGTAGCCAATACGTCATACGTAGAGAAAAAGAATGGAATTAGCATGAAACTTTACGAAGGATATCCGGAATTGTCCATGCAGTTTTCAAAGAAAAACACCTACTTCCATCAACCGGATTGGTACAAAGACATCGAATATTTTAAGGAACAAGAGCGCGGATACGGTTACAAAGAAGACCTGATGGTTCCGGGCTATTTTGAAATGCCGATAAAAAAAGGAGAATCCATTATTTTCTCCGCCGGGATTTCAGAAGTTTCACCCAGAGCCCTGGAAGGCTTGTGGGAAAAAGAATTCGCCAAACGCAACAAGCGCTTGGATATGTTTACCACGCTGAAAAATTCTGCTCAGCAATTCTACAAACGCGAAGGCAGCAAAACTTATCTGTTAGCCGGTTATCCGTGGTTTGGTTGCCGTGCACGCGATGAGTTTATTTCGCTCGTTCCTGCCACATTGGTGATTGACCGAGAAGATTATTTCGACACGCTAAGCGAAACCGCCATCGAAGAAATTGAACGCTTCCTGGCCGGTGAACGCGATGGATTTAAGCTGGAAGGACTGGAAGATCCGGATGTGCTGCTTTGGTTTTTGCGAGCGCTGCAGCAATTCTCAGAACATAAAACACTGGAAACTACAGCAGAACGTTTCGGCGATTTAGCTATCCGAATAATTAATTTTATCAAAAAGCAAAATCATCCGAACCTGTTTATGCACAACAACAACCTGCTCTACGTGGACGGAACCGAAAAACCGGCCACCTGGATGAATGCAGTTGAGCATAATCGTCCGATTACTCCGAGAACAGGCTATGTGGTGGAAATTAATGCACTTTGGTACAATGCGCTGAAATTTGTTTCGCAACTGGAAAGAATTTCCGGCAACGAACAATCAGCCGATTTGCTGGATTATCAGGCCGAAATTGCACGCGCATCTTTCATTCAAGTATTCTGGAACGGCACGTATCTTTATGATTATGTGGTAAATGGCTACAACGACGTGGAAGTTCGTTCCAATATGATTATTGCCGTTGGATTGCCATTCTCTCCGCTGGACAAAGCACAACAAAAATCGGTGCTGGACATCACAACCAAAGAACTTCTTACTCCAAAAGGCTTGCGTACGCTCAGTCCGAAAAGCGGTTCATACCGTCCGGAATACATCGGCGGAATGCAGGAGCGTAACTGGAACTACCACAACGGACCGGTTTGGCCGTGGACAGTAGGATATTTTGCAGATGCTTATAAAAAAATATACAAACAAAGCGGCAAGTCATTTATCGAACGCCTGATGATGGGCTTAGAAGCCGAAATGACTGAGCTTTGCGTAGGAACAATTTCTGAAATATTCGACGGAAATCCACCTTTCAAAGGGCATGGAGGAATGTCATTTGCCATGAGCGTAGCAGAAATTTTACGAGTTTTAGATTTGTTGAAAAAAGAAGAAAGCGAGGTGGCTCTATGAAAGCGTTAATGTTTGGATGGGAATTTCCTCCCCACATTTTAGGAGGATTAGGAACAGCGAGTTACGGACTTACACGAGGTATGTCCCAACAAGAGGATATGGAATTGACCTTTGTCATCCCGAAACCTCACGGCGATGAAGACCAGAGTTTCTTGAAAATTATTGGTGCTTGCAATGTACCGATAGTCTGGAAAGAAAATTCCTGGGATTATGTAAATAAACGCCTCGGCTGGATTATGCATCCGGATGAATATTTCTGGCTTCGCAATGGCATTAAATACGATTTCAGACGAATATTTACCAACGAACTTGGTTGTGTCGATTTTTCCGGAAAATATCCAGATAATTTAATTGAAGAAATATCAAATTACGAAGCTGTTGGCAGTGTTTTAGCACATCAAATTGAATTTGACGTCATTCACTCACACGACTGGCTGACATATCCTGCCGGAGCTTTTGCCAAGCAAATCAGTGGCAAGCCGTTGGTAATTCACGTTCACGCTACCGATTTTGACCGTAGCCGCGGAAAAGTAAATCCAACCGTTTACGGAATTGAAAAGCGCGGAATGGATGCAGCTGACCACATTATTACGGTGAGTAATTTGACACGCCGCACGGTCATTGAAAAATACCATCAACCGGCACACAAAGTGACTACCGTTCACAATGCCGTGGAACCGCTTCCGGATGCTGATAGCTTTGTAAAATTGCCTCGCAAAGACAAAATCGTTACATTCTTAGGACGCATTACCATGCAAAAAGGACCGGAATACTTTGTAGAAGCGGCTGCACGTGTACTTGCCAAAACGAAAAACGTACGATTTGTGATGGCGGGCAGCGGCGATATGATGAATGCCATGA
The DNA here is from genome assembly GCA_964498765.1 of uncultured Paludibacter sp. Taxonomy (GTDB): domain Bacteria; phylum Bacteroidota; class Bacteroidia; order Bacteroidales; family Paludibacteraceae; genus UPXZ01. The sequence goes on along the minus strand of CAZCIU010000006.1, from coordinate 18,690 downwards.
TTGACCTGGCTGCCAAGCGCGGCATAGCCGATCGTTTCCATTTCCCGGGTTTCCTTCGCGGACGAAATGTGCATGAAATGCTGGCTCAGAGCGATGTTTACATTATGCCATCGGTTTCGGAGCCATTTGGTATTTCGCCACTTGAAGCCATGCAAGTAGGTACTCCATCTATTATTTCTTACCAATCCGGTTGCGCCGAAATCCTTACACACGTTATCAAAACCGACTATTGGGACATTGACGCAATGGCTGATGCTATTTACGGAATTGTGACTTATCCGGCTCAGTATAAGAGTATGCGCGAGCTTGGTCTGGAAGAAGTAAATAATATAAAATGGTACGATGCAGGACTTAAAGTTAGAGCCATTTACGAAAAAGTAATTGGAGGAAAATAAAATTAGAAATTAGAAGTCTGAAGTTAGAAGTCTGAAGATTGAAAATTCGACTAACTTTGAATCTTTTCATAAATCTAAAAAAATTAAAGACATAAAAATATGAAGAACATTTGTTTATACTTCGAAATTCATCAGCCGGTGCGCTTGAAACGCTATCGTTTCTTTGAAATTGGTCAGGATCATTATTATTATGATGATTTTCAGACCGAAGAGCAAATCCGCAACAAGGTTGAACAGGCTTACCTGCCCGCAACTCGTACTATTGCAGAGATGGTGCGCAGTTCAAATGGAAAATTCAAGTGCGCTTTCTCTATCTCCGGCGTAGCTTTGGAGCAGTTGGAACAGTACGCACCGGAAGTAATCGACAGCTTCAGAGAGCTGGCAAAAACAGGCAGCGTGGAGTTTTTGGCAGAGCCATACGCGCATTCATTGGCGTCTGTTTACGACAGAAATGAATTTGAGCAACAAGTAAAATTGCACAGCAAAAAAATTGAAGCTTTATTCGGAAAGAAACCCACTACTTTCAGAAATGCCGAATTGATTTATTCGGATGAAATCGGCGAAATTGTATCCTCTTTGGGCTACAAAACCATGCTGATAGAAGAAGTGAAAGACGTAATGGGCTGGAAAAGTTCAAACTGCGTTTACAACCACTCGTACATTCCAAAATTAAAACTTCTGGTTCGCAATAATAAACTGAGCGACGATATTTCGTTCCGCTTCTCGGATCATACCTGGTCTGATTTCCCGCTGGATGCCGGAAAATTCATCAGCTGGATTAGTGAAATTCCTGAAAATCAACCTATCGTAAATATCTGGATGGGTTACGAAGCCTTGGGATATTATCAGCGTGCAGAAAGTGGAATTTTTGAATTCTTCAAAGCGCTTCCTTATCACGCCATGGAGCAAGGTCACGCATTTGCTTTGCCATCTGAAATTGCGAAGAAATTTGATGCGGTTGACAGCCTTACTGCACCGCACCCAATCAGCTGGTCGGCTGACAAAGGACTTAGCGTTTGGAATGGAAATGACCTGCAACAAGAAGCACTAAACAAGCTCTACGCCGTTAGTGAGCGTGTAAATCTATCCAAAGACAAACCGCTTCACCGCGACTGGTTAATGCTGCAAACAAGCGATAATTTCCGTTATATGTCGCATTTTGATTCCTTTGGAACGCACTATTCATCGCCTTACGATGCCTTCACCAACTACATGAACGTATTGGCCGACTTCCTGGACAGAGTAGATGCTTTGTATCCAACGAGCATTGAAAACGAAGAGCTGAATGCACTTTTGAAAACTATTAACAGCCAGGAAAAAGAAATTGCGAGGCTGGAAGAAGATTTGAAAAAAGTACGTGCAAGAAAAGCAAAAACAAGCTAAAGTTTGTTTTTGCGATTTGAAAATACATTACAAAAAAGTGAGTTTGCTGATTTCAAACTCACTTTTTGATTTATCTGAATATCACAAAATCATTGTTTTCGCAGATCAAATCCGAGCAACATTCCATCGTACATATCTGCCATTTTTCCAAGTACTTCGATGGATGTATTATTGGTGAACTGACTGATAAACTTCAACAGTTTCAATACCGAATCAGCATCGAAAAGTAATTTCATATCCCGATTGGAAACTACAACCGATGCATCCAAATGCGCCACACCCAGCAAGTAAGACATTCTCACTTTTTTGTTTTGTGTGTCAAGTATGTATTTCCCGGAAATCTTCACGCCGCCAATACGGGCTGAATACGTGCTATCCGCGTTGAAAACAAAACTGGTGTTTTTTTCATTAATACCGAGTTTTTGGCAGGTTTCATCAAATTTTTCTTCTACTTGAGCCGCCACAACTACTCCACCGGCTTTTTTCAGCAGATTTTCAGATTCAAAAGCACAGGAAGTTCCCTGAAAATCCCAGGTTCCGACCATATTTTTCTGCGAAAGCGGTAATTTTCCCATCACGGCATCGTAGATACTGCCAAGAACCTTTCCAGTAGTAGAAGATTTAGAATCGGTATCCGATTTTGTATTTCCCGAAGTGCCAAGCAAAGTTCCACAAGAACTGAAAACTAAAACAGCACTAATTAGCACGATGTAAATTTGATTTTTGAGTTTCATAGGTTTTGAAATTATGTTTTTGCAAATTTAATGATTTTGAAGAATATATTGCCATTTCTTATCTTGGTTTCCAAAACAAAAATCCCGCCACAAAAGCAGCGGGATTTAGCTATTAAGGTTTAGGTCAGCACAAAGTGTGCGTTAAATTACAAGTCAGTGATTATGATAGATTAGCAGAATTTTATTTTCCTATACTCAATTTGCTCAGTGGCTTGATATTTTTCACATCGGTATAATCGTATTGATAAATTCCATCGGATGCTATCATCATCAGCGTTTTGTTAAATGGAATTAAGTCGTAACCGTCCATGCCGCTGTAGTGAGCCAGTTTATTATCCGCAGACATTAGCGACAATGGGTCTTCAGCGTTGAACACTTTCAGTCCTTCGTCACACACAAACAAAGTTCCCTGGTCAATTCCAAGTCCTTTCGGATTTTTCATTTCATAAGTAACAATATGCTTTGGATGACGCGGATTTTCTACGTTGTAAATCAGCAGTTGATTGGAATTCTGACCACAGAAATTGCCTGAATGAATAGTAACATAAGCAATATCATCTTCCACTACAACCGGATCACAACCCAAAATATGCTGAACGGAAGCAATTCGTTCCGGTTTCACTGGATCTGCAATCGAATATATAATCATTCCGGTAGGCGTTCCCATGTACATATAATCTTTGTAGCTGAAAATTGTCTCCACATTCCAACCCACATAGAAATTTTCTCCCATCTGCTGCGGTGTGGCTGCTTCGATGTTGAAAACGCCCAATTGATTATTAAGCACGGTGTACAAGAAACTTTTGTAAATGGCAAAGCGTGACATAGAACCGGTTTTTCCAATTCCGCCACCACCGGCATTAGCTGTTGGAGCAGATGCATCGAAATTCTCAAAACCGCCGCCCCACCAGCTGGAAGTTCCTCTGCGCCAAACATATTCTTCGGTTCGCTCGCGCACTACCCAACCAATAACAATACCTTTGCTGCGGTCATTTGCCTGTTCGTAGTCGTAGATGTAATTGTTATCTGACGCCGGCAATGCAGTTGGAAATACATTCTCTTTTCTTCCCAGTAGTTTCGGATTGGACGGATTTGAAATGTCAAACCAGACCAAATCGATGTATGAGTCCGCATACATAACATTATCTTTTATCGCCATATCCACATTTCCCAGCAGTTCGATAAATCCTACCGGAAGTGGTTTGGCGGGATTGCGATTGTCAATAATGTGAATGCCTTTTTCAGGCTCGGAAATGTACATAAAGCCTTCGAAAAAAGCAATTTTACCTTGTTTTTTAATTTCCTGCGGCTCGGGGCTTACTCGAACCGATTTTCGGAAGGCATCCATTGACATAAAAACCGGTTCATTAATTTTGTAGGTAATGGTTTCCTCGCCGGTGTCTGAACAAGCATTCAAAAGAAATGCTGCCAAAAATAAAAATAAATAATTAATACGTTTCATAATTGATATTGGGGTTAATAGTTAGTTATTGAGTTATTGGGTAGTTTCGACAAGCTCAACTACCGGTCATTGAGTTATTAGGTTATTAGGTGGTTTCGACAAGCTCAACCACCGTAATTTACAAGCTCAACTACCAGTTATTTACAAGCTCAACTACCAGTTATTTACAAGCTCAACTAACGGTAAATGAGTTGTGTTCTTTGTTCCGTTTCTAAATTAGTATGTCGTCTTTTTATCGTACATCTTGTGAGCATCTTTTCAGAATTTCTTTACATTTCCAATTTTTCCAACAAATAGAATTATTCCTGAATTTTTCTCTCGGATTACAAATGCAAAGGGCTTATTCACTATGAAATCTTGAATAATTGGCACTGAAGTAGCTCCAACTCCTACAGTCGTTACAGCAGCAGCTTCTGTTCCTTCCTCAGTGACTTCAACGTAGCTGTCATGCTTTACCATATCTATATAGAGCGGTTTCATTACGGCAATATTGTCAAGCTCAGCCGATGTTGTAAACGCTTTGTTCATTCCCATCGACTGCAAAACAGGAACTAAGTCCAATGAATTTTTCACATTAAAACGTGGGAAATAAAGATTAACTTTCTCCATTCTTTGCTTGGAAATGCTCTCATTCAATTGTCCGGTGCTGAGGGTTTCAAAAACATTCTTCGCTTGATTGTTTCCTTTAGGCAATATCACGGTCATACTAAAGGATTTATTTCCGTAAGGCATATCCAGGTATTGAGCAAAATTATCTTCTGAATAGGCAAATGTATCTGTCAAATGCATCATATTTACCTTCGATTTTTCACCCAGCTCATTGGTAAATTCACGTTCTGAAGTTTTCTTTTTATCGAATTTAGTAACCCAAGCACCCTTGAAATAAATGGCATTTATCAAAAACATCATTTGCTCTGAGGAAATTCTGTTGAGCACCTGAGGAATTAATCCATTTGTTTTATCGCTACACCAGTTATTGATAATATCCACCGATTTAGGATCATCGAAATCCAATGCAGCCACTTCCGAATTAAAATAATCAACATTTGTTTTCAAAAATTCCGGTTTAACCTGAAAACTATTTCGATACCAGATTGAGTTTGCGAGGATGAATTTCGTTTTCGAATCAACCAAAGGCAGTGAGTTTTGCATCAATTTGTAGTACTCGTTGATTTCGGTATCAGACATTCCTCTCAATTTCAAAGCTGCATCCATTTCCGTTTTCGTGTCGTTGATAGCTCCGTTGCGCGTCATTCCCAGTGCCATGCTCACACTCAATGGCGAAATAAAAATATTACTTTTATCACTGTATTCCGCGAGCGTTTGTTTCATTAGCTCAAATGCAAAATCATTGTCTTGTGCCACACGGATTTTCTGCACTGCATTGAGTACAAGCGGTTTTTCTTCAAAAATTGGTTGTTGTTTCTTTTCACAAGCCAGGAGTAGCGTTGCAATTAGCATAAAAGCAAGTATTTTTCTCATAACTATAAGGTATTATTGATTAGTTTTTTCTATTTATCGCTGTTTCGCCCAATCCAAAAGAATACGGGTGATGCTTGATTTTCGGTATCGGCCATAAAAAATTGTTTTGAATTGGTGCGAATTTCCGGATTTTCATATATCGCTTTCCAAAAGCCAAAACTTGTTATTAAAACAAGCAGGACAAAGCAAAACCGAGCAATTTTTTTCTTGCGTGTGTAAATCTGTTCTTGTGTCATGGTATATTTTAGGGAAAAATTTAAGGTCTTATAACTCAATTCGCATTCCTCCGCTAATTCCAAAATAAAGCGGATTTTCCGTTCTGGCACTTGCCGGCTGATTATTATCCAGATAATACACCAGTTTCGGCTCTGCAAAGAGGCTTACATGTTTCTGAATTTTCACATCTATTCCCAACGCAGAATTCAGCGACCATTGTACGCCGTCGATGTTCTCTTTTATATTGGTACTAATCGTTTCCGCACCATCCACAATTTCCTGTCGGTAAATGGAACGCAAGCCTTTTTCAATCATTCCTCCAGCCGAAAGATAAATTTTCCAGTTCGGTTTTTTCAGCATGTTCATTTGCAAGTTGAGCGGCACGCCCAGGTAATGCAAGTTCAAATCGGCTTTGTGCGATGTGAGGCCGGGACGCGTATATTCCGATTTCAAAAACGTGTAAACCAAGCCACTCTCAATTCCGAATGTTTCATTCAGCGTTTTCACAAGTGTAAGCCCCACGGAAAGCGGCGGCAGGTGACGTGCATTTGAAAAATCGCTGACGTCCAACACAGAGGTATATCGGCTGGCCATGTCAGATTTCACCAAGCTTGGACCATTAGCATACTCCGAGTACATAGGCGCGTAATCCATTCCGTGCTTGCTGATAGCACCTCCCGTTTCCATCGAAGCCGCTAAAAGCAAAGGTCGTTTTTTGCGGGATTTTGCTGGTGCAATCACTTCCGGATAATCATTTAAGTCGGGCAATGCATCGATTTTTTGTTTGTTGCTCTGTTTTTTATCTGTTTGAGCTACTTCTGAAGTTGAAGCAGATTTTTCTTTTTCAGAAATAATATCTGTTATGATTTGAGGCTCTGAAACTTCAGAAATTTCAGTTGTTTCAGTAGTTGATTTCTGAGAAATAGCATTTCCTGTAACTAATAATACAGAGCGTTTCGGTTTTTGAAGACCCAGTTTTGCTTTCTTGGATTTTTCGTTTAAGAATTCCATTGGGAATTGAGCCGGATTTTCTTCAGTTGCCTGTTCAATTTCCTGTATTTCTTGCATTTTTGGTGTCTCAACTGGCTTTTCAATCGCAGTTTTATCGCTTATAAGTGGTTTGTTCTCATTTGAGCCAAAGGGATTTACCAACAACAGCAATGCGATAGCTGCCGCTACTCCACCCGATAGCCAATACCAGAGCGGAACGGCTTTTTTGCGTGGTGGAGCCAGTTTCTCCTCAATTCCTTGCCAGATGCTTTCGTCCACCGGCATGGAATGATTTTCCAGCTTTTCTTTAATTTTTTGGCTGAAAATATCCTCTTGTATTTGTTTATCTTTCTCAGACATTGTTTTTCTTCATTAATTCGCTTACCATTTCTTGCAACTGTTTTCGAGCTCTTGCAAACTGCGCTCTGGATGAATTTTCCTGAATTCCCATTTTCTCACCAATTTCGGCGTGTGAGTAACCCTCGATTGCATACATATTAAACACTGTTCTGCATCGGGCGGGAAGCTCCGAAATGCACTCTATCAAATCATCTGCGGATATTTTTTCCAGTGCAAAGTGACTGTAATCATCCATGACCGAATAATCATCCACCGAAACACTGTGATTGAAAGGCTCATTTTTCACCAGGTACTCCAAAGCCGTATTCACAAATATCTGCCTCATCCAACCTCCCAAAGAGCCCTTTGCTTCATACGTGTTAAAACGGGTAAAAACTTTGATAAATCCATCTTGCAGCACATCTTTCGCGGCATCCATATCCGCCACGTAGCGCACGCACAGCGGCAACATAGAAGGGGCAAATTTCTCATACAATTCCCTTCTTGCCCACGTCTCACCCTTTTGGCAGCCGGCAATTATAAGTTGTTCTCTGTCCGAATTCATCACTCGTTTTCTATATGATGGAAAAATGTGGCAAAACGCTGCATTGGTTCTGCAGATTTAACATTATTTAAATAAAAGTAAATAAAAAAGAAAGCCAAGCCAATGGAATAGAACCATAGCCTGGCTTTTTGTGTTTTTTTATTCTCGGACAGGAATGTCCGAGATCCTCAAGAATGTCCGAAGACCGCAGGAATGTCCGAGTTCCTCAAGAATGTCAGAGGACCGAATTATTTCAGCCACTTATCCAGCCAGCCGAAGAATGTGCGCTGCCAAAGAACACCGTTTTGCGGTTGGAGTACCCAGTGATTTTCATCGGGATAAACAAGTAATTCTGCCGGAATGCCGCGTAAAACTGCTGCGTTAAATGCCGCCATGCCTTGTGATGCCAGAATGCGGTAGTCTTTCTCGCCGTGGATGACTAAAATCGGTGTATCCCATTTATCCACAAACAGGTGCGGTGAATTGGCGTACGAGCGCTGTGCAACGGCATTGTCTTTCTCCCAATAGGCTCCGCCCAAATCCCAGTTTACAAACCACATTTCTTCGGTTTCCAGGTATTGCTGCTCAAAATTAAACATTCCATCATGCGCGATAAAGGCTTTGAAGCGCTTGTTGTGATGCCCTGCCAACCAGAACACGGAAAATCCGCCATAACTTGCCCCCACACAACCCAATTTATCCGTATCTACGAAAGGCTCTTTGCTCACTTCATCAATCGCAGAAAGGTAATCTTTCATATTCTGACCGCCGTAATCGCCGCTGATTTGCGTTAGCCAGTCGTGTCCAAAGCCCGGCAATCCGCGACGGTTGGGTGCAACGATAATGTAATCATTCGCTGCCATGATCTGGAAATTCCAACGATACGACCAGAATTGGCTGACAGCCGATTGCGGTCCGCCTTGGCAATACAGCAAAGTAGGATATTTTTTATTCGGGTCAAAATCAGGTGGATAAATCACCCAGGTCAGCATTTGATTGCCATCGGTTGTGGCAATCCAACGCTCTTCCACCTTACCCATTTTCAGCTGATCGAGGATTTCCTTATTCTCAAAAGAAAGCTCAGTTTCCTTGCCATCGGTCATGCTTACAGAATAGATTTCATTCGGTTTGCTGATGGAATGTTTCACGGCAATTAGTTTATCTTTCAACGGAATAACGCTTTGATAATCGTGCGCTCCCGATGTAACTTGCGTGATACTGTCATTTTCAAGCGAAGCTTTGTAAATCTGCGTTTTAGCATGCCACACACTTACAAAGTAGATATTTTTGCTGTCAGCAGTCCAGGCCAATCCGTTGGAATTTTGATCGAAATTCGCACTCAGGTCTTTTTTCTCACCCGTTTTTACATTCATCACAAACAAGCGACTTTTATCCGATTCGTAACCGTCATGCTCCATGCTTTCCCAGGCCATCCATTCGCCATCAGGTGAAAAACTCGGATTTTGGTCGTAACCCATCATGCCTTCCGTCATATTCTTATGACTTCCATCGGCCAGATTGTAGAAATAAATATCGGAATTCGTAGAAATTGCGTATTCTTTGCCTGTTTTTTTGCGGGAAGTGTAGGCAATTGTTTGACCATCGGGGCTCCAAGCCAACTGCTCAATTCCGCCAAACGGCTTCATCGGACTTTCAAAAGGTTCACCTTCCAGAATGTCTTTTTCATTTTCCAGTTTACCTCCGGCAATATCCGCCACAAATGGATGTGGAATAGTTTGCACCCATTCATCCCAGTGTTTATACATCAGGTCATTGACAATAACGCCGCTGGTTTTTGGTAAATCGGGATGCTTATCCACAGTACGCTCACCGTATTTTACATCCGCCACGAAAAGCAGTTTCGTTTCATCCGGAGAAAAGCTAAAATCGCTAATTCCACCTTCCCAGTCGGTTAATTTCGTTTTGCCGGAACCATCCGCTTTCATCGTCCACAGTTGTGAACTGCCGCTTTCGTTTGATAGGTAAGCAATGTGTTGGCTATCCTTCATCCATTTAGCAGCCGATTCACGGTAAGATGAATTAGTTAATTGTTTTTTGTCGCTTCCATCAGCATTCATTACAAAAATCTCGCTGTTGCTTTTGTTTTGTTGGATGCTGTAGTACGATACGCTATAAAGAATTTTAGTTTCGTCGGGAGAGACTTGTACGCCTCCAATTCGACCGAATGCCCAAAGCGTTTCAGGTGTCAGTCGTCCGTTTTCAATTGTTGGAACTTGTTTGCCGATAAGCGGAGCATCGCCCTCCGTTTTTCCATCATTTTTACATGCCATAAGCGTGGTTAAGGCTATTGCCATTGTGATAATTTTTAGTTTCATTGTATGTTTCTTTTTGAGACAAGATTTTTTAGATTGATAGATTCAAGATTTTTAGAACCAAGACTTATAGAACCTAGACTTTTGGAAGCAAGACTTTTGGATTTAGTTCTATACATTAAGTTTTTTGTAATTGAGTACTTTTTACATATTTTCTTATACGATTACAAAGATACGATATTATTTTCTTTCAATAAATCTAAAAGCAGAACTTTTCAAGGGAGGGAAATGTTATCTTGTTTGGTTTGGGGGTGAGACTTCTTAGGTAAGTAGATAAATATTTAATCCCTCTACCACCGAAGAATGAACAGGTTTCTATAGGTTGTATAATAGTAAAAAATTGTAACTAAAAACCTTATTTCCCATTTTACAAGCTTAGTAGAATTGTTATTTTCAATCAATCTAAACCTTATTACCTTATTTGATCTTGGGTAATTAATTTATTAATAAGCTAATAAGGTCTGAAAATATCTGTTTCCAATTTGTACTAAGGTTTCTTACTAAAATAAGGTTTTATAATGTCTGATAATTTGCAAATGGATATTTTTCACTTCTTATTTTTACACAGCCTCTGAAATTGGGGGAATGGACAGGTTACTATAGGCTGTGTAATAGTAAAAAATTGTAACTAAAAACCTTATTTCCCATTTTACAAGCTTAGTAGAATTGTTATTTTCAATCAATCTAAACCTTATTACCTTATTTGATCTTGGGTAATTAATTTATTAATAAGCTAATAAGGTCTGAAAATATCTGTTTCCAATTTGTACTAAGGTTTCTTACTAAAATAAGGTTTTTATATAAAAATTGTCCGCAGGACAAACCTGTACATACCCCCGAATATCCCGATAGCTATCGGGATATTCGGGGGATTTACACAAATAAAAACAAAAACTCTGTAAGAGTTTGCCTTTTATGCAAGGGAAACCCCATACGGGGTTTGGGGTATTATTTCACTTGCTCCCCAATTAAAATTGGGGTTATGCAAAGGAAACTTCTACGAAGTTAAAAAAGAACATTCAAAAACCTGCCAGGTTTTAAAAACCTGGTAGGTTGCAACTACTAAAAACTAGAATAAATTTATGACAGATAAATTCGCACATAGGGCAGCTGATTGGGATCAGCCGGAAAAGATAAAGATGGCTTCTAAGTTTGTAGAAGCTGCACTGAAATATATCGAACTTCAAACTGATTGGAAAGCGCTGGAGATAGGAGCAGGCACCGGCTTGGTGGGAATGATGCTATTGCCTCAAATAAACTCAATCGTTTTTGAGGACACATCAGAAGCGATGCTAAATGTACTTCGGAAAAAGACTGAAGGGCAGACAAATCTTGAGATAGTACATGGTGAGGCAACTGATTATACGAAGCAGGATATTGATTTGGTCGTTTCGAATATGTCGTTTCATCATATTGAAGATATTCCGAGCGTGTTGGAGCATTTATATATGATTTGCAATCCAGGAGCCAAGCTTGCAATCGGAGATATTCGGAGTGAGGATGGTTCTTTTCATCGATTCGAACCCATTCCACACAAAGGATTTGATACGGATTGGCTGAGTGCGGAGTTTGAAAAAGCCGGATTTTTAGTTAAAATTGCAGAAACTTACAGAACACTGAAACGAGAACGAATTCCAGGAGTGATATCAAACTACGAACAATTTATTCTGATAGCCGAGAAGCCCTTCTAATCAATATTGGAAAGCCTTATACTACATCATTTTAACAAAAAATGCTTAAAATCGGGAAAAATCGCAATATTTTTGAAAAAAAATGAACGAAATTGCTTAAAACACTTGCAGGGACGATAAAAGATTGTATTTTTGTGAAAAAATTATTTTTATTTTTTAACCATATTAAAAAATTTACAAGCATTATGAAAGAATTAGTAGCAAAAATCAATGCACAAATTGCAGACTTCTCAGAAAATGCAGCTCTTCAAGCTGACAAAGGTAACAAAGCAGCAGGCGCACGCGCTCGTAAAGCTTCTTTGGAATTGGAAAAATCTTTGAAAGAATTCCGCAAAGTATCTATCGCAGCTTCTAAATAAGAACTTCTGCTAACTAGAAAAAAACGAAAGGCTTAACCCGAGAGGATTAAGCCTTTGTTGTTTTTATATCTTGCTATAATATTTATTGCTGTTCGATAAAATTAAAATATTTGATTATCGCATTGTGTCCTAAATTGTCTTTGAGACTTCTCTCTACGGTCGAAGTGACAGTCTGATTTCGCGATATTGTTTGGGAAAAGAGGCGGCTTCGCCGCCTCTTTTCCCAAGCTCTTCATAATAGAAGACGTCATCTGGAACCGTCAATTGAAGGTTCGAGAACAATGTTTTTTATCTTTTAGGACGCATTGCGGATAGACCAAGAAGCTAATAAGGTTTTGTTCACCTCATAAACTTATTTCTACTAAGCCCGCCTGCCTCGGACAGGGTTTCCATATATTGAAAATGAGGTTTTAAAACCTTAGTAAAAAGTGAATAAAGAAACATCACAGACCTTATTCCCTTATTTTAAAACAAAGCATAGATCGCTGATTATTAGCATGCATTAAATATTATTTATTTGAAAATCAATATGTTGTTAGCTTGCGAAAGTTATGACAGATAAAATATTAGTCTTTCTTCTTTTTACTTTGTCGGAGGGTACGTATCAAACCCTTCACTCCCAGCCAATAGCGATAGGGATAGTAGAAAATATATAATTTGGGATTTTTAATCTGATAACTTCGGATCATATACGTTTTCGAAGGAAACATCATCCAAAGTATATATTTCAGTCTTTTGGCAGGTTCAGTGATATTCTTTATTCGTTTTATGCCGGAACTGACCGAAAAATGCTCTCCCTGATAACCCAAAAGATACTTTTCAAACAATTCCTGATCTTCTTCCGTGGCATATTCTATGTATTCCGAAATAATAAAATTGGGAACGTAGGCTTTATAATTTCGATGAGCTAATACGATAAACTTAAAGACCACCTCCTCGCATTGGTACTGAATACTTCTACGAATAATTTCAATCCAGTCCAGCTTATTCCGATAGACCTCTAAAATATTAACAATATCATTAAAGCCTGTAAACTGAATTTCGCCATCTCTGAAATGCTTTGACAAATGTAAAACAGTATGAATAAGCAAATCCGGCAAATCCGGTGTCAATACAGAAACTCCAGCCAAGGAATTAACTTCCGCATGTTTCCACATTTTATCGGAATGAAACTCAAATGCCTCCTCCTGCTTATGCAAGCGAACATGCAGCTCAACTGCAATTCCTTTATATATCAGTTGCGGTAAATGCTCGAAGCCTACATTCTCATGCAGGAAGTTCAACATCTCATCATTCTCAGTGTATGTAAACCCCGCTTTACTTAATGCTTCAAAGGCTTTTGATGCTTCCTCTTGCTTTACTAATACATCAATATCACTAAATAATCGGAGAGCAACGTCTTCATATAGTTTTTCAGCTAAATAAGCACCTTTTAATACTATTACATCAATTCTATTTTCATGAAGAATATTTAAGGTTTTCTGTAAAACCTGATACATCAGCATTCCCCTGGTAAGGGTATAATAGTAGCTTTTCTTCAATTTATCATAAGCAGTAGCCGGTATTAAACAAGTATTTGATAAATTTGGAACTTTCAAATAAAATAAAGGACTTACACTACATTCCAGCAGCCTTTTAACCATGGATTCCCAATCTTCTATTTCCGCTATTAGCGAGTTTAGGGATTGTAAATCCTTTTCTGAAGGAAAAATTTTTGCAGAAAGTAAAATTATTTTATTTTCTTGAGACATTAAACTATAAGACACTTGAATTATATAAAATTTACTATACAGGTTCTAAATTTCTAATCTATACAAACTTTTTCATTTAGTGATTACTTAAACAGAAATTGTTTTATTTCTCACCTTTTGGTAAAAAAGGCTAAGATACTTTCAACTTTAGAACATTCTGCCTATAAACAATTTTTGCTATTTCTGGTTATCTATTTTTCCCCTTTTATCCGATTTCTTATTTTTGCCATAGCCATAGCTGTAGCCATAACCATATTTTCTGCCATAGCCAAATCCATATCCAAAGTGGTAATTAGAAATATCATTTATCACTAAAGCCATATTCGGCAACATTGCTTTTTCTGAAAGTTCATTGGCAAATCGAAGGTTATTTTTGTGTGAGTAGTTTGCACGGCTCACAAACATAGTTGCATCAACTGCACGTGCAGCAACGACTGTATCAGTTACAGTACTTAACGGAGCCGAGTCTATTACGATATAGTCAAATTTATCTCTTAATTCAGCTATAGCTTTATCAAAAGTATCTTTTGCAATCAATTCAGATGGGTTTGGCGGAACTGTTCCCGAGGTAATCACCGACAAATTCGGTACAATACCTGATGGCTGAATAATTTCGTCAATATCTGTTATATAGCCTGACAGGTACTCGGACATCCCTCTGGAAGTATCTACCTGCAGATATTCAGACATACGCGGTAAGCGCAAGTCTAATCCCATCATCAGCACCTTTTTACCCAGCATGGCCAAACTGATGGCTGAGTTGATAGAAATAAAGGTTTTACCTTCTTTTGGTTCAGTAGAAGATACAATAACCACTTTTTTATCCTTACCCAACACAAAGAGTAGGTTCGTACGCAGCATACGGAAGGCCTCATCTGTTTCCTTATTCTCATTCTCATGAACAGCGATATTTCCTGTACTGGAGACAGGAATTTCACCCAAAATAGGAAGTTTAGTTAATCTTTCAACATCTGCTCTACTTTCAATCTTAAAGTGCATAAAGTCACGCAAGAAAATAATCAATACCGGGAATAGCAAACCCAATAAAAAGGCTACCATGTAAACCTGCATGGATTTAGGTGCAATCGGACCACTAATCGTAGCGTTATCCAGTACCTTAGCACTGTTAGCAGAGATAGAAAGCGCTAACGCATTCTCTTCTCTTTTCTGAAGTAGCATCAGGAATAAGCTATTCTTAATCTGTTGCTCACGAGCCAGTTCCGTAAACTGACGTTCCTGTGTAGGAGCCATGCCGGTCTGACCGCGGAAGTAGTTTACCTGATTCTGCGCATCCCGTCTGGCAATGCTTAAGCCTTGCTTGGCACTGGCAATGGAAGTTCCGATGGCTTCGCGTAAAGCATCAATCTGACCATCCACACGTTGAACAGCTGGATTACTTTCGGTATTGGTTCTTAGCAGACGATCGCGTTCTAAAATCTGCTTGTTATATTCACTAATAGTTGCTGTAAGTGTAGGATCATTAACTCCCACGTTACTTGGAACCAGTTTGTTTTTATTTTCCGGATTACTTACATATCCATCCAGGTGATCTACCAGATTTAACTGCGTACTTACATCCACCAGTTTCTGTTCGTACTGACTGCTTTTTTGCTGTGAAAGTTGTACATCAGACTGTAAGTCTGTCAATCCTTGTGAACGCTTGAATTGCTCCACGGTACGTTCGGCTGCACCCAGTTCCCGGTCGATAATCGCAATACGCTCATCGATAAAGTCTTTGGTATTCAAGGCTTCCCGTGTTTTATCGGCGATAGCATCCTGATTATACACACTCACCAAAGTATTCAGGAAATCAACCCCTTTCTTAGGTTCTGTAGTAGTCAGTCTCATATTCAGCACTGATGTTGTTGGAGATGTTGGAGCAATGGATAAATTGCCTCTAAACATCGGCACAACCGATTTGGATGGACGAATAATAACTTCAATTGGACGATCATATGTTGGTTTTACTCCCGGACGCAATGACATTGTTATTTTTCCATAGGGCGTTGGAAATAAAGCAGGTAGCTGATTTATTTTCGTTATCTTTTCTTCTCCATTTACTTCACGAGTAATACTGAGTGAATTATCCTTATTAATCACAGCTGTAAATTTGATTGCTCTATTTAGACTATCCAAATCCCCTTTTTCCATTGAAACCAATAATGGACTATTCTTATATAAATCCATCGATCTTACACGACCTTTTACAATATAAGAGTTATTCAAATTTAGTAAACCAACTGATCTTTCTACCAGAGATTTGGAACGCATTACTTCAATCTCATTGTCGAGGTTGCTTACAGTCCCTGCAATATCAATACTGCTAAAGATGGCATTTCCGGTACGTAATCGGGTTTCGTTCTGATTTTTCAGAATAATGGTTGAGTCCACCAGATATACTTTATCAGTGTATCGCAAGTAGATAAATGCAAGTATCAATGCCACAATAAGTGACAATAAAATCCACTTCCATCGAACAATATAGGGAGCAACTAACTCCTCGATGTTTTTTTTGTTTTCTGCTCTACTCAATAAACCATCCAGGCTTTTGAGATCCAGGTTAGATACATCTAAATCTTTCATTATTTATTTTGCTGTTTTTTTATTTTTTAGTTAGGGGTTGCGAGGTGCGGGTTTCGGGGTACGAGGTACTAGTTTCGTATTCTAATTTCTAATTTCTAATTTCTACCATCTAATTTTTAATTTCCTCACTCTCTTCGCTGTTTCTCTATTTTTTCGATAAGTTTAGAATAAAGTTAGTTAAAGTAAGTACCATGGAAACGGATGAAAATGCCAAAGTAGTAACAGTTCCAATATCAGATCCTCTGGCTTTAATTTTATTAGGCACTATATACACCACATCGTTTTGTTGTAAGTAATAATTCGGTGAGTGTAATACATTTTTATCATTTAGATTCAAATAAAACACTTCTTTTTCTCCGGTAGCATGCTCACGAATAATCTGTACATTATCACGCTGACCGTAGATAGTCATATCTCCGGCTAAGGCTAATGCTTGCAGGATATTTACTTTCTCATTGGCAATGGTAAATGTACCCGGACGAGCCACTTCACCCACTACCGATATTTTATAATCCGAGAAACTAACAATTACTATCGGCATTTCCTTGAAGTTGCTGCTGATACGCTGAATAATTAAATCCTCTGCCTGGCGACGCGTCATCCCTTCTACCCGAAGCATACCCACGGTTGGGAAATTAATATAGCCTTGATTGTCCACCAAATATTTTTGCAAGGCATTAGCTCCACCAGTACCACTATTACCAGTTGGGAATGTTAAGTTAAAAGGCTCACTGGCCTCTTTGTCCGCTGCATTGACAGTGATTGTCAATAAGTCATTCGGCATAATATGCGCATCGAACATCTTTGTTTCTGTAGCACTTACTGTTGTTTCCGAAGGTTGTAAATAAGGTACTTTCTTATAGTTTACACAGGATGATGCCAGTAGCAAAACGGCTAATCCTATCAGTGGTAAATAAAATTTTGATTTCATATTCTTTGAGTTTTATATTTTATATTCTTTTTTTCGGGGTACGAGGTTCGAGGTTCTGGGTTCGCGTTTCATGTTTCGTGTTTCGTGTTTTGTTTCGTACTCTACCCTACCTGCGGTAGGCAAGCTTCTAATTTCTAACTTCTGCCTTCGTATTTATTTCCATTTAAATTTCAGCAAATAAACTACTGTCAACAAAAATACTATAATCGCAATAATCCACCAACCAATTATTGGAAAAAAGTAGATTATCAATGCTGAACAGAACAGCTGTACAACAAAATAGAGAGCGGAAACCAATAAGTGCGATTGCTTCTTTTCATTGGCCAGTATCTGATAAAAATGGAGACGATGCGCTTCCAGGATATTCTGTCTTAGGTAAATACGATGCAAGATTGTCATTACTGTATCTACTCCGTAAACTACCAGAAAACCTATCCACACCAAGCTTTGTGTTTTTACTATCAACAATAAAAGTAAAGTTACCACCCAAAAAGCAATGCTAACGCTACCTACATCTCCGGCAAATGCTTTGGCCCGTTTTCTATAATTAAAAAACAAAAAGACGAATGAAGCTAACAAAGGATATACCAAAAAATCAAGTTCAACAAAATTTAATATCCGCTCATTAACGTAAATCATAGGCAACAGTACTGCCAGCGTATATAGTCCGGTCATTCCATTGATGCCGTCCATAAAGTTATAGGCATTTACAATACCGATAAATACAATATAAGCCAGGACAATCATCCACCAGGGATAGTTTCCAAAAGCATTTACGGCATAAAAGGCCAAGGTCATACCGCACAGGTGGAATAGCAAACGTAGTGTCTGACCGACATTCTTTACATCATCCCAAAAACTAATACCTCCGATTAAGCTAATTCCAATAAGAAAAAGCATCGAAAAATGGGATATATTTAATAAAGCAAAAAGTATAGCAGCTATCCAATAAATAATGCCTCCGCCTCGTAAAGTTATTTGCGTATGCGAGCTCCGTTCATTGGGCTTATCAATAATATTATACCGATCTGCCACCTTAAAATAAAGCAACTCAAAAACAAATAAAAGTATAACTATAAAAACATATATCACGATTACACGAATTTTAGTTTAAGTTCATTATTCTGACTATCTCAGCATTTACTTTTCTCACATCGTATTTTTCTTTTACCATTGCAATGCTTGCCAATCCCATTTGTATGTTTATATCAGGATTTTTGATTAGAAACTCCATCTTTTCTACAAGCTGACGAACATTTTTTGTCTCAATTAAGTAGCCGTTCTGTCCATTAACCACCGTTTCACGACAACCCGGTGCATCGGTTGTGATAATGGCTCTACCCATTGCCATGGCTTCTAACACGGTTTTGGGAGTGCCCTCGTGGTATGAAGGAAGCACATAAGTGGTGCACTGCTCTATAAACGGTCTTACATCTTTTTGCTCGCCGAAATACTCGATTATATCTTCGGAAATATAGCTCTCTAATTCATCCGCTT
>CAZCIU010000005.1:12008-77850 GCA_964498765.1 uncultured Paludibacter sp. | reverse complement strand
CAAATTTTGTTTGTGCATTAAGTGCTACTGACACAATTATGACTAAGAAGAGTATAATTTTTCTCATGTGTTTTATTATTATGAAACAGCTACCTGCCTGAAATTTTCAGACAGGGCTGTTTTGGTTGTTAATTTCATTAGTCACCGCATATTTGACCGCCCACGTTTGTGTAGATTAGGTTCGAGTTGTGTAGATTAGGATTTGGATTACTTGCGCTTGGTGCAGAGTATAAAGCACAGGTTAAGATATCCTTAAAAGTTACATTATCAAGTAGCAAGTATGGTTTTGCCCACATGTAAATAGCGCCTTTTGTGGTTGTGGGATCTGCACCTGCATGGCTTATCTGAACGTATTTCAACTGATTGGACGGGCTGAGAGTAAATTCGAAGTGAATATTTTTCCAATATCCGGCAGTAGCATTTGCACCTTTAATGATAATCGGTTGTTCCGAAGTGCCGATGGCTTTCAGGCTTCCTGCAGTGTTAACTTTCCATTGTATTCCCTGATCCATTTCTATCGTTGTTCCTGCTGTAATGGTTAAATCTGATTTTATATGGAATGTAGCTTGATTGCCGACTCTCGTAAACCGGTATGGAACGTTGATTTTGCGCAAGGTGGCAGGTGTTTTTAATTCCGACGAGTAGTTGGATAGTTCCACGTAGTTATTCGTGTTTCCCATATAATTATCGGTGGGATTTGGTACTCCTGCATAAATCGATTTTAGTACCATGGGCGTTTCATTGCCGGTGAAATGATTGTTGTCAAGCGTAATGGTTGCTCCATTGTAACTTGCGTTAAGACCGTAGGTTGAACTGTTGGTAATTTTGCTGTTTTTTATGTGCAGTTGTGCATTGGCATACACTATTACTGCACCTTTGTCATTGTTGCTGTTGAATGAACTCCCGCCTGCATATTCTACTACCACATTTTCGAGTTTGTTTTTCGGGTTGTTACTGTAAAAAATAATACCTGCCCAAAATCCTTTGGATTTGGTTTTCCCGGTGAATGTAATCGGTTTATCCGAAGTGCCAACAGCCGAAAGACTTGCTCCAGTTTCTCTAACGACAAATCCGGCATCATTTTCGAAAACGATAACAGTGCCCGTTTCTACAGTAACATCGCCGTATATCTGTGATTTGCAGGTTACTACGTAATCAATAGGTGCGTTAGGATTGTTGCTTAACACAATTCCCGGATTTGCCGAAAAATAGCTGCAGTCGATCATTACGGGATCTTCCAATTCTACTTTGTTCTGAGTATCGGAGTTATCACAACTTGCTATGCCTAAAATAAATAAGGCAATTAAGAAAAGATTTTTGTTGATTAAATGTTTCATTTTATTTATGATTTTATGAGTGAATTATTATTGAATGGATTTGAACCATTCAGCATATTTTTCGCCAAGTAATGGAATTGGTCTTTCTGTGCCGTTGATAGCGCTCAAAAGCCCCATTATCCACATATAGAGCATGACGAAAAACCCAAGAATGCTGATTATCCATCCTATTACAGGGATAATGTTAATTATTCCTATAGCTAAGCCGGTCAGCATAATTCCAAGCGACTGGCGGATGTGGTAACTTGTGAAAGTATCTTTTTTTTCGCTGTTCATTACAAAAGCGATGATTAAACCTATTACAGTTAAATAGGCAATGATTGCTGTGTTGTCTTTTTTCATTCTTTTGTTACTGTTAATTGTTTTGTAAGTCAATTGTTACAAATCTTATGGTTTTCATCCATTTTAAGATGTCTTCTGCGTATTTCAGTTCTAAGAGGATATTTCCAAAATCTTTTTTATGTCCAAGCAAAACTTTACTTTCTGAAATGCTCAATTTATATTCCTCTCTGTGGCAAATCGTCGCTTTATTGTTCTGTAAACTTTTTATGGATATTAATAAATCATCAGTAAATTGTTTGACGATTTCTTTCGTATCCAGCTGAATTGTTACCAGATCCGAATAGTTGTTGTTTTTGTAAAATAAGATTGATACGGTTTCGGTAGTATCATTCGCCTCTTCATCAATTACTAATTTGTGAGTACACCTGTAATATGGTTCATCCTGGTTTTCCAAAACATCCAATTCGTTGACTGCAATTACTTGTGAAAATACCGGAATGCTGATTGTAAGCAGAGCCAGTGAGATAAGTTTTTTCATTTGTTTATTATTTTTTACATTATTGTCAGATAGCTTGTCCCGATTTATCGGGAGAACACACCATTCCCGATAGCTATCGGGACATTCCCTAGTGTGTCAAGAGTAAATTGGCATGGCTGTTTCATATTTTTTATTTAAATTTTATTCTTTTTTCAAACTCTTACGGCAAATATAATCTGTTATTCAATGACTTGGGTATCGTTTTTTACCAATGGTAGGTTTCTTTTTGTAATTAGTCAATTCCTTTGCAAATTTGGTTTTTCTCTTTTTTTTTATACTTTTATGCCTCTTGTATAATAATTATAACCGTTTGTAAAATTGAAAGTACGAATATCAAAGCCCTGACATATATTTGCAAAAAAATGAATTATGATAAAATGTGTAATTATAGATGACGAGTTAAATGCCATTAAGGCATTGATGCTTGAATTACGGAATTTCAGCGATCGGATAGAGGTAGCCGGGAAATTTACACAAGTGGAGAGCGCCTTGGAATTTCTGAAAAACAATGAAGTGGATGTTGTATTTTTGGATATTGAAATGCCGGAAATGAACGGTCTTGATTTTTTGGAACGTTTTCAGCAACGAAATTTTCAAGTGGTTTTCACTACTGCTTACAGTAAATATGCGCTTAAAGCCATTCAGAATGAGGCTGTTTACTACCTGTTGAAACCGGTTGACGTTGGAGAACTCGAAATCTGTATTGAGCGCATAGAGAAAAAATTTTCGAAAGATCATTTTGAAAATAAACTGGACATGGCATTGGATAAATTGAGCCAGATTGAAGGTGTACCGAAAAAAATTAAAATTCAGACTGACGGGAAGGTAACTTTTTATCATCCGGACGACATACTGTACTGCGAGGGCGATGGGAATTATTGCAAAATATTTTTCACAAACAGAAGTAAAGTGCTGCTATCCAAAAAATTAAAACAAGTTGAGGAAATTCTTCCCGAACCGTTTTTCTATCGCGTACATAATTCTTATATTGTCAATCTGAACAAAATCAAAGCTTACAATAAAAATGATGGTATATTAATAATGGAGAATGATATTAATATTCCTGTTTCAAGAAATAAACGTTCTGAAATACTTGAAAAGTTTTAATGATAGAAATCAAATTTTTTTCTTTTAGTCTGTGGATTTTCACAGCTGCTGTTTTGAGTATATTCTTTGTAATTTCGCTGATGGTGCATTTCACAAACAAAGAAAAACTTTTCAGATACTACGCGCTGTATTGTTTTTTCACCCTTCTTTACGTGCTGTACAAGTTCGATTTCGCACCAAATTTCTATTACAAAACGCTGTATTATACCAGCAATAGCTTTGGTATAGCAGTCCAATTGGTGTATCACGCCTATTATATGTTGTTTGGATTGTTGTTTTTACAGTTAAGCAAATTTAAATCAGGACTAAGTAACATTATAGAAAAATATGCCTATGCTTTATTAATTGTAGCTTGTTTAATGTTTGTTGAAGGATTTTTCAAAATTATTCCCAGAGCCGTTTACAGAGATTTCTTTTCATACATTTTCCTGCCTGTTCATTTGGGTTTTGCCTTTGTAATTATGGGAATTGTCATTAAAACCAAATCGCAAAGCAAGTATTATTTTATCATCGGGTCTTTGCTTTACATCATATTCGGAATGTCTGCTTATGTTGTATCTTACAATAAGCAATGGTGGAATTTCCCCAATCTGGAGCCTATTGACTTATTTTACATAGCCATTATTCTCGAATGTTTTGTGTTCAGCTACGGTTTGGCCATATTTGTCAAGAGACTGTACAACGAAAAACAATTAGTGCAAAAAGAGTTAGCCGAAGCCCAGCTGCAAGTGCAATTGCGACTTGAAGAAAGAATCGAATTGCAGGAAAAAGAGAAAAAAATTCTTCTGGATGAGAAGCACAAACAAGAGTTGCTTTCAGAAGTACTAAACCTGCAGCAAAAAGTCATGCGTTCGCAGATTAATTCTCACTTTATCTTTAATGTACTCAATTCCATTAAGCTTTTCATTATGGAAAATGATGTTCAAAAGGCCTATTTTTATCTCAGTCAATTCTCAAAATTTATTCGTCAGGTGCTTGACAATAGCCTGAACGAGTATTCTTCGCTAAAAGAGGAGATGGAAACTATTCACATATACCTGAATATCGAAAAAATGAGGTTTAGCGACAAGTTCCTGTATGAAATCAACGTTTCACCTGACATCCGACTTTCCGATTATCCGTTTCCTGCATTACTCCTCCAGCCTTTTGTTGAAAATGCGCTATGGCATGGTCTGATGACTGTCGATAAAGACGCAATTCTGAAAGTTGATATACTTCAAAAAGAGGGATATTTAGAAATCATAATTGATGACAACGGAGTGGGTTATAATGCTTCGATTGCAAAAAAAGGGAATGGAAAGGAACATAAATCCATGGGGCTTTCGTTGATAAATGAGCGTATTTCCCATTACAATAAACGTATTGAAAATTATCAGATTGAGTATGAGATAATTGACAAAGCTGATAGAAAAATTGGAGAAGGAACACGAGTAGTAGTCAACCTGAAGGAAAAATCAAAAAATGGAAAAATCAAAATTCAATCCCACGACGAATATATAACCTCCCTTAAAAATCAAACAGAAAGTTAAATAAACATTCTAAAACTACCATTTTATCCAAATGAACCAAAAAAGTAATAAATTTGCAGGTTCAATGTGTAAGTTGATTAATTAGTCATCGATATTGAGAATAATTAAATGTGTAATCATTAAAATCGTCTATGCTCTTTTAGCGTAGCGAGATTTAAGTCAATGTTCAAATAAGAAATCGTAAATATTTTTTTATGTCAGAAATCAAATCTGTTGCTTCTCCGGACTCTAAATCCGCGCTGAGCGACAAAAAACTGTATATCGAGACCTACGGATGTCAGATGAATGTGGCTGACAGCGAGGTTGTTGCGTCTGTAATGGAAATGGACGGCTATCAGCTGACCGAAAACGAAAAAGAAGCAGACGCTATTTTTATAAATACTTGTTCGGTGCGTGATAATGCCGAGCAAAGAGTGTATAACCGACTGGACAACATCCGAGCGCTGAAGAAAAAGAAGAAAAATCTGGTCATCGGCGTAATTGGCTGTATGGCCGAGCGCGTGAAAGATGATCTGATTGATAATCATGGAGTAAACGTTGTTGCCGGACCGGATTCCTACCTGGATATTCCGAACCTGATGGGAAATGCTGAAAAAGGCGAACGCGCCATCAACGTGGAACTTTCCAAAACAGAAACCTACCGCGATGTAATTCCGACCCGAATCGGGAAAACGATCTCCGGTTTTATCTCCATTATGCGTGGTTGCGACAAGTTTTGTTCCTACTGCATTGTGCCTTACACACGCGGACGTGAGCGAAGCAGAGATGTGGATAGTATATTGAATGAACTTAAAGACCTGCAGGCGAAAGGTTACAAAGAAGTGACTTTGCTTGGGCAAAATGTGAATTCCTACAAGCTCGAAAAGGACGGCAAGGTGGTGAAATTCCCGGAATTGCTAAAAATCGTGGCTGAAGCTGCGCCAGAAATTCGTTTCAGATACACTTCTCCACACCCGAAAGATATGTGTGATGACACACTTCAAGTCATGGCCGACCATCCAAACATATGCCGATTTATTCACCTGCCTGTTCAGAGCGGAAGCAACAAAATGCTGGAAGTGATGAATAGAAAATATACACGCGAGTGGTACCTGGAGCGAGTGGCTGCTATTCGTAAATATATGCCGGATTGCACCATTGGCACCGATGTTTTTTGCGGTTTCCACAGTGAAACAGAAGAAGATCATCAAGACACGCTTTCGCTGATGCGCGAAGTTGGATTTGATCAGGCGTTTATGTTCAAATACTCCGAAAGACCCGGAACTTATGCTGCTAAAAGATTGGTGGACGATGTGCCGGAAGAAGTGAAATTGCGTAGATTGGATGAAATCATCAAACTACAAAATGAACTTTCAAACGCGAGCAATCAGCGTGACATCGGTAAAGAATTCGAAGTGCTGGTAGAAGGATTTTCAAAACGCTCCAAAGAGCAACTTTTCGGTCGAACTTCGCAAAATAAAGTGGTGATTTTCCCACGCGAAGGTCGTAGAATTGGCGAAATTATCCGCGTGAAAATCAATAGTGCCAGCTCTGCAACTTTGTTTGGTGATGTGGTGGAGTAATTTTTTAGAAATACTATAAAAAAAGAAAAGATTACATGAAACTTCAACTTACAAAACGTAAGTTTTGAGAGTTAAATTATTGAATTTTATATAAGAAGCGAAACAATATGTTTCGCTTTTTTATTGGCTGAATATCAGCGAAATAAAAAAGATTTATTTTGAAAATAATTAAAGAAAAATTTCATTAAATTGAAACAATCTGTTATATTTGTATTGCTTTTGAACCAAAACCTTAAAAATAACTTAAGACGTGAAACTAAGTCAACTGATAGAATTAATAGATGGAGAATTGTTGATTGACAACGAAAAAAGTCAAGAATATAGCCATGCTTTCGCATCCGATTTGATGAGCGATGTGCTTCGGTGGCATTGTGACAATATGATTTTAATTACTGGATTGGCTACAATTCAGGCCATCCGAACAGCTGAAGTTTCCGGAATAATGTGTGTAGTAGTGGCACGTGGAAAGAAAGTTTCGGACGAAATGCTCGAAATTGCCAAAGAAAGCAATATTGCAGTTGTGATTTCGCCTTCGTCCATGTTCGAAATCTCAGGAAAACTCTATCAGGAAGGTATTAAACCGCTTTATTGATGAAGTTGCAGTATGACATAGCAGGTGGCGACTTCAGTGCGGCTGGTGAAGCCAGCTCTGAAGTGAAAAAAACGCTGAAACAGCTGAATATTCAGCCGGCGATTATCAGACGCATTGCTGTGGCACTTTACGAAGCAGAAGTGAATGTGGTGGCGCATGCCTATAGCGGCGTAATGAGTGTGGAGATTTCACCAACAGGAATTTGGGTACAAATAGCAGATAAAGGACCGGGAATTCCGGATATTGATAAAGCCATGGAAGAGGGATTTTCCACAGCTTCCGACAAAGTGCGGGAGATGGGCTTCGGGGCAGGAATGGGACTGCCTAACATTAAGAAAAACACAGACAAAATGGTGCTCAATTCTGTACCGGGCGAAGGTACAACTCTGGAAATCACCGTTTATTTTAATTGAGAAAATTAGTTTTTCGGGAAATAGAATATTTTTTGTTTCTTCCAAAAACTAATATTTAAAAACCTTTGAATCATGGCAATACCTCACTACGTACATGCCATTCAGATCGATACAGATATTTGTATCGGTTGTTCGCATTGCATGCGTGTATGCTCTACGCAGGCAATTCGGATTGTGGATGGTCACGCCAGCATCCGCCCGGAACGCTGTGTGGATTGTGGTGAGTGTTATCGCGTTTGCCCGATGAGTGCAATATATGTGGAGGCCGACCGATTAGCCAAAGGTTTTAAGGATTATGTTTATCGAATTGCTCTTGTCCCGGCTGTTTTCTTCGGCCAGTTTCCCAATAAATTTTCCGTAACACAAATTTCCAATGCCATTCGTCAGCTTGGCTTCAACGAGGTTTTTGAAGTAGAGCAAGCCGTTGATTTTGTAAAAGAAGAATATAAACGCGTTGCAAAAGACAAAGAAATTGCCCGACCGGTAATCAGCTCGTTCTGTCCATCGGTTGTGCGGCTTATTCAGGTGATGTATCCCTCACTCACCGATAATATCCTTCAGCTGAAAGCGCCTCATGACATTGCGGCAATTTACCTTCGTCAGATTAACTCCTCAACCAATATTCGTCCGGAAGATATAGGTATTTACTATTTCACGCCTTGCGCGGCCAAAATTGTGGCTGCCAAAGCTCCTGAAGGTGAAGTAGAATCGCCGATTGACGTAGTTGTAAGCATGCGTGAACTCTACAATAAAGTTTACAAACTGATTTTTAGTAACAAACCTTCCGATGACATAAAACGCCGTTCGAGCATGTCGTCCGATTCTATAAAATGGTCGCTTTCTGGTACCGAACGCGAATATTTCAAAGGAAGAAGTTTGGCGATTGACGGAGTAGAAAATGTGATTAAATTTCTGGAAAAACTGGAATCCGGTCATATTCCGGATATTGATTTTCTGGAATTGCGAGTGTGCGATCAGGGATGTGCAGGAGGAATTGTTTGTCCGGGAAATCGCTTCCTGACGGTGGAGAGGATTGGCGAGCGACAAAAACGATTACAGGAAAGGCTGAAAGAGAATAAAAAAGTGGATAATCCGCTAATGGCTTATGCTTCGCAATTGAAATTAGTGTCCAAAACGGAAGCAATAACACCTCGCAAAGGTTTGTTGCTGGATGAAAATGTGGAAATTGCACTGCAAAAGATGGCGAAAATAAAAACTCTGAACGCTTATTTGCCGGGATTTGACTGTGGAGCTTGCGGCGCACCAACTTGCAGAAATCTTGCTGAAGATATTGTAAAAGGTGAAGCAAGTATGTCGTATTGCGTATTTGTGCAGCGTGTGATGGAGAAAAATTACAAACTAAGTCCTGAACAAGCCTTCCAGACCATCGAAAAAATCTGGGGCAAAAACAGGCTGAATAAATATAAAGACAATCATGGAGAAAAAGAATCTGAAAAAACTGATTGAAGATCTTGGATTTGAGTGCCTTGCAGGAAAAGAATTACTTGAAAAAGAAGTTGCATCGGCTTATGTTTCTGATTTACTGAGTGATGTGATGGGAAAAGCACAGCCACAAATGCTTTGGGTAACTTCACAAATCCATAAAAATATCGTTGCTGTGGCTTCCTTGATTGATTTGAGTGCCATCGTCATTGTGAATGAGCGAAAAGCAGACGAAGATATGCTAAAGTTGGCTGAAGAAGAAGGTGTAGTCGTGCTTTCGTCCGAAAAACCGGCTTTTGAAACGGCAGGATTGCTTTATAATTATCTGAAAATGAACTAAAAATGCGCTCGTTCAAAGCAGATCTTCACATTCATACTTGCCTTTCGCCTTGCGGTGACTTGGACATGAGCCCGCGAAATATCGTAGCTCAAGCGAAGGAAAAAGGCTTGGATTTGATTGCGATTACGGATCATAATTCCACCAGAAATGTGCGGACTTGCATTGAATTGGGAGCAAAAAATAATCTTTTCGTCATCGGTGGATGCGAAATAAATACACAGGAAGAAGTTCATTGCCTTGCGTTTTTTCCGAATTTGGAAGTGCTCGATGAGTTTCAACAGTTCTTGGATAATCATTTACCTGACATTAAAAATGATGTGCAGATTTTTGGATTTCAGGTAGCGGTGGATGAGGACGACAATGTGATTTATGAGGAAGAAAAAGCACTGATTGCTGCATTGAATGTGGATTTGGAAGAAGTAGCTGAAAAAGTACTTTCGATGGGTGGAATTTTCATTCCGGCGCATATTGACAAGACAAAAAACAGTATTTTCAGCCAATTAGGATTTATTCCTTTTGATTTGAAATACAATGCTTTAGAAATTTCTTGGCGTACAACTCAGGAAAAATTCAATGCCAATTATCCAAAACTGGCAGAAAAAACTTTTATCCGAAATTCGGACGCGCATTATGTGGAAGATATTGGCAAAGTTTTCTCGGAATTTCAGATGGAAGATTTATCTTGGGAAAGTTTCAAAGCAGCTTTTGAGTATCCGGAACGAATAAAAATATAAAGTGGAGAAGAATGGTTGATTTAGCAATGCACATGATGGACATTGTCCAAAATTCAATTCGAGCCGAGGCAAAGAATATCGAAATTGAAATTTTGGAAAATAATGCTGAATTCAAGCTGGCATTTTCTGTAAAAGACGATGGCGCGGGAATGGATGAAATGACAATTGCTAAGCTTTCCGATCCGTTTTTTACTTCCAGAACAACACGAAAAGTGGGTTTGGGAGTGCCATTTTTGAAAATGACCTGCGAGCAAACTGAAGGAAAGCTGGAAATAAAATCAAGTTTAGGAATTGGAACGGAAATAAAAGCCATTTACAATACTAATCATCCGGATTGCATTCCATTGGGCGATTTAGGCGGGTATTTGACTTTGCTTTTTAGCGGAAATCCGGGAATTAATTTTTCATTTAGCTACCAGCTGGACGATGAAAATTTTGAAATAAGCACACAAGGATTAGCGGAAGAAGGAATTGACGATTTGAGCAGTGCCGAAATGGTAAAAGCCATAAAATCATACATTAACGAAAATTTGAAAAAACTATTTATAAAAAGAAATAAAAGCAGTTTCCTATGTTAAAATAAAACTATTAATCACATAAAACACATAATCTATTATCGGAATTTATTTAATATAACTAATTAATCATACCGAAAAACATGGAAAAAATAAGAACATTAGCAGACTTAAAACGGATGCAAGAAAATGTCAAGTCAAAAGTCAGTTTGAGAGATAAGGCAAGTCGTGCCGAAGATCTTGTACAGATAAAAGTGGCTATGGCAACTTGCGGAATTGCTTCCGGAGCCAAGGAAGTAATGGAGTTTTTTGTTGAAGAACTCGACAAACGCAATATCGAAGCGGTCGTAACTCAAACCGGCTGTATGGGATATTGTTTTGCTGAACCGACCATAGAAGTTACTCTCCAAAACATGGAACCGGTTGTATTTGGCTACGTGGACGTGAAAAGAGCCGACGAGATTATTGAAAAATACATCAGAAACGGCGAACTGGTGCACGGAATTATTCCTCGAAATTACGAAACTATCTAAGCGAAAGGAGGAAAAATTATGTCTAAATACAAAATGCACATTTTGATTTGTGGCGGAACCGGTTGCCAATCGTCCAACAGTTCGGAAATTCACAGCAATCTGGAGAAAGAACTGGCTCTGAAAGGACTTCGAGATGATGTGCAGGTCATTCGCACGGGCTGTTTCGGTTTTTGTGAAAAAGGACCTATCGTAAATGTTTTGCCAGACAATACATTCTACGTAGAAGTAAAACCGGAGGACGCCAAAGAAATCATAGACGAACATGTAATCA
This sequence comes from uncultured Paludibacter sp., assembly GCA_964498765.1. Lineage (GTDB taxonomy): Bacteria > Bacteroidota > Bacteroidia > Bacteroidales > Paludibacteraceae > UPXZ01. The sequence goes on along the minus strand of CAZCIU010000005.1, from coordinate 66,654 downwards.
AAGGCCGTCGTGTAAACCGATTGCTGTACGTAAATCCGGAAAACGAAGAACATGTGGAAGATTCAAAACACATGGGATTTTACAAAAAACAGCTTCGAATAGCTTTGCGTAATTGTGGATTTATTGATCCTGAAAATATCGAAGAATCAATTGCTCACGACGCATATCAGGCTTTAGGAAAAGTTCTGACAGAATACACTCCCGAAGAAACTATTGAAGTAATCAAAAAATCCGAACTTCGCGGACGCGGCGGTGGCGGTTTCCCGGCCGGACTAAAATGGGAAATCACTCGCAAAAGCGTTTCGGATAAAAAATACGTGGTTTGTAATGCCGATGAAGGCGATCCGGGCGCATTTATGGATCGTTCCATTTTGGAAGGTGATCCACATTCCGTGCTGGAAGCTATGGCTATTTGCGGATATTGTATCGGAGCCGACGAAGGTCTGATTTACATTCGTGCCGAATATCCGCTGGCTATCAAACGCCTGAAAATTGCCATCAAACAGGCTGAAGAATACGGATTGCTGGGTGATGACATTATGGGCACCGGATTTAATTTCAAAATCAAACTTCGCTACGGAGCGGGCGCATTTGTCTGCGGTGAAGAAACTTCGCTCATTCACTCCATGGAAGGCAAGCGCGGCGAACCAACCAACAAACCGCCGTTCCCATCCGTAAAAGGCTATATGGGAAAACCAACCAACGTAAATAACGTAGAAACATTTGCCAATATTCCGGCAATCATTCTGAAAGGTGCCGAATGGTTTTCTTCCATTGGAACAGAAAAATCCAAAGGTACAAAAGTATTCGCTTTGGCCGGAAAAATCAACAACGTAGGATTGATTGAAGTGCCGATGGGCATTACGCTTCGTGAGATTATTTATGAAATCGGAGGCGGCATCAAAGGTGGTAAAAAATTCAAAGCAATTCAGACCGGAGGACCTTCTGGCGGTTGCTTGACTGAAAAACACCTGGACACACCGATAGACTATGATAACCTGCTGAAAGCCGGCTCAATGATGGGTTCCGGTGGTATGATTGTGATGGACGAAGACGATTGTATGGTTTCTGTGGCAAAATTCTACCTCGATTTTATTGTAGAAGAAAGTTGCGGAAAATGTGCGCCTTGCCGCATCGGAAACAAACGCTTGTATGAAATTTTAGATAAAATTACGCAAGGAAAAGGTACTTACGAAGATTTGGAAAGACTGAAAAACCTCAGCAATGTAATCAAAGATACATCGCTTTGCGGACTGGGTCAAACCTCTCCAAATCCGGTACTTTCAACGCTGGAAAACTTTGCAGAAGAGTATTTCGAACACGTAGTTGACAAAAAATGTCGCTCGGGACATTGTAAAAATCTGTTCTATTACGTGGTGGAAGAAGATCTTTGCGTGGGTTGCGGCGCGTGCCGTCGTTGCTGTCCTGTACATGCCATCACAGGAGAAAAACGCCAGCTTCACCACATCGATCCGGATTTGTGTATTCGTTGCGATGAGTGTAGGACTAAATGTTCATTTGATGCTATCAGCATTCAGCTTGAACCTAAAATTTTAGTGTAAATTTAATCTGAAATTTAGTGAAAATGGAAAAAATAGAATTAACCATAGATAATAAAAAAGTTCAGGTAGAGAAAGGAACTACCGTACTTAAAGCTGCCCGAAAAGCGGGAATTGAAATTCCTACGCTTTGCCACATGGAGCTTCACAATATGAACATTGAGAATAAGCCGGGTGGCTGTCGGATTTGTGTTGTAGAGGTGGAAGGCAGAAGAAATTTAGCGCCATCTTGCGTTACCGAAGCCACGGACGGAATGGTCATTCGTACCAATAATATCCGCGTGCTGAATGCAAGAACTACGGTGATGAAATTGATTGCATCCGATCACCCATTTGATTGTTTGGTTTGTGCAAAATCTGGAAACTGCGAATTGCAAACCATGGCTAATCAGTTCGGTATCAGAGATATTCCGTATATGGGAGAAAAATCAACTTACCGCCGGGATACATCTCCTTCCATCATTCGTGATGTGGACAAATGCATTATGTGTCGCCGTTGTGAAATGATGTGTAACGATGTACAAACCGTGGGAGCACTTTCGGCCGTCAATCGTGGATTTATGTCGGTAGTTGCACCAGCATTTGAAATGGATTTGGAAGATTCTCCATGTACTTATTGCGGTCAGTGCGTAGCAGTTTGTCCTACCGGAGCATTGTCTGAAGTAGATCACACCAATCAGGTTCTGAGAGCTTTAAGCGATCCTTCCAAAACAGTTGTTGTTCAAACAGCACCGTCGGTTCGTGCTGCACTTGGCGAAGCATTTGGTATGGAGCCGGGAACGCTCGTAACCGGAAAAATGGTGGCTGCACTTCGCAGACTTGGTTTCGATTATGTGTTTGATACCGATTTTGCAGCGGATTTAACCATCATTGAAGAAGGCACGGAATTGCTTGGCAGATTAAAAAGTCATTTGAATGGTGACAAAGATGTAAAATTGCCGATTTTGACTTCCTGTTGTCCGGGTTGGGTAAATTTCTTTGAGCATAATTTCCCGGATTTATTGGATGTGCCATCAACAGCCAAATCACCTCAGCAGATGTTTGGAGCCATTGCTAAAACTTATTTTGCAGATAAAGTGGGTGTAAATCGCAAAGATTTGATAGTGGTTTCTATCATGCCTTGCTTGGCTAAAAAATACGAATGTCAGCGCGACGAATTCAAAGTGGATGGAAATCCGGATGTGGATTACTCTATGTCAACTCGTGAATTGGCTCAGTTTATTAAGCAAGCCAACATCGATTTCCACAATTTGCCGGATGAAGATTTCGACACACCACTTGGTGAATCGACCGGTGCCGGAGTAATTTTTGGAAATACGGGTGGTGTAATTGAAGCAGCTTGTCGTACGGCTTATGAATTATTTACTGGAAAATCCTTGGAGACGATTGAATTCCACGAACTTCGCGGTGTAGAAGGCATTCGCTCTGCAACAATCGATTTTGATGGATTGCCGGTGAATATCGGAATTGCACACGGACTGGGAAATGCCAGAAAACTGTTGAATGAAGTTCGAGCCGGACGTTCAAAATATCATGCTATCGAGATTATGGCCTGTCCTGGCGGATGTATCGGCGGTGGCGGACAGCCATTCCATCATGGTCACAGTGAGATTTTGGCAGCGAGAGCGAACGCTATTTATTCTGAAGATGAAAGAAAAACGCTTCGAAAATCGCATGAAAATCCGTACATTATCAAATTGTACGATGAATTCTTGGGCGAACCGGGCGGCGAAAAAGCGCACAGTTTGCTACACACGCACTATTACAATAAGAGCGATGAAGTGACTATTCATCATTAAGTGGGAATATTTTGATAATCTGAAAAAACTAAAGATATGATTCCAAGAACATTAATAGATTCTCAAGAAGGGCAGGATTTTACACCTTCTGAAAAAGATAAATTAGAAGTCAAGCATAAATTATCCGATGATAAAATTCAAAAAATCATGGATATATGCGAGTCTTATGACAATGAACCGGGCGAACTAATCAATATTCTGCACGAAACTCAATCTACGTTTGGCTATCTTCCGGCTGAAGTTCAGGAAGTAATTGCTTGCAAAGTCGGCGTGTCGGTTGCGCATGTGTACGGAATTGTGACGTTTTACTCTTATTTCACCATGAAGCCGAAAGGCGATTTTCCGATTTCCATTTGTCTGGGCACTGCGTGCTATGTGCGTGGAGCGGAAAAAATTCTGGATGAATTTAAGAGAGAATTGAGCATTGGCGTGGGAGAAACTACACCTGATATGAAGTTCTCTATCAGTTGCTTACGCTGCGTAGGAGCTTGTGGATTGGCACCGGTGGTGATGGTCGGCGAAAAAGTGTATGGACGTGTTTCGCCGGATGGAGTGAAGAAAATTTTAGACGAATATAAATAATTCGTGTTTTATTCATTTGCAACAAAGGAACCTTCTCGGTTCCTTTGTTTTTTTTATGAAATAAGACTAGCTTATTTCCCTTTATTTCTGAATTTCAACGTGTTTCTTTCCCAAAAAACACCATCTGCATATCCTTGAATTTCCGTTTTTTCATCTGCCATCTTCAGCCGTTTTTCTGCCCAAAGCGCATATTCTTCGTTCATTTCTATGCCGATAAACTGGCGATTTAGCTTTTTGGCAACCACGGAAATTGTGCCTGAACCCAAAAACGGATCAAAAACAACTCCATTTACCGGACAACTCGCAAGAATTAATTTCGCAATTAATTTTTCCGGTTTTTGTGTGGGATGATCGGTGTTTTCGGGCATCGACCAGAATGGAATGCTGATATCGTCCCAAAAATTGGAAGGGTAGGTGATGCGGAAATTTCCATCGTCAGTTTCTTCCCAATCTTTCGGTTTGCCGTCTTTTTTATAGGGTGCAATCACTTGCCGCTTCATTTTCACGGCTTCCACGTCGAAGTAATAATCGTCTGGATTTTTCACACCAAACCAAATATCTTCCATCGCGTTTTTCCAGTTGGATTTTGCTCCGCGACCTTTCTCACGCTGCCAGGTAATACGATTTATTACATTCAAATGTTCGTTCATCACTTGCTGCAGAGCAGCTGTGTTTTTCCAGTCGCCACAAAGATAGAGCGAACCGTTCGGTTTCAAGCATTTCACTATCTGCGGAAACCACGAACGAAGATAGTCAAGATAGGACTTGTCATCAGTTGCTTTGAACTTAAATCCGTGAAAATCACGACTTAAATTGTACGGCGGATCAATGATAATCAGGTCTGCAAAACTTTCGGGAAGAAAGTCAAGTACATCAAACAAATCTGAAACGACTGTTTTATTTAAAATAGTATCTAATTCCAAGGATTGTTTTTTCTTTGGAAAATAAAGATTGAACGCTAACTCCTCGCGTTCTACGTCGCTTAGAGTTAGCGTTTGATTTCTTCCTGCTCGTGCTTTTTCAGAACTCATCAGCAATTTTTAATTCATTATTCTATTAGGCTTCCGGCAAAATATTAGCAGCAATTTCACCAATCAGCCACAATTCATCATCTGTAAAATGTAAATTATCCAGTGCTTTTATATTGTCGTTTAGTTGTTTTACGGAACTTGTCCCAACAATCACAGACGTCACTCTTTTATCGTTTAAACACCACGCAAGTGCCATTTGCGCCAGCGTTTGTTTTCGTTTTTTCGCAAAATCATTCAATCGTTTGATTTTTTGCACTGTTTCGGGTGTGATTTGCTCTTTTTTCAAGAAACCAAATTCCTGTCCCGCACGTGAGTTTGCAGGAATACCTTTCAGGTATTTATCACTCAGCATTCCTTGCGCCAAAGGCGAAAATCCAATAAATCCGATGCCTTTTTCTTCCACCAACGGGAAAATGGATTGCTCCACTTCACGACTGAAAAGATTGTATCGATCCTGATGAATAAGGCAAGGCGTGCCGTTTTCACGGAGCAACCGATAGGCTTCGCGTGCTTTGTTGGACGGATATTTTGAAATGCCCACGTAGAGTGCTTTTCCTTGCTTTACTATGTCGGATAATGCGCCCATTGTCTCTTCCAGCGGCGTATTTGGGTCGTAACGATGCGAATAGAAAATATCCACATACTCCAAGCCCATTCGCTTCAAACTTTGATTGATGCTGGCGATAATGTATTTGCGCGAACCCCAATCGCCATAAGGACCGTCCCACATCAAGTGTCCGGCTTTAGTGCTAATAATCAGTTCGTCGCGGAAAGGTGCGAAGTCATTTTTGATAAATTTACCAAAATTCGTTTCTGCACTTCCGAATGGCGTTCCGTAATTATTCGCCAAATCAAAGTGAGTAATGCCATTGTCAAACGCCGTAGTCAGCATTTTTCGGGCTTCGGCAAGGTCATTCACATCGCCAAAGTTGTGCCACAGTCCAAGTGAAATCCGTGGAAGTTGCAATCCACTTCTGCCACAATAATTGTATCCAACTGAGTCGGAATACCTTTTGGGATTTGGGATATATTCCATCTGATTGATTTTTATTGTAAACCAAAATTGGCTTAGAACTTCACTTCCGGTGCTTTATCCGCGCCAGCTTCCGCTTCAAATGTAGGTTTGCGCTCAAATCCGAAAATTCCGGCAAGGATGTTTTTTGGAAACTGTCTTACTTGCGTATTGTAGTTTTGAACTTCTTGGTTGAACGCATCTCGCGCAACTGTAATTCGGTTTTCGGTGCCTTCCAGTTGTTTTTGTAAATCCTGGAAATTCACATTTGCTTTCAAATCCGGATAGGCTTCGCGAAGCAAAAGCAAACGACCAAGCGCATTGCTCAATTCGCCTTGTGCTGCTTGAAATTCCTGCAATTTTTCAGGTGTCAAATTGTTTGGATCTACGGTCATTTGAGTAGCTCTCGAACGAGCATTTACCACAGCTTCCAGTGTTCCGCTTTCGTGTTTTGCGTAACCTTTTACAGTTTCCACCAAATTCGGAATCAAATCCGCGCGACGCTGATACTGATTTTCTACATTAGCCCACGATTTGTTTAATGCTTCCTGAGAAGATACAAGACCGTTGTAGCCGCCCATTCCCCAAAATACCAAAACGGCAAGAATTGCCAAAATAATTATAATTCCACTCTTTTTCATGATTTTTGATTTATAAAATATTGATTTTTATTTTTACTTGAAACTTTTTACTTTACAAACTTTCAACTAACTCTACCATCCTCCCGAAGCTCCACCGCCGCCGGTCATTCCACCACCAAAACCGCCTCCGCCAAAGCCACCGCCTCCGAAGCTTCCTCCGCCAAAACCGCCTCGACCACTGAAAACTCCACCACCTACAGCTCCGCCGGTAAATGCCGCGGTTCTTCTTAATCTTGGGATTTTCGTGTCGTTATGATCTTCAAATCCACAGAATTTACATTTGAAAGTGCTTCGTTGAGTGCCTGAATTGAAATAAGTCGGCATCAGAATGGTGCGTTTAGAGTCAAGAATATAAGCCTTAGTATTGCAGCGCGGACAACGAGTATAAGTGTTGAATTTATCCAATGAAAATACCGCCTCGTTTTGGCACGAATCGCAAAGAAATACATCGTAATCTACGCTGTTCAGTTTTTCTTCAAATTGCTGAGCCACTTTCAGGCGAGTATCTTCCTCACGCTCAGAAAGCATGTGCATTTTATTTCCACAAGCATTACAAGGAATTGGTGCTTTACGAGCACGATTCATTTGCCATTTTCCATAAAAATAGGCCGGCAAAGCTGCTATTGGCGCAGGAAGCAGCAAAAGCACGTACTCAAATCGAGACAATAATAATATTGCAAAAAACGCAATCAGCGGAAATGTGAATGCCGAAATGGCATATGTAGCTTTATTTTGGTCTTTTATGGCTTTGTAGCGAGCCAAATTGGTAGATAGGACTTTGTTTTGATGCACTTTTCTGACGGCGGTAGAAATCCAAAGCCAGGTAAGCAGCATAAAAAGGACGTAAGCGGCTGCAGCGTATGGAAGTACTTCGCTCCAATTGATGGGTTTGCGCACTTCTTTTACGAATGGTTCTTCGCGAACAGTGCGAATAATTCTGTCAACACCGGCAATAACGCCCGCATCGTAATTTCCATTTTTGAATTCAGGAAAAATGGCTTCAGAGATTATTCGATTGGCGGTAATGTCCGGCAAAATGCCTTCTACGCCATATCCTGTGCGGATTACCACTCGACGAATATCCTGCACAACAAGCAGCATTACACCGTTATTCTGCGATTTTCCCCCAATTTTCCAGAGATTAAAAAGTCGGTTGGCAAATTCATCTTCGTTGTCGTATCCAATGGAACCAAGCATCACCACAACTAACTCGGTGTTGTTGACTTTCCAAAGCGAATCAATCTGAACGTTGATGATTTGTTCTGTTTCGGGCTTAAGAATATTATCCGGATCGCTCACAAAACTTGGAATTGCAGCTTCTTGCGGGTTTGGAACAGTTTCTACTGTGTAAGCTCTCTGTCCGAAAACCGAAATTGCAAAAAAACTAAGTAATATTGCAATGCCAAGTCTCATTTCGATATTAATTTATGGCGTCTGTAAGCTCTACGCGGAATGTTAAAACAGAGTATGGCGGTACTTTGAAAGTTCCTTTTGAACCGTAACCAAGCGTGTGAGGAACGTATAATTCATAAATATCACCAATGTGCATTTTCAAAATAATTTCCTGAAATCCTTGAGATAAAGCGAATGTTTGTCCCAAATAACTTTCCACACCACTGTCAAAACTGGTGCCATCTATCAATTTTCCTTCGTAAGTAACGTAAACATGGCTGGTCAAATTTGGCTTTTTCTCGGTCGGATTTCCTTGACGAAGCATTTTGTATTTGATGCCGGATTCTGTGGTTTGGAATTCTGACTGAATGACCGGAGCTTTCAGTACATCGATGGTCCAATTGAACGGATAGCTCACTTTGCTTTCATTATTTGCAGCCAGCCACTCGTCATTCATCACTTTCCAGTCGATATAATCGTCTGATTTGACACAGGAAGTAAAAATGGCGAAAGTAGAAACTACTAATATTAATAGGAAATGTTTGAATTTCATAAGGGAAAATATGTTTTATATTTTAAGTCAAATGATTTTTATGAAACCTATTTGACGATAAAGTGTTCAAATCTACAATAAATTTCGAAAATTTTCAATGCGTAAAGATACTATTTTTTTTCTATTCTGAATGAGAAACTTCCAATTCTGTTTCCGTCAGCAAAAAAATCGGCTTGATACGTGCCTAATTGCAAAATTTCCTCCACTTTCCAGTAGAGTGCATCGCTGTGAGCTTCGCCGGTGTATTCAAATTCTTTGCTGAGCGAGTAGGCAATGTTCTTATTTTCATAAGGAAAAGTAGAATTTCCTTTTTGCATCACTTCGCTGTCCGGACGTGTCAGACGCAGATATACGGTTTTTGGTCCCGGCTCGGCTGTGATGTTTTTTCCGATGGTAAAGTTAAATTTCAAATTCGTCATTCGGCTCGAACGATCGGTTTTACGGTTGCGGTCGTCAAGACCTGAAAATCCGAAATTGTACAATTCCAAAACGGCTGCACGCGTTACAACTTCGCTCAGATTTTCTTTGTCCATCGCAAGGCGTTCGGCTTTGGCAGAAACGTTTTCATAACGTTGTTTTACGTCTATATTCTCGCTTGTAAGGCGCTGATTGGCCACATTCAGCGAGTCAATCTGACGAACATAATGCGCCAAAAGCTTACGCAAAGTAGCAATTTCGCCTTTCAGTTCGGCAATCCGCTTGGCGTCCGTGGCTTTCGTACGGCGAAGTTCGTCCTGCAAATCTTTGATTTTCTGCTTTTGCATATCGTACTCGCGAAGCAGCGAATCATTGTGAACATAGACGCTAAATCCGTCCATTTCGCCCGCCATTGCATCAATTTCGGTAACCATTTGTTGTTTTTCTTCTTCCATAAATTGCTCTGTTTGAGCTATTTGTTGGCTTTGCTTGTTTGATTTATTCATAAAAATAATCAAGCCAACCACCAGAGCGGCAATTAAAACACCCAAGGATGTAAGTAAAATGGTTAATTTCTTTTTGTCCATATTTCTCGTGTCTTTAGGGTTGTGAGCCCTTATAATTCAGTTATAATTTTTTCTAAATGTATTCCGTGAGAACCTTTTATTAGGATAAAACGGTTTTTCAGTGGATTATTTTGTAAGAATGCGTTTAGCTCGTTTACATTTTCAAATTTCGTGAAATCGCTGTTTGTTTTCTGGAAACATTTTCCCACCAAAAAAACGTCCGTGAAAGCTTTTTCTTTGGCCAAATCCACAATGTTTTGATGCTCTGCTTCCGACTGACTGCCAAGTTCCAGCATATCGCCAATAATCAGCACTTTATCGTCGGCGTCCATCTGTGCAAAGTTCAAAATCGCAGCTCGCATACTCGTCGGATTAGCGTTGTAGGCGTCAATGATAAGCTTATTTCGTTCTGTTTGAGTAAATTGCGAGCGATTGTTTTGCGGTGTGTAATTTTCCAGCCCGACTTTTATTTCTGAGTTTTTCAGCCCGAAATTCGTTCCAATTGCCACGGCAGCCAATACATTTTCAGCGTTATAAGTGCCAATCAAACGAGTTTTTACATCAAATTTTCCTTCGCTGGTTTCGCACTCCATTTCAAGCAATGGACTGCAAGAAGTAATGTGTCCCGTAGCTAATTTTCCGTTGATTTCGCTGTCTAATTGATATGCTAAAATCCTTTCTGCATCAGTAAATTCCGATTTTTCCGCCATTTCCACCAAATGTTCATTTCCGGTATTTAGGAAAATTTTCTCGGAATTTTTATAAATATAATCGTAAAGTTCTGCTTTGGTGCTTTTCACGCCTTCAAATGAACCAAAACCTTCCAAGTGAGCTTTGCCCACATTCGTTATTATTCCGAAATCAGGACAAGCAATCTCGGCAAGCATTTTTATTTCGCCCGGATGATTTGCACCCATTTCTATCACGGCAATCTCGTGTTCGGGCTTCAATTGCAACAATGTGAGCGGCACGCCGATATGATTGTTGAAATTTCCCTGCGTAAAATGCGTGTTGAATTTCTGCATCAAAACTGCCGCAATCAGTTCTTTGGTAGTCGTTTTGCCGTTAGTTCCGGTAATGCCGATAATGCGCGTTCCAAGACTATCCCGATGAAAACGAGCTAATTCCTGCAATGTTTCTAATACATCATCAACTACAATAAATCGTTCGTCCACAGCGTATTCTGCATTATCAATCACGGCGTATGAACAGCCTTTCTCGAGAGCTGAAAGAGCAAAAGAATTGGCATCAAAATTGTCGCCTTTCAAAGCAAAAAACAGCGAACCCGCCGGGCAATTTCGACTGTCCGTGCAAATTATCGGGTGTTTCAGAAATATATCGTAGAGCTTCATTCTCAAATTTTTTACAAAAATAATCAATCTTACAGAATTGACCGAAATTATAAGTTTTTATTAAGAAATTTCTAAACTAAAATTACTTAGCGTGTGTTTTAATTAAGCACTAAGTTTGGAGATTTGAGAGTGAAGATGAGAAAGTGAGTTATAACGCGTAGCGAAAAACAATTTAATAACGTGAAACAAATAACACGAAGTATATAACTATAAACTAAATAATTATGGAAACTGTAGAAACAAAAAAGGACAAAGTTCTGAAGATAGTTAAGGAAAAAGCGTCGAAATTACCAATAGGTTTTATAGTGGGAGCAGCGATTGGCGGCGGATTGTATCTTTATGCAACGAAAGGAAAAGCGACTAAAAGCGTAAATGCAATAACCAACGTGGCAAAACTGGCTGCACCCTACGTGATTATCGCCATTTTGGATAAAATAGTGGATAATTACGACAGCAAACGTGGAAACGAAGTAGTGGATGTAGAAGCAGAAGTGAGTTAGTCCTTCGGTTTAGAGAATACAAAAAACGCATTGCAATGACTGCAATGCGTTTTTTTGTATCTTTATTATAGAGATTAATCCAATGAAATTTCATCTACGAAAACAAAAGCAGGTGCTTCGGCTCCGTGCCATTTTGGGAAGCTTTTGAATGTTTCCACGGTTACTTTTACGTAGCGGGTTGTCAGAGGTGCGAAAGTAACGGTGTGTTTCATTACATCTTTCCAATGTGCCTGTTTCATATTGGCGTCGGTTTCAATTCCGGCTACAAAACGGTAGTTCGTACCATCATCAGACACTTCGATGCGGAAGCTTTTTGCATCCAAAATCCAGTCGCCGGTATTTACGGCAGTTTGGATGGTTGCTTTGGAAATTTGAGTAGGATTTTGCAGGTCAATTACAGCCACAATGTCGTTGTTTTGGAAGCCCATCCAGCGACCGGTTTTGTAGTTTACATCAATTCCGTGAAGTCCGTCATTAAGCATTGTTTCGCCCGTGTAAGCGTAGCTTGAAGCCGGTGTAGTCAGCAGTTTGATTGGTTTCAAACTTGATTTGCTTAGTGAGAATTTTTCGCTGTAAACGCGGCTTTCTTTTCCATTATCACGAATGGCTACCGCACGAATATCAGCACTTTCTTTAATGTCAAATTTGCTTGTATATTGTTTTGAATTTTTGGTTGGTGTAGTGCCATCCAATGTATAATACACCGTTGCATCGTCGATTGTAGCAAATTCCACTTCCAATGCACCTGTTTTTGGATTAGGTGTAAGCGTGGCTTGAACGTCAAAAATATGCGTTGCGTAATTGTAGTCCAGCAAATCATACATTGCAATTAATCGTGGCAAACGTTTCAAGAAATCCAGGTAATTTTTCTTGTTCGGCTGCATCCACTGAACTTCGCTAAGTGCCGCCATACGTGGCATTGCCATATATTCTACCTGACGGGAATTTGGAATGTATTCTGTCCAGATATTAGCCTGTGCGCCCAGGATATGTTTTCTTTCTTTTTCATTCAAAATAGCCGGAACCGGCTCAAACTCATACACTCTCGAAACCGGTGAATATCCGCCAATGGCTTCGGGTTCGTTTTTCGTATCGGTGGTTTGATAGTGGTCAAAATAGACGTGACTTCCGGGCGTCATGATCACATCGTGACCCATGCGAGCCGCTTCTACGCCGCCGTCCATTCCACGCCAAGACATAACCGTAGCATTAGGTGCCAGTTTTCCTTCCAAAATCTCGTCCCAGCCGATGATTTGGCGACCTTTGTCGTTCAGGTATTTTTCCATACGTTCCATCACGTAGCTTTGCAGGTAGAATTCTTTTTTGTGTTTCGCGTCGTCTTTCAAGCCCAGTTCTTTTATTTTAGCCTGACAACGTGGACATTTTTCCCAACGAACTTTCGGACTTTCGTCGCCACCAATGTGGATGTATTTGGATGGGAAAAGTTCCAGCACTTCATCGAAAACTCCTTCCAAAAACGTGTAAGTTTCTTCTTGTCCGGCACAAAGCACATCGTCAAAAACGCCCCAGGTTTTTTCTACTTCGTATGGTCCGCCGGTACAGCCAAGATGCGGATATGACGCCAATGCAGCCAGCATGTGTCCCGGTAAATCGACTTCTGGAATGATGGTGATATGACGATCGGCAGCATATTTTACAACGTCAAGAATTTCAGCTTGCGTGTAAAATCCGCCGTGTGGTTTTCCGTTAAATTTTCCGGTATTGTGTCCAATAACGGTTTCTGTGCGCCACGCACCTACTTCGGTCAGTTTCGGATATTTTTTTATTTCAATACGCCATCCTTGGTCATCAGTCAAATGCCAGTGGAAGGTGTTCATATTGTGCAATACAATCATATCGATGTATTTTTTTACAAATTCTACCGGCTCAAAATGGCGGGCAATATCCAGGTGCATTCCACGATAACCAAAACGAGGCTCGTCAGTAATGCTCACGGCAGGAAAAGTTACGCTGGCAGTTTTTGCAATCGGTGTAGCTTTGCGAAGTGTCTGAATTCCAAGGAAATTGGCGGCTTCGTTTGCTCCATTTATCACAATGCTTTTTTTGCTAACTTTGATGGTATATTTTTCTTTGTTAGTCGATTTTAGCTTGTTTTGCAGTATAATGGCATTGCTGCTGCCGGAAGTGGCAGTGCTAAGTTTTAAGCCGGTTTGAAGTTGAAGATACTCAGAAAGCAATTCTGCATTTTTCTGCATTTTCACGTTTCCTTTCGGATATACAATTTTTGTCTTCGCATTCATCACAAATGCAGCTCCTTTGTCCATTTTAATTGAACTCGGTAATGGAACTACCTGATAATTCGCGTTTTCGGCCTGAAGAGCCGCAGTGCCTGCAATGACTAAAAATGCCAAAACAGCCAGCCTGATTTTCTGGAATAATCTCATTGTTTTTAGATTTTATTGATTGTTAATAGATTATCTATGGTTTTTCGTACTCGTTCGGCGTTGGTGGTTGGAAATGCGTATTCGTCCACTTCAATGTTTTTTCCGCCCATCGAAACGCTTGGATTTCTGAATTTCATTCCGCTCGCCACGGGAAGTCGGGCAGAGAGATGAAATTCTTTTGCGCCCGTTTCTTGTACCATTTTTACAATATTATCTTCGGTGATTCCGCTTCCGGGCATGATGACAATGCGTCCGGCGGCTTTTTCTACCAGTTTTTTCAGCAATTCAATGCCTTGTTCGGCTTTCGGTTGTCCGCCTGAAGTTAAAATTCTATCGCAACCTAATTCGATGATTTTTTCCAGACTTTCCAGCGGGTTTTGGCACATGTCAAATGCACGATGGAAGGTAACGCTCATTTCTCCGGCTGCGGCAATCAACTCACGATTTCGCTCCATATCCACATCGCCGTTGGGCGTCAGACAACCGATTACAACGCCATCTGCACCTATCTTCCGACACATTTCTATGTCTTTCAGCATTGCTTTGTGTTCCAATTCTGAGTAAAGAAAATCACCTGCTCGTGGCCGGATGATGACATTCAGCTTGATGTCAAGTAGCTCGCGGGCAAGCATTATTTCGCCGTAAGAAGGCGTGGTTCCTCCTTCCGGAATGGCGGCACAAAGCTCCACACGATATGCTCCACCGCGCTGTGCTTCCAGACAGCTGGTAACGGAATTGGCACAAATTTCAATTTTATACATATAGTTTAGTTAAGAGATCTGAGTAAAAAAGACTTAATAAATAATGCAAAAATAATTTTAAAATTGAGGTTTCTTTATCGACTAAAAAGCAGATGTCAATCAAAATACTCTTCTAATTTTTTGCTTAAATCAAGATAAAGCTCTTTATATGCTCCATCTAACTCTAAATCTTTCTCAGCGGTTTTAAATAATTCTTTTGCCAATTTTTCGTCACGGACTGAACCCCAAAAAAGATGCATTAACACGTCTTCTTTACTGACCTTGCTCAAATCTATATTGTCAGGCGTATTTTTCTCAAATTCATCAGCAAATAGTGCGATTGCTTCTTTATAAAATTTTCGGACAACACTTAATTCTTTGTCATCAAATTTAATGGTTTCCGTTGCCCAAACTAATTTATCATCTCCAAATTCAAAAAACTCGCCTAACACAAGATTATCATCTTCAGTGTAAACAGTCCATTTTTTCGTAGCACCTTTTTTAACAAAACTGATTTTATTATCACAATCAAAAACGATAAACTCTGAATAAGTACCATTTTCAATATGCCCACGAAGACCAAATTGTTTATCACCAACTTGAAAAATTGTATCCGGTTTTTCGCCTTCAGCGAATAAATCGCTTTGTGGACAAGTGCACTCATTTTTTTCTTGTTTTGGCTGACAAGAAGTAAGAAATACAAAGGCTGACAAAATAAAACTAACGATAATAATTCCTGATTTTGTTTTCATAAGTGCTTTTCGTTTAGTTGAATTATATAATAAATATTACATCTGTTTCCGGCATTTTCCCTTACTCGCAACAAATTTAGTGAAATATTCCGAGTGTTGAAAAATTGGAAATTGAATTTCTACGTGAGTTTTCAGGAAATCAATACGTTTCTCTCAGATGTTTTACACTAATTTCGTGTTTTCCCTTGGTTTTTATTTCCGGCGATGAAATGGTAATCACTTTCTTTTCGCCCGGCAATAAATCAAAGAAATTATCGGAAAATCTGGCTCCCTGAATGGGTATTTCAACGAAAACATCTTTCGCTAATTTCTTGCTCGAAAGCGTGAGTGTGATTTTTCCGTTTTCTTGTTTTATTTTTTGCTGAATATCGGTTTGTGGGAAATTCAGATTTTTCGGTACGTCGAAATAGTGCAATTCTTGAGCGATAAGTTTGTTTTTTGCATCCAAAAGTTTGACAATCATCACGCTGTTTTTTCGTTGTTCCTCACTGATAAAATCTTTGCTATTTAGCTCAAAAATCTTTTCCGTAGAGTTGGCTTTTGCATTGACTTTTTTCGAAGTTTTTCGGATTGTTTTTCCATCAAAATTCTTCAGTTCAATACTTAAAGACAAACCATTTTCATCAATTAATTTATCCGAAAGTGAGAAAAATTCAATCTTTCCGTTTTCTTCGTACACGTTGATTGTGAGCGGTTTGAAAGCATCACGAGCGTGATAGTGCATCGCTTTCCAGTTGCCGTAGTAGTCAATTCCCGACCATGAAACCACCGGCCAGCTATCGTTGAGTTGCCAGTAGAGTGAACCCATACAAAACGGACGATTTCTGCGGTGCGCTTTCATGCCCAGGCTCATCCCGCGACCCTGCATCACCAGCCCGATATAGACAAAATCTTCGAAGTTTTTCGGCGTGTGATAATAGCGTTCCATATATTCTTTGATGGCGTCATTTCCGGTGGTGCTTTTCTGGTGGTTGAGCATTGTTTCGCTTTCCAGGTACCACTCATCCGGTGCAGCAAAACTGCGAATGGTTTTCATTTCCGGGAATGCCTGAAATCCAAATTCGCTCATAAATCTCGGCACGCGTTCATTCAAAATTTCAAATGGTTGGCGACCGTACCAAACGCCCCAATAGTGTGCATCTCCGAGTTTTTGGCTTTCCGGGCGTCCCCAGTTGGCGGTGTCCGGTGAAGTGTGAATGTAATATTTGTCGGGATCCAATTCTTTCACTTTTTTGGGCAATAATTGCTTGAAAAGTTTGTCGTAACCTACTTTAAATCCATCAAAAACTTCTGCTGAATATTTCTTTTCCCAGCCCCAGTATTTCAATGCTTCCGCCACTTCGTTGTTGCCGCACCAAAGCGCGATGGATGGATTGTTTCGCAAACGCTTGATATTGTATTCGGCTTCTTTTTCTACATTATCCAAAAATGCCTGATCGTGAGGATACGTGGTGCATCCAAACATAAAATCCTGCCACACCAAAATCCCTTTCTCGTCCGCCAAACGGTAGAAATGCTCATCTTCGTAAAATCCGCCGCCCCAAATGCGAACCATATTCATATTTGCCGCTTCTATATTTTCAAAAAGTCGTTCGTAATATGCGCTATCTTGCTGCGTGTTAATGATTTCGCCGGGAATGTAATTCGCGCCTTTGGCAAAAAGCGGTATGTCGTTGACTTTGAAGTAAAAACTTTTGCCGTCTTTGTCATTTTCCCTTACAAATTCAATTTTTCGCAGTCCGGTTGTAACTGTTTTGCTTTCAATTAATTCATTGTCAGCAAAAACTTTAAGCGTAAAATTATATAAATTTGGATTTCCCCAACCGATTGGCATCCAGAGTTTTGGATTGCTGATTTCCAGAGGAATTCTAATCAGATTTATTCCTTTTTGAAGCGCAACTGTTTTTTTGATTGTTTCTTTGGTAAATTTCGACCATTGCCAAGCGTAACTTAACTCAACTTCCACATTTTGATGCTTTTCTGCCAACGAAAAAAGCTCAATTTCATTTTCAATAACTGCTTTTTCCGGATTGATTTCCACTTGTTTTACCCAAAAATCCTCAATCCGAGCTTTGTTGTAAAAGTACAACTCTACAGGTCGCCAAATGCCGATTTGAACCATTCGCATTCCCCAATCCCAACCAAAATGATAAGGTGCTTTACGGGCGTAAACGCTTACACGCGGCATTCGGTGGTCGTTATCAGCTGGGTAGTCAAAACCGCTGGTGATATGAGCCGGCATTAAGTGCTGCACAGGTGAGTAAAAGCGGACGAAAAGTTTGTTTTCGCCCACTTTCAGCAGTTTTTTCACACTTTCTTTATGTGCAATAAACATATTTTCGGCACTCAGAATTTTTGAGCCATTCAAAAATACATCGGCATAAGTGTCTAAACCATTGAATATTAGCAGCGCATCGTCGTAAGTTAATTGTTCTGCCGAAACGTGGAATGATTTCTGAAAATCACAGTTTTTATCCTCTACCCATTGCACCAATTTCTCGTTTGTTCCCCAATACGGATCCGGTAATTCGCCCAAACGAATTAAATCCCGCTGCACAGAGCCGGGAACGGTGGCTTCTTTCCATTCATTTTTCCCGCTTTCAGAAAATTGCCAGCCGGAATTAAGTGGCATTTTTTCTGTCCCTTTTGTGTAAAATGCAATTGAAAAAAAGACTAAGACTAATAAAATATGCTTGATTATCATAGTAAGTGCGTTGTATTAATGGGTTAAGTGAAAATGGCTGAAAAAATTGTCTATTAAAGTAATATCTTATTTTCCCGCTTTTATCCCAAAATTAAATAATTCTGACTGTGTCCTGACTTTATCAATCTTTTTGGTCATTTTTTTTACTTTTCCAGGATATTTCACAGCCAAGTCATTTTTTTCAAATGGATCTTCCTTAATATTATAGAGTTCAAAACTTGGATTTCCGCTGCTGATTTTTTGTTTTATCAGTTTCCAATCACCTTGTCTGATGGCTTGGCGGCCGCCTTCTTCGTGAAATTCCCAATAAAGATAGTTGTGATTTTTCTGTTTGCCTTTTCCGGTCAATGTTGGAAGAATGGAAATTCCGTCTGTCGTCTGTTTCCAGGATTTGCTTTGTCCGGTCAGTTGAGCGAAAGTAGGCATAAAATCCCAAAATGCCGATGGAAAATCGGATTTTTCACCTGCCGGAATGGTACCTTTCCATTCCATAATGGTGGGTACTCGAATGCCGCCTTCGTAAAGTGCTCGTTTTGTGCCACGCAAAGTCTGTGAGTTAGCGAAAAACTTCGGGTCAGCGCCGCCTTCGGTGTGCGAACCGTTGTCGCTCGTAAAAATCAGCAACGTATTTTCCGCAATTCCCAATCGGCTTAATTCCGCTCGTAATTCGCCAACATAAGCATCCAGCCGAGTAATCATCGAAGCCAATTCCGCCCGCGGTTGGTCGGTAGCAACATATCCTCGTTTGCCATCGTAGGGCGTTTCCGGGAACTTTCCCCGATACATTTCCCAAATGCTGTCTTTCGGTTGCTCAAGTGCAGCGTGCGGAAGCGTGTAGGTCAAGTAAGCGAAAAAGGGCTTGTTGGCGTTGTTTTGGATAAAACTCAACGCTTTCTGGTGAATTAAATCCTGCGAATACGCCGTACCGTTGAACATTATTTTTTGATTATTTTCCCAAAGCCATTCTGGAAAAAATCGGTGTGCCTGACGCTGGCAATTGTAGCCGAAAAATTGATCAAAACCTCTGTTTGTTGGCTCAGAACCCGAACCCGGATAACCCAATCCCCATTTCCCGAAAATTCCGGTTGTGTAATCAGCTTGCTTGAAAAGTTCGCCTAAAGTTTTCATTTCGCCGAGAGGTTCTTGTCCTTCGGGACTAATCTCACGATTTCCACGCACGTGCGTGTGTCCGGTGTGAAGTCCCGTCATCAGGCTTGCTCGCGAAGGTGCGCTGACCGAAGTTCCGGCATAAAACTGCATAAATTGCATCCCGTTTTCGGTCATTTGGGATAAATTCGGCGTTTTGATTTTTTCCTGACCATAAGGCTCAATGTCCGAATAACCCAAATCATCCACCAAAATCAAAATGACGTTTGGTTTCTGCGTTTGTGCAAATGCTGCTGCCGAAATGGCGGTAAAAAACAAGGTAGCGGGAATGGATTTTTTCATTTTGTCAATATCTAATATAAAAATGTCTGTTTTTTGTGTTCTGCAATCCGTGTTCTGAAAACCGAAATCACACAAAATACAAGTCGCCAAAAAACTCAGGACGATGGAAATCAGGATTTTCAGTTTGGATAGGTGCCCAGCTTACAAAGTGCATCGATTCGGTGTCATCTGCACATTTATAGAAATTTCCGCGGATTTTTTCCGGAAGATTTTCCGGGTCAATGCCCATTAATTTCATAGGAATTTTTACGGTCAAATCCCATTCAAACATCCCTTCCATTTCGGTAAAAGGTTTATTTCCAATGGAAGGATAACGCTCAATTTCGACCATTTCTTCTTTGGAAAATGGTACAACGTCTTCGCTGCGGCCTTTTCGGCTCGATGCTGAGCAAGTCCCAATGCAGTTAAATTCAAAATTGGTGTATTTTTCAGCACCTTCCGGCATACAGAAAAATTCCACGCAACTGTCTTCGTGTACGTGTGATTGATCTTCGGTATAAACGGCTTTGAGCATTGTACCGATAACGGAATATTTAATAAAAACGGCATCGTCTGAATGTCCGATTTTGAAACTCGTGATTGGTTTGTAATTGTACTGTTCAGGCCAATTCAGCGTATCAATCGCCGATTTTTTCCCAAAATCATCTAAAACAGCTGCCGCGTCTTCAATTCCCGAATTATTAAGTGACGGGATAAATGGAATTTCTAATTTTTTGTTCATATTTCAAAGTATAAATTAAGTGTCAAATCTTGGTTTGGACTGCAATATTACTCAAATTATTCGACTAATTCAAGTAGTGAAAAAATTCTTTATAAATACTTAACAAGCTGTAAAAACCGCCCGATTTTCACTCTCAAATTGAGTGATATTATTGTAAGAATAAATAATTGTATCTATCTTTGAAAGATTTTAAATAAGGGAAAAATAATTAAAATTAATAATCACTATGTTACGAAAGAAAATATTTGCATTTATGACTGCATTAACGATTACTGCCGGCGCATTAGCCAATCCGCTGTTGAAACCGTACAAAACTCCGCATGAAACGGTGCCGTTTAACGAAATTAAAATTGAGCATTTTGTGCCAGCTTTTGAAGAAGCGATGAAGGTGCATAAGGCTGAAATTGATGCGATTATCAACAATCCGAAAGCACCAACTTTTGAAAATACCATTGCCGCGATGGACAAATCGGGCAAACTGCTTTCCAAAGTTTCTGCGCCATTTTCAGCATTGATGAGTGCTGAAACCAACGACGATTTACAGAAAATAGCTCAGGAAATGTCACCGAAATTCAGCGAACACAGCAATTCTATCCGCTTGAACGAGAAACTTTTTGCACGCATCAAAGCCGTTTACGACCCAAAAGATAAACTGAAACTGACGCCTGAGCAAATGACTTTGCTGAAAGATACCTACGATGGATTTGCGGATAATGGCGCTAATCTTTCGGATGCCGACAAAGCAAAATACCGTGAATTGACCAAAGAACTTGGGCTTTTGACGCTGACTTACGGGCAAAATGTACTGAAAGAAACCAATAAATACGAGCTGCTGATTACCAACAAAGAAACGCTGAAAGGCTTGCCAAACGACGTGCTGGATATGTTGGCGGACAATGCTAAAAAAGCCGGAAAAGAAGGCTGGTTGATTAACTTGAAAGCCACAAGCACTATTCCGGTGATGAAATATGCTGATAATCGCGATTTGCGTCGGGAACTTTATATGGCAAACGCTTCAAAATCGATGGTTGGCGGTGAATTTGACAATCGTGAGAACATCAAGAAAATCGCTAATCTGCGCCTTGAAATTGCCAAATTGCTTGGACGAAAAAATTACGCCGAACACGTTTTGACCAAAAGAATGGCAGAGAATTCGGATAATGTTTACAATCTGCTGAATAATCTGCTGACGGCTTACAAACCAACAGCCGAAAAAGAGTACGCCGAAGTGCAGGCTTACGCCGATAAAAACGGAGCTTATTTCAAAGTTCAGCCTTGGGATTGGTCGTATTATTCTGAAAAATTGAAAGCTGAAAAATTCAATTTGAACGATGAAATGCTTAAACCGTATTTTGAATTAGAACGTGTGAAACAAGGCATTTTCTGGCTTTCAAACAAACTTTACGGTCTGAATTTCAAAGAAAATCCAAACATTCAGGTGTATCATCCGGAAGTTACGGCTTACGATGTGACCGATAACAAAGGAAAATTTGTGGCGGTGCTTTATACCGACTACCATCCGCGCGACGGGAAACGTGCCGGAGCTTGGATGAGCAGCACGAAAGGGCAGTGGAAAGAAGGCAAAAAAGACAGTCGTCCGCACATCACAAACGTGATGAACTTCACACGCCCAACGGCTACCAAACCGGCTTTGTTGACATTCGACGAAGTTACCACAATGCTTCACGAATTTGGTCACGCACTGCACGGAATGTTGGCCAAAACAACCTACGAAGGCCTTTCCGGAACAAGCGTTTACCGTGATTTCGTGGAACTTCCATCACAAATCATGGAAAATTGGGGAGTTGAGAAAGAATTCCTGGATCAATTTGCGGTTCATTACGAAACCGGTGAAAAAATGCCTGCCGAACTAATCCAGAAAATCAAAGATGCCGACAATTTCAATACTGCTTACGCTACGCTTCGTCAATTGAGCTTCGGTTTCTTGGATATGGCTTGGCACACGCTTGAGCAACCATTCGAAGGTGACCCGATTGCTTTTGAAAAAAAGGCAATGGCTGTAACCGATATTCTCCCGGTTGTGGACAACACGGCAATGAGCCCGACTTTCAGTCACATTTTCTCCGGCGGATACGCGGCTGGATATTACAGCTACAAATGGGCGGAAGTACTTGATGCAGACGCATTTTCAGTATTCCTTGATAAAGGAATTTTTGATAAAAAAACGGCCGACAGCTTCCGTGTAAATATCCTTGAAAAAGGTGGCAGCGAACATCCGATGGTGCTTTACAAACGCTTCCGCGGACAAGAACCGGATATCAATGCTTTGCTGAAAAGACATGGGGTGATGTAGGCAGTAAGACATTCCTCACTGACATTTTTAATGCCAGTAAATCAATTAAGAACAACCGTTTGCGAACAAATAGTTGTTCTTTTTTATCTGCGGTTAGGATAATTGCCGAATTTAAATTATTTTTGATGTTTAAATTTTAAAAAACTCAAAATATCATGAAGAAATTAGTTCCTATGGTACTTGCAATAGGTTTATTGGTCAGTTGCAGCACTGGATCGAAGAAATTTGAAAGTTTCGACGAATATCCGGTTTATGACGGCAGCGATCTGGAATTAACATATACTCCGCAGAGTTCCAAATTCCGCGTGTGGTCGCCGGCAGCCGACGAAGTAAAATTATTGCTTTTTGATAGCGGTTCTGAAGGTTCGGCCTACGAAATGAAGGATATGAAACGCTCCAAAAACGGCACTTGGATTGCCACTGCGGATGGAGATTTGAAAGGAAAATTCTACACTTTCCAGGTAAAAGTGGGCGAACAATGGCTGGATGAAACGCCCGGAATGTGGGTAAAAGCCGTTGGAATAAACGGGAAACGCGCGGCAGTCGTAGATATGAAAGAAACCAATCCAGAAGGATGGGAAAATGATAAGCACATACTTCCAAACAATGTTACCGACGCCGTTATTTACGAAGTGCACATGCGTGATTTTTCCATTTCCCCCACTTCAGGCATTAAAAATAAGGGAAAATTCCTCGCATTTACCGAAAAAGGAACGAAGAATGCCGCCGGACAAGCAACCGGAATTGACCACCTGAAAGAGCTGGGAATTACGCACGTACACCTGCTTCCATCCTACGATTATGCTTCGATTGACGAAACAAAATTGAACGAGAATAAATACAACTGGGGCTACGATCCGCAAAATTACAACGTACCGGAAGGTGGTTACTCAACTGATCCTGCCAATCCGGTTTCACGCATCAAAGAATTCAAACAAATGGTTCAATCGCTCCACAGCGAGGGAATCGGCGTGATCATGGACGTGGTTTACAATCACACGTACGTGGGCGAAGACAGCCATTTGAACCTGCTAGTGCCAGGCTATTTCTACCGATTTAACGAAGACGGCACTTGGTCCAATGCTTCGGGTTGCGGCAATGAAACGGCATCCGACCGTGCGATGATGCGTAAATTCATCGTTGAAAGCGTGGTATATTGGGCAAAAGAATATCATGTGGACGGCTTCCGCTTCGACTTGATGGGAATTCACGATATTGAAACGATGAATGCAATTCGTGCAGCTTTGGACAAAGTGGATCCGAAAATCATCATCTACGGCGAAGGTTGGACAGCAGCCGCATCACCTCTTGGCGAAGAAAAACGTGCTTTGAAGAAAAATGTGAGCCAACTGAACGGAATTGCCGTATTCAGCGACGATATCCGCGACGCGCTGAAAGGCAATTGGACAAATGAATTCCCGGGATTTGTGGCTGGACGTGACAGCTTGGAAAATGCGATTAAATTTGCCGTTGCAGCTTCAACGGAATTTCCGGGCGTAACCAACGAAAAACTCGTTCACACCGACAAACCTTACGCCACATCGCCTACGCAAATTATCAATTACGCATCCTGCCACGATGATATGTGCTTGGTGGACAAACTTCGCAGCCGCAAACCAGCTGGTGCTACCGATGTGGAAATTCAGAAATTCAATAAACTCGCTCAAACCGTGGTGTTTACGGCGCAAGGAATTCCATTTATTTTTGCCGGAGAAGAAGTTTATCGGGATAAAAAAGGCGTAAACAACACCTACGAATCTCCAGACAGCATCAACCAGATTGATTGGAACAATAAAACAACTTATAACGATATTTTCACTTATTATCAAGGATTAATCGCCTTGCGAAAAGCGCATCCTGCATTCCGAATGACCAGTTTGGATATGATGAAAAAACATCTGAAATTCGTAGAACTTGGCGTGCCGAATGTGGTTGCATATACGCTTTCAGACAATGCAAACGGCGATAGTTGGAAAGATATTCTGGTGATTTACAACGGAAATAGGAAAAATGTCAGCGTAGAACTTCCCGAAGGAGAATGGAATGTAGCTGTTCATGATGGCAAAATTTCGCCAAATTCACCATTATTTACCGTGTCAAATCCAAAATTTATAGTGGGTGCATCGAGTGCAAGTATAATGTATAAGTAGTATTTTTGGACATCAATTCGCAAAATTCGTTATAATTCGAGTAATTCGTAAATTTATGGAAGAACAAAACAAACTACCGGTTGAACTGCCGGAAAACGCCTATCGAGAGTTAAAAGATGGTGAAGAGTACAAACCAGTGATGCCGGCAAATGCCCCGATTGCGGAAGTTACGCCTTGGTCGGTGGGAATGGGTCTGCTGATGGCAGTGATTTTTTCGGCTGCGGCGGCTTATTCCGGCTTGAAAATCGGGCAGGTTTTTGAAGCGGCAATCCCCATTTCAATTATCGCCGTAGGAGCATCGGCCGCATTTCGCAAAAAAGGTGCTTTGGGACAAAACGTAATTATCCAATCCATCGGTGCGTCATCCGGCGTAATCGTAGCGGGAGCGGTATTTACTATCCCGGGATTGTATATTTTGCAAGCCAAATATCCTGAAATTCAAGTTGATTTTTGGCAGATTTTCTTCTCATCGCTGCTGGGTGGATTTCTGGGAATTTTATTCTTAATTCCTTTCCGAAAATACTTCGTGAAAGATATGCACGGCAAACTGCCTTTCCCGGAAGCTACGGCTACCACGGAAATTCTGATGACCGGTGAAAAAGGCGGCAATCAAGCAAAATTGCTGATTTTAAGCGGTTTGATTGGTGGTATTTTCGACTTCTGCTTCTCGGCTTTCCGTCTTTGGAGCGAAGAAATCAACACGCGCATCATTCCGGCGGGAGAAGCTTTGGCTGAAAAATTCAAAATGGTGCTGAAATTCAACGTCAGCGCGCTGATTTTCAGTTTTGGATACTTGGTAGGACTTCGTTTTGCATTGATTATCACGGTTGGTTCGTTGCTTTCGTGGTTGGTTTTTATTCCGTTGGTCAATGAAATTGGTGCATTGGCTGCTACGGCGAGTGGTGGAGTAAATCCATTCGCGGCGATGAGTGCTGAGCAGATTTTTGCGGCTTACGTTCGCCCAATCGGCATCGGAGCTATCGCAATGGCGGGAATTATCGGCATTATCAAGTCTTCGGGCGTGATTGGAAGTGCCTTCAAATTGGCTGTCGGTGGAAAAGGAAAAGGACAATCTGCGGAAGTTTCAACCGAACGCACACAGCGCGACCTGAAAATGTCGTTTGTAATGTTGTTCTTGTTCCTGACGCTGGTGGCGGTATTTATTTTCTTGCTGATTGGCGTGAAAGTTACCTTGATGCAAGCGATTGTAGCTTTATTGGCAATTACCATCATTTCATTCCTGTTTACCACCGTGGCAGCTAATGCGATTGCCATTGTTGGTTCCAATCCGGTTTCCGGAATGACGCTGATGACGCTGATTTTGTCATCAGTAATTTTGGTTTCTGTTGGTTTGAGTGGCTGGCAAGGAATGGTGAGCGGATTGATTATCGGTGGAATTGTTTGTACGGCATTGTCAATGGCAGGCGGTTTTGTTACCGATTTGAAAGTGGGATACTGGCTGGGAACAACACCTGCCAAACAAGAAACCTATAAATTCCTCGGAACCTTGGTTTCTGCCGCAACCGTTGGAGCTGTTATTTTTATTTTGAATGAAGCTTATGGCTTTGTGGCAACTGAAACGCATCCAAATCCGATGATTGCACCGCAAGCAAACGCGATGGCTGCGATTATCGAACCGCTTATGTCCGGTCAGGGAGCACAATGGATGTTGCTTGGAATTGGTGCTGTGATTGCCATTTTGGTCAACTGGTTGGGAATTTCGCCGCTGGCATTTGCACTCGGTATGTTTATTCCTTTGCAGCTTAACTTGCCTTTGGTTGTTGGTGGTCTTCTAAATCAATGGTTTAACAAAAGCACTAAAAACGCGAAACTTAACAACGCTCGTCATCAACGTGCTATTCTTATTTCGTCCGGATTTATTGCCGGTGCGGCGCTGTTTGGCGTGATTGGAGCCTTGATTATTTTCATCACCGGAAAAGGCGATGCACTCGACCTGAAAGTTTGGGCAGACCCAAGCGGAACCGGAGCACAAGTTGTGGCTATTTTCGCATTCTTGGCATTGATTGGTTTCTTTATCTGGGAATCTTTCAAAGCAAAAGAAAACGATTGAAAATAGATCGAATTAATTTTTTTTGATAAAGGTAGAGCAATATCCTAAAAATACTTTGTATCTTTGCCATCCTTAAACTATAATTTTATTTCTATGAAAAAGTTTCTTACCGCACTTAGTGTGCTTTGTCTATTCTTTGGAATGTCAATTGCACAGACCACACCTCCAGTGAAATTTGGTCCTACTCCCAATGATTTACAAATGAAGTATCTTCAACAACCGATGGCTGCGTTTATTCACTTTGGAATGAATACATTTGCCGGAGCGGATGGTATTGAATGGGGTAACGACGTGAAACGTCCTGCATCTACTTTTAATCCTACGCAAGGAAAAGTGGATACAGACCAATGGGTTCGTTTGTTGAAAAAAGCCGGATTTACCCGAGTGATTATCACGCTGAAACACCACGACGGCTTCTGTACCTGGCCAACAAAAGTTACTGATTATAATATTTCTAAAAGTCCGTACATGAATGGACAAGGTGACTTGGCAAAAGAACTGTCACTTTCTTGTGATAAATACGGTATGGATATGGGTATTTATCTTTCTCCGTGGGATGCATGGGAACCTTCTTATGGCGATGCATCGCCGGGCGATTACAATGATTTTTACGATGCGCAATTACGTGAATTATTAGGTGGCGATTATGGTCGCTTAAATCCTGAAACCGGAAAACGCGAAATCGTTGAAATTTGGCTGGATGGTGCTACAGGTGCCGGAACTGCTCATCAGACGTATGATTTCAAACGCTACATAGCTACTACTCGTGAACTTCAACCTAATTGCTTGACTTGGATGACATTAGCCGCTGCACAAAACTACAGCGGACCTGAAGCTGATTTTCCTGTGGATGCATTCTGGGTAGGAAATGAAGCCGGATATGTAAATGACCCAGTTTGGCTGAAAGTAGCTGTTAATGGTAATAATGTAACTAATTACGCAGCAAATGGCCAATATATGTCTATTCCTGAAGCTGACGTTTCAATCAGACCGGGATGGTTTTATCACGCATCACAAGATGGAAGTGTGAAATCATTGGATTATTTGACACATAATATCTTTTTCCGCTCTGTAGGAATGGGAATTCCGTTGTTGCTGAATGTACCGCCAAATAAAGCCGGAAGATTTCACGATAATGACTCGGCTCGCCTGATGCAGTTTGGTGCAGCTATTGGTAATACATTCGAAATTAACTTACTAACACCTGATATGGCTGTTTCAGCTACTGCTACGCGCGGTACTGGTTTTGAAGCTAAAAATGTTTTGGACGGAAATGCAGATACCTATTGGACAATGGCAGATGCACAACGCACAGGTACTGTGACCATTGATTTCGGAAAAGACATTGAAATGGACGTAATTCGCATTCAAGAATATCTGCCGCTTGGTCAGCGAATTAGCGGCTGGAAATTGGAAGTGGAAGTTTACGGCTCTTGGAGAGAATACGGAAGTGGACAAACTATCGGTTACCAGCGAATGGTAAAAGGAGCTTTGTTGCCAATGCGTAAAATCAGATTTAGCGTAACTTCTTCATTGGCTGTTCCTTTGATTAGTGGTATTCAGGCATATCGTTCGGATGCTTCAATCACCAAAACCGGTCCAATTCCCCCGGGAATTCAAAGCACCGACGCTTCATCACTTCAGTCATTGGTAACGAAAAAAGTTTCAAAATTGAAATTTGAAATTGTAGAGTTTGCATCCGGAAGATGGCCTACTTTAGCCGAAATGAATTTCTTCCAAACTGAAAATGGTACACGCACACAATTAAGTCGTACCGGATATACTGCAACTGCAACTTCTGAGGCAAAACAAGCCGTAAATAGTGAACCTGACTGTCCTGCAAGCAATACTTTGGATGGAAATGTATCTACAATCTGGCAGCCGGAATGGAAGCCAAAAGTTTCAATGCCGCAGTCATTGACTTATAATTTTGGAAAACAAATCGATTTGACTGAAATCAGCTACCTACCAAGACAAACATCGGATCAGGATATTGCAACTAAATTCAATATTTATATTGCAGAAAATCCGGAAGATGAATTTACAAAATCACTTGAAGGCGGTACGTTTGTTTCCACATTGAAAACAGCACAATTTACACCGATTTCTTCTACCGACTGGAAAGTTTTGTCAAACTACAGCTCACTTGGAGCAGCCATTCAATCGCAAACTAACACGGCGGTTGCTCAGTTTGGAGTAGAAGGTGGTTGGTTCAGATTGCTTGGTTCAAAATCACCTGCGACAGGAATTCTTGAGGTTTGGATTGATGGTGTAAAGGTAGCTACAGTTGATACTTATGCTTCAGCCTTGCAAAAAGATGTAATTTTGTATGAAAACAGTTCCTTGGGTGCTGGAAATCATGTCGTTTTGGTAAAAGCTACCGGTACGAAAAACGAAGCATCAACCGGTGAAAGCATCATTCTTCAGAATTTATTAAAATTGGAAGCTGATGTGAAAGGTATGTTTGAAATGGAAAGAACGTTTGCAGAATCTCGTGAGGATGCAGGCTCGTTTACATTTGTTGTACGTAGATTTGGTAACTTGAGCGAAGCAGCGACAGTAACTTATATTACTTCACCGGGAACGGGTGTTCACGGAAAAACTTATTCCGATAAAACGGAGGTTTTGCAATTTGCAGCAGGCGAATCTGAAAAATCTGCAACAGTTACAATTCTTGAAAATGACTTGGCGGAAGGAAACAAAGATTTCTACATCGAACTGAATACGCCTACAAATAATCACGTATTAGGTTTCAACAAAAACATCCGTATTTTGGTGTATGATAATGATGGAGACGCTTCAAACACTGCATTAGAAGGATATTGCGCTCCTGGCGGAACTCAACATCCACAAAAAAAGGCGTACGTGCAAAGCGCAAGTACTGAAGGTGCAAAAAAAAACCTTAGCTACGAAGTAGCACAATCGCCGGAAACGGTTTATGTGAAATACTTGGAAGATTTCATTGAGGCCGAAAGAGGAAGCACATTTACATTGAATTTGAATGCTTTCAAAGCAGGAGAATCTACTACAGAAGTATTTCAAGACCTTCGATACAATGTCGCATATATTTACGCTGACTGGGATGCTGATTTGAATTTTACCGAAACCGAGCGAGTTGCAAAAGTGGGTTTTACGAGTGGTGAATTTGGAGCAAACAATACGAATAATGTGAAAGCCAATTATGATTATACTTTGAATATTTCGCAAGAAATTACAGTACCAACTTCAGCTATTTTGCAAAATATTCCTATTCGTGTAGTTTATCAAAATGCCTGGAGCAGCCTGCCAAACGGAGCTTGCTCGGACGTTCTCGAAGGAATGATTTATGATTTTAGATTGAAAATTTTAGATCAGAAAACTTCATTGAAAAAAGCTGAAGCAAATAAATTCCGAGTATTTGCCACGAAAGATAAAATTCAGTGTGTAGGTTATTTTGAAGCAGGAACAAAGGTAAATTTGATTGGATTGACTGGAACAGTGAATGCAACTTCATACATTCATTCCAACCAAACGAACTTACAACTGAATGCATCTCATCTGCCAAAAGGAATTTATTTAGTGGCAATACAAAGCAAAGGAAAAGTAGAAACGCACAAAGTAAGTAAGTTTTAAGAGAGTAATTTTCATAGAAAAAGAAAAGCGAATTCCACCGAATTCGCTTTTTTCTTGCTTATATTTTCACAAAAACTTTTGCTTTGTACATTATTCTGAGAATGAAAAATAGTATCAGAAAGTTGGCGAAAGTCAGCAAAGCAGGATAAAAATCACCAATGTATTTTTCAGTTCCCCAAAGCAACGAGCGAGCTATGCTTCTGAAATTTACCACTTCGCCAAGCGTGTAAGCTACGATGGAATTCATTCCGTAAATCTTCAGCCAATTCAAGCCTTTCAACCAACCTTTATAATCAATTACGTAGTAAAAAAGCGCCATCAAAATAAAGCATATTCCCCCGGAAAACAAAGTCATACTGCTTGTCCAAATTCGTTTAATAATCGGCGTTTGAAATCCCCAAATCCATCCAATCGCAAGCATTGCAACGCCGCTGATCAGGAGAATTTTGCTGTTTTTAAGCTTGTCATTCCCATTTTTCATAATTTTCCCGGCAAATACACCCAGCATTACCGTCACCCCGAAAGTCATGCTGGAAAGCACCCATGTGTAATTGTAATGCGGCGAAAAATTCCACGAACCGTCTTCGTTGAAATAAACACCATCGCGGAAACGCCCTAAAACTGCGCGATCAACTTTTTCGGCAAAGTTTCCTTCCGGCGAATAATCGCCTAAAAATTGCAATAATGCCCAATAGCCAATTAAAAGCAGAAAAGTAAGAATGTATTGATTGCGGTTGGAAAAATGCAACTGAATTACTGCGGCAATCAAATAACCTACGGCAATGGCTTGTAGCGTATTGGTGTAAAGGTAAACACGAGATAAATCAAGTGAGAGCAAGTTTCCTTGTACGACCATTCCGAGAATAAAAAGGATGATTACGCGGCGGATAATTCGCAGATAAATAGCTCGTTTGTTTGGATCTTTATTGAATTTTTCAAATGAAAAAGGCATTGCTGCACCTACCATAAATAAGAAAAGCGGCATCACCAAATCCCACAGCGAAAATCCTTGCCAAACAACGTGATCAAATTGATAGAGAAAGAAATCAACTACTTTATTGCCACGCCAACGACTGAAAATTTGAACAAAAACGGGTTGGAAAAAGACCAATAAAAACAAATCAAAACCGCGTAAAATATCCAAAGAGGCTAATCGGGCAGATGGTTTTACAGCTTGTGATGTCATAGAAAAGTAGGTTTTTAGATTTAATCGGCAAACTTACTAAAAAAATGTCTTTCTTCCGCAATTTGCTTTGATTTACAGTCCAAATGTTGATAACTTGCCAGATTATTTCTTTCAATCCTACCATAAAATTGCTATTTTTGTAGGTTAAGAAAATAGCATCAGTATGAAAATTATCATAGTTGGCACGGCGCATCCTTACCGTGGCGGATTAGCAGCATTCAATGAGCGGTTGGCGAGTGAGTACGTTCGGCAAGGGCACGATGTGGAAGTTTATACCTTCACGCTTCAATATCCTTCGTTTCTTTTTCCGGGAAAAACGCAGTTTACCGACGAAAAACCTACGCACAATTTGAAAATCCATCGCCGCATTAATTCCGTCAATCCGCTGAACTGGATTAGCGTTGGCAAGGAAATTAAGGCGAAAAAAGCCGATAAAGTGATTTTCTGCTATTGGATGGCGTTTTTTGCACCTTGTTTTGGTACAATTGCGAGAAATTGCAAATCAAAAAACACGAAATGTCTGGCTCTTATCCACAATATGATACCACACGAACCGACCGTGCTGGATAAATTATTTCCGAAATATTTTGTGAATGCAATGGATGGATTTATGGCGATGACCAAATCAGTAGTAGATGACATCAACCAATTTGACAAGAAAAATACGCCGAAACTCGTTTCACCTCACCCAATTTACGACCATTACGGTTCGCCGATGCCAAGAACTGATGCGTTGAAAATGCTTGATTTAGAACCAAATTTTCGCTATATTCTGTTTTTTGGTTTTGTGCGAAAATACAAAGGGCTGGATTTACTGCTGAAAGCTTTCGCAGATATCCGACTTCGTCAATATCCGGTGAAACTGATTGTGGCGGGTGAATTTTACGAAGCAAAAGAACCTTATTTGGAAATCATTCGCAAGCACGCCTTGGAAGAAAACGTCATCTTGCATTCCGATTTTATTCCTGATGAAAAAGTGCAGTATTATTTTAATTCAGCTGACATTGTGGCACAAACCTACCATTCTGCTACGCAGAGTGGAGTTTCGCAAATAGCATACAACTTAGAAAAACCAATGCTCGTAACCAATGTGGGCGGACTGAGCGAAACCATACCTCACGGAAAAGTGGGCTATGTGGTCAATACGGAAGTCAATGCCATTGCCGATGCTTTGGTCGATTTTTTTGAAAATAAACGATTAGAACAATTCACCGAAAATGTGCGTTTAGAAAAGCAGAAATACGAGTGGAGCAGGATGGTGGAAGCGCTGGATAGTTTATAGTTTTTAGACTGTCCGCATTTATGGGACAATTGAAAAACAGAACATTTAGTTTTTTGCTATCAGGAAAACAGGCATTCCTGTCTGTTATTCGGCAAAGCCGAAAAAGTGGACATTCAAGCCTTAATAGACTGGTAAAATTTGTTGAATTTGTGCAATTCGTATTTTATTATTTTCTTGTTTGCTTTTAACTTAAAATTTGTTTACTGAAATATGACTAAAAAGAATGCAATAAAACTTTTTGAAGAAAAGAAAGTGCATGCCGTTTGGGATGATGTTACCGAAGAATGGTACTTTTCCGTGGTGGATGTGATTGAAATTTTGACTGAAACTGACCGACCTCGAAAATATTGGAATGATTTGAAAATCAAGTTGAAAAAAGAATGTAGTGAGTTGTCCGAAAAAATCGGACAACTGAAAATGCCTGCCGCAGACGGGAAAAATTACAAAACAGACGTGAAAAGTTTTTTTACTCTAATGCAATTATTGGTTTAATTAGTGTAACATAAATTATTGAATTGAAAATTATATGGAAACTGTTGCGTTACGTTCAAAAATTTACACTATCCGCAATGTGCAAGTTATGCTGGATTTTGATTTAGCCGAACTTTATGAAGTTGAAACAAGGGTGTTAAATCAAGCGGTAAAAAGAAATATCGAGCGTTTTCCTGTCGACTTTATGTTTCAATTAAATAAAGAAGAATGGAATGGTTTGATGTCACAAATTGTGATATCAAAGCGCGGGGGAACAAGAAAATTGCCTTACGCTTTTACAGAGCAAGGTTTAGCTATGTTATCCGGTGTTCTGAAAAGCAAAGTCGCTATACAGGTTAACATTGCTATAATGCGTACTTTTGTGGCTATCCGACAGGCAATTATGCCCTTGGGCTCAAATTCGGATATAAAACAAATTGAGAATAGGCTTCGTTTGCTTGAAGAAGTTAGCGAAGAAACATTAGCAGCCATCAATGATTTGTCGGAAGACACACGGAAAGAATTCGACGACATTTACATTGCATTGACTGAAATGGCTGAAAGCAAAAAACAAAATGATAAACCACGAAAACGTATTGGATATATTCAAGACGAAGAAAAATAATTATTATGACACAAATTGTTGAAACCCCGATGATGAAGCAATTCAACGAAATCAAGACCAAGCATCCTGATGCGGTTTTGCTGTTTCGTTGTGGCGATTTTTACGAAACTTTTTCCACCGATGCCATCAAAGCATCCGAGATTTTGGGCATTACGCTGACCCGAAGAGCCAATGGAAAAGCTTCGTCGGTAGAGCTGGCAGGGTTTCCGCACCACGCGCTGGACACGTATTTACCCAAACTGGTGCGTGCCGGATGCCGTGTGGCTATTTGCGACCAATTAGAAGATCCGAAAACCACCAAAACACTCGTGAAACGCGGTGTTACCGAGCTGGTTACGCCCGGCGTTTCGTACAGTGATACCACGCTTACGCAAAAAGAAAACACCTTTTTGGCAAGCGTTTACCTCAATAAAAACCAAGCCGGCGTTTCTTTTTTGGATATTTCCACGGGAGAATTTCTGATTGCCGAAGGCACGATTGACTACGTGGATAAATTGTTGAGCAGCATTTCGCCGAAAGAAGTGATTTTTGACCGGACAAAAAAGAAGGATTTTGAAAACCATTTTGGAACAAAATATTTTACCTACGCACTGGAAGACTGGACTTTCATTCCTGATAGTGCCAACGACCGCCTTTTGAAACATTTTGAAACGAAAAACCTGAAAGGTTTCGGCGTTCAAAATCTGGCCAACGGAATTGTGGCTGCCGGTGCCATTTTGCATTATCTGGATTTGACACACCACACGCAGTTGGGGCACATCACGCAGCTAACGCGCATTGAGGAAGACCATTACGTATGGCTCGACCGCTTTACGGTGCGAAATCTGGAACTTTACGGAACAATGAACGAAGGCGGAAAAACGCTCGTGGACGTGATTGATAAAACCATCAGCCCGATGGGCGGACGGCTGCTGAAACGCTGGGTGGCATTTCCGCTGAAAGACGTGAAACCCATTGTGGAGCGGCATTCCGTGGTGGAGCATTTTTTCAAAGACAAAGAATTGCGGCAGCTGCTCGAACAGCAAATTGCACTGATGGGAGATTTAGAGCGGATAATTTCCAAAGTTGCCGTGGGACGCATTAATCCTCGGGAAATGGTGCAACTGAAAGTGGCTTTGCAGGCAATTGAGCCAATAAAAGACGCTTGTGCCGCCACGGACAACGAAACGCTGAAAAAAATTGCCGATCAGCTCAATCCGTGTAAATTAATTTCTGAAAAAATTCATAAGGAAATTCAAAACGACCCGCCGATTGTCTTGAACAAAGGCGATGTCATCCGCGAAGGCGTGAACGAAGAATTGGATGAACTGCGGAAACTGGCTCGTTCCGGCAAAAATTACCTGCTCGAAATTCAGCAGCGAGAAAGTGAGAAAACGGGAATTCCGTCCTTAAAAATCGCCTTTAACAACGTTTTTGGCTACTACATTGAAGTGCGAAACACGCACAAAGACAAAGTGCCGGAAACTTGGATACGGAAGCAGACCTTGGTGAGTGCCGAGCGTTACATCACACAGGAATTGAAGGATTACGAAGAAAAAATCCTGGGTGCGGAGGAGAAAATTCAGATTATCGAAACGCGCATTTTCAATGAATTGATTTTGAGTTTACTGGATTATGTATCGGCTATTCAGCTCAATTCCAACCTCATAGCTCAACTGGATTGCCTACATTCTTTCTATCGGGCAGCGAATGAAAATAAATACGTTCGCCCCGAAGTAAACGACACGCACGTGCTGGAAATCAAGCAAAGTCGCCATCCGGTGATTGAAAAACAACTGCCGATTGGTGAAACCTACGTCTCAAACGACGTTTTTTTGGACAATGACACACAGCAAATAATCATCGTAACCGGTCCGAATATGTCGGGTAAATCCGCATTGCTTCGTCAAACTGCGTTGATAACATTGATGGCGCAAATAGGAAGTTTTGTCCCTGCGGAAAATGCCAAAATTGGTGTAGTGGACAAAATTTTCACCCGCGTAGGTGCGAGCGATAATATTTCCCTCGGGGAAAGTACTTTTATGGTGGAAATGAACGAAGCGGCGAGCATTCTGAACAACCTTTCCGACCGAAGTTTGGTGCTTTTTGATGAACTTGGACGCGGTACAAGTACGTACGATGGCATTTCCATTGCCTGGGCAATTGTGGAGTACATTCACGAGCATCCAACTGCAAAAGCAAAAACGCTTTTTGCAACGCACTACCACGAGTTGAACGAGATGGAAAATTCGTTTAACCGCATAAAAAACTACAATGTTTCGGTAAAAGAGATTAACAAAAAAATCATATTCCTGCGAAAATTGGTGCGTGGCGGAAGTGAACACAGCTTTGGTATTCACGTGGCAAAAATGGCAGGAATGCCTCAAAGCATCGTGAAACGTTCGGAAAAAATCCTTGCCCAACTTGAAAATGACAACCGCCAAAACGGCATTGCCAAACCAATCGGGGAAATAGCTACGCAGCGTGAAGGCTATCAATTAAGCTTTTTCCAACTGGATGATCCCGTTCTTGAACAAGTCCGCGATGAAATTAAAGGACTGGACGTGAATAACCTGACGCCGATTGATGCTCTGAACAAACTGAATGAAATAAAGCGGATTATTACGGGGAAATAATTGCTACAAATGGCGCGGCACTCTGTGCCTTTCAGGTGCGTAGCACCGTACTATTTGTAGCAAATAAATACATAAAGAGTAAAGGTGCGTACCAGCCTGCGGCCGGCAGGGCGCCGAACCATTACAATATTTATTTGTGCCCATATCTAAATAGATTAATTAAGATTAGACATAAAAAACGGATATACATATTTTTCACACACTTAAATCACACAATATTTTGAAAAAAACAATTCCATTTCTACTTGGAGCAATATTCTTTGTAGTTGCCATCGCCTTAGTTATATTTTTCAAATCAAGAAATGCCCTGGAAACGATGCCATCCAAAGAAATTTTGCAAGAAAAATACAAAGACAGCACCGCGTATCAGTATCAAGAAAAAGAAAAGTCTAAAACGCGATTAGGTAGATTGTTTCAAGACAGCGTCGCTTTGCCGCCTATTCATTTGGCACAAGTTTACGTAGTTACGTCTATGATTGACGATATGCAATCCATCTCATACGATGTAGAAATTAAAAATGAAGTTCCACGAAATTATTCTTACTATATCGCTCTTTTTTCACAGTCCATCAATGGGATAAATTTTTATGCCGGAATTCAGACACAATCGGATGGCTTTAAATTTCCTGATGGCAAAATGTCCAAAAAAATCGGGAAAGGTGCCATATTTTCAAGGTGGTACGAGCGGAGTAAAGAGGCTGTACAAACCGATGGTTTCTATTCCAGTTCGGAGAAAGAAGGGGATTTTATCAGCGTAAGGAATAGATTTAACTGGGGAAAAGGCAAATATCGGGTGCTAATTTACAAAGATAAATACATTCCGGGCAAAACCGTAACCGACACAACGGACATCAAAAAACTTCATTTTTCCTTTGGAGAATATGAGCATACTTGGGTGGGAATGAAGGCTATAAATCTGGATACCGGCGAAGAAGTTGAAGTAGGAAAATTGGCATTTCCGGGCAAAAAACTGAATACAAGCAATTTCAATACCATATTTGTTGAAAATTATGGGAATATTATCGATTATTCGTCTAAGAAAAACAGGAACTTCTTTTTGAAGAAAACAAACAAAATGCTCAACCACGAGGATGTGCCAAAAATTGATATGGTTATTTCAAACTATCGATTTAATGGCGTGCTTGCTGATGTTGTTCCGTTTGAAACATTTTATAATAGACAGAGAAGGGTAGAGCAAGACGAGCTTATGAAATTACCACGAACTGCCGATGTAGAGGTAGTTATTAGTGACAGTTCACAAATTAAAATCACGACCGGTCCGATTTTTCCATTCAAAGAAAACGATAAATATTATAAGGAAGTTATTGATGAAAATGGTAAAACCAGCTATCAAATAACTTTGGAATTACCTGTGAAAAAGGAAAACAAATAGAATTAAATATCAGTTTTTAATGGCTCGGTGCTACGCACCTATGTTTATTTTCATAATTGTTTGCTACAAATAGCATGGCACTCTGTGCCTTTCAGGTGTGTAGCACTAAACCATTTGTAGCAAATAAATACATAAAAGAGTAAAGGTGCATAGCACCGAACCATTTTATATAATTTGTAAAAATGTCAAAAAGTATTTCTCGCAATAAATCATTCGCTTTCACAAAAAATAAAACCCTACTAAAAATGAAACGTTTACTAATCCTATCACTCGCTTTCTTCTTTGCTTTTTCGGCATTTGCGCAAGACATCACCGGGAAATGGAATGGAGCGCTAAAAGTATCCGGCACGCAACTTCGGCTTGTGTTTAACATCGAGAAAAACGGTGAAATTTTTAAATCTACGATGGACAGTCCCGACCAAGGAGCGAAAGGCATTCCGTGCGATGAAACAAGTTTTGAAAACAACGTTTTGAAAATCAAAATTTCATCCATCGGAGCCGGCTACGAAGGCACGCTGCAAGGCGATAGCATTTCGGGCACATTTACCCAAATGGGTATGAAAATGCCGTTAAATTTCAGTCGTGCGGAAATTAAAAAAGCCGAACTGAAACGTCCGCAAGAACCCAAACCACCCTATCCGTACTATTCCGAAGAGGTGAAATTTCTGAATAAAAAAGACGGAAATACACTGGCCGGAACGCTGACTTTGCCGTCAAAAAACGGGAAGTCTCCGGTAGTGGTGCTTATTTCGGGAAGCGGACCACAAGACCGCAATGAAGAGTTGATGGGACATAAGCCATTTTTGGTCATTGCCGATTACCTTACGAGAAACGGAATTGGTGTACTGCGCTACGACGACCGCGGAACTGCACAATCCACAGGCGATTTTAGTAAAGCGACAACGCTGGATTTATCCAACGATGCGGAAGCAGCCGTGGAATATCTTATGAGCCGAACCGATGTGAATAAAAAGAAAATCGGTTTGATGGGACACAGCGAAGGCGGCGTGATTGCGCCGATGGTAGCAGCACGAAATAAAAACGTGTCGCACATTGTTTTGCTTGCCGGAACGGGCGTGCGAGGCGATAAACTGCTTTTGATGCAGCAGCGAGCGATTTCTTTGGCGTCGGGTGTGCCGGAAGCAGCTATTCTCGAAAATCAAAAACTAAATGCCGATTTGTATGAGAAAATAATCAATTCTACGGATACAACTGGTTTGCGAAATGAATTGGTGCAGACGCTTGCAAAAAGCATAAATGAGAATGCAGCCTTAAAATCGGCACTTTCAGCCGAGCAAATCGATGAAATGACGACTATGACTGTGCATCAGCTGATGTCGCCTTGGATGCTCTACTTTATCAAACACGATCCATATCCCGTTTTGAAGCAGGTAAAATGCCCGACTTTGGCATTGAATGGTTCACTGGATTTGCAAGTTCCGGCAAAAGAAAATTTGACCGCCATCCAAAAAGCGTTTAACGAAAGTGGAAATAAAAAACTGACAACAGTTGAGTTGGAAGGCTTAAATCACCTTTTCCAGGAAAGCAAAACCGGAATTCCGGCTGAATACGCAGAAATTGAGCAGACATTTTCGCCCAAAGCTTTGGACGTGATTTTGGAATGGCTGAAAGCGAGGTAGTTTTCGGTCTAAAATTTTAGTCATATTTCGCAGCTATGCAACTTTCTTTAGGTAATTTGCACCACAAGAATTACCCAAGAAAATAAACTTGCATAGCTGCGATTATTTTATTTTTTTCTCACCAAAAACATCCGAGTATTTCATAAAAATCGAACTGTTTTTTACCTGTTTTGACAAACTGCAATCTTTTCCAGAAAGAAAGTATGATTTTGTAATTTGATTACTTTTAGTGGATGTTTGCGCTATTTTCAAAAAACAACAAATCTGTCTGTTTTTGTAAGTTAAAAGTCTAAAAACGCAGTCTTTTCTTACGTATTTAAAACTCAGTAAATTAGCTTTTAAATTCGCTCAAATATTTCAAAATTTCTCATATAAACCATCCTAATCAATAAAAAATCATTAAATTTGTGGACGTTAAGTCTTGAAATCAAATAAAAACAGTAAATAAATTCAGAATTTCGAGAGCTTAATTTTTTAGCAAAAGGAGAATATTAATCACTTCATAAATTTTTA
This sequence comes from uncultured Paludibacter sp., assembly GCA_964498765.1. Classification (GTDB taxonomy): domain Bacteria; phylum Bacteroidota; class Bacteroidia; order Bacteroidales; family Paludibacteraceae; genus UPXZ01. The sequence continues at coordinate 26,607 of CAZCIU010000005.1, read as the reverse complement.
TTGTATGAAAAAACATAATTTTAATGCGGGACCTTGCGTGCTGCCAAAGCAAGCAATTGAATCAGCTATTGACGCTATTCGTGATTTTGATGGAACAGGTATCGGAATTCTTGAAATCTCGCACCGTACACCGGGTTGGGAGCGTGTAATGCAGGAAACTGACCAGCTATGGAGAGAATTATTGAATATTCCGGAAGATTACGCCGTGCTTTTCTTGGGTGGCGGTGCATCTACGCAGTTTTTCCACTTGGCAGCCAACTTGCTGAACAAAAAAGCAGCTTACCTGCAAACCGGAGTTTGGGCTAAAAAAGCAATCAAAGAAGCAAAATTCTACGGCGAAGTGGAAATTGTGGCTTCATCAGAAGATAAAAACTACTCGTACGTTCCGAAAGGATATACCATTCCAACGGACGTGGATTATTTCCACATCACTACAAACAATACCATTTACGGAACCGAAATGCACGAAGATATCGATAGTCCGGTGCCTTTGGTAGCGGATATGTCGTCAGATATAATGTCTCGTCCGATGGATGTGAACAAATACGCGATGATTTACGGTGGAGCGCAGAAAAACGTTGGACCTGCAGGTGTTGCATTTGTAATTATCAAAAAAGACATTCTTGGAAAAGTTGATCGTCAATTGCAAACCATGGTTGATTATCGTACGCACATCGGAGCAAGTCTGAAAGACAGCTCTATGTTCAATACACCGCCTGTTTTCTCGATTTTTGTAATGCACGAAACGCTGAAATGGGTTAAAGAATTGGGTGGAGTAGAAGCAATGCAAAAAATGAATCAGCACAAAGCTGACTTGCTTTACGGCGAAATTGACCGCAATAAAATGTTCGTTGGCACCGCAGCCAAAGAAGACCGCTCAATTATGAACGTTTGCTTTGTGATGGCTGATGAGTACAAAGAAAAAGAAGCCGATTTCATGGCATTTGCCAAAGAAAAAGGAATGGTTGGCATCAAAGGACACCGTTCAGTTGGTGGTTTCCGTGCATCTATCTACAATGCTTGTCCGCTTGAAAGTGTAGAAGCTTTGGTGGCTTGCATGAAAGAATTTGAAGCAGCACAAGGATAATTTTTCACAGAAAAATCTTTTATCATACAATCTTTTGCCGGAATTTTTAAGTTCCGGCGAAAGATATTTTCAAATGCAGATTGCAGTTGAAACAAATCATTTTTGATATAAAAAAATAAAAAATCTTCAATTATTCATTTCCCTAAACACGTTTACAAATAAAACATGAAAGTACTTATAGCAACCGAAAAACCATTCGCCAAGGTAGCGATTGACGGAATAGGCCAAGAACTAGACGGTGTAGATTATGAAATGGTTCTTTTGGAAAAATACACTGAAAAACAACAACTACTGGACGCTGTAGCCGATGCTGATGGAATGATTGTGCGCAGCGATATTATTGACGAAGAAGTAATTAATGCCGGGAAAAAACTGAAAATTGTGGTTCGTGCAGGTGCAGGATATGATAATATTGACCTGGAAGCAGCTACTAAAGCCGGAGTTTGCGTGATGAATACACCAGGACAAAATGCCAATGCTGTTGCGGAATTGGTGTTTGGAATGCTGATTTATGGTGTTCGCAGTTTCTTCAATGGCGGTTCGGGAACCGAACTCAAAGGCAAAAAACTCGGAATTCACGCTTACGGAAATATCGGTAAAAACGTGGCTCGAATTGCCAAAGGCTTCCAAATGGACTTATTGGCTTACGATACCTACAGCCGCTCAGAAGTTATTAATAATGACGGAATTGACCCAACAATTTCTGTAAAAACGCTTTACAGACACTCGGATATTGTTTCGGTTCACGTTCCGTTAACTGACAAAACCCGCGGTTTGGTTGGGAAAATATTGCTTAGCAATATGAAAGACAATGCTGTTTTGATAAACACAGCTCGAAAAGAAATTATCAACGAACAAGATTTGCTGGACTTTATGATTGAGCATCCAAAATTCAAATATCTGACTGATATTAAACCTGATTTGCATGCTGAATTTATAGAAAAAGTGCCAAATCAATATTTTGCAACGCCTAAGAAAATGGGTGCGCAAACCTCTGAAGCTAACGTGAATGCCGGAATTGCAGCTGCACATCAGATTGTAGACTACATCAAAAACGGAAACGACAAATACAGAGTAAATAAATAATTTTTTCAGCCGATTGAATTAGTTAAAATGAAAAGAGTTTCAAATCCTCGGACTTGAAACTCTTTTTTTTCATTTTTCAGTTTGACCTGGAAAATCAAATTTATCCAATTCCTTCATACTCAAAGCCTAATTCTTTCATTTCGGCTTTGTCGTAGATATTTCTGCCATCCAGCACCAACGGCGTTTTCATTGATTTTTTAATCACATTCCAACTTGGCATACGAAATTCTTTCCACTCGGTCATCAGCAGAATGGCGTCTGCTTCATCGGTAGCATCGTAAATGTCATTTGCAAAATAGACTTTGGAATAATCTACCGGATTTTCTGCATTTTTCTGTTCGCTTTCTAAAAATGCAATTCGCTCTTTCGAAGCAGGCATGGCAATCGGATCAAAAGTGCGAATGTTAGCACCGGCTATCAGCAGTTTTTCCATCACCACAAATGCCGGAGCTTCGCGAATATCGTCGGTGTTTGGCTTGAATGCAAGTCCCCAAACAGCCACTGTTTTTCCGCTCATATCTTTTCCCCAGCGTTTTACAAGCTTTTTGAAAAGCACTTCTTTCTGACTTTCATTTACACTTTCCACGGCTTTCAGCAGGCGAAGTTCGTAGCCATTTTCTTGAGCGGTTTTGATAAGTGCTTGCACATCTTTTGGGAAGCAGGAACCGCCATAACCCGAACCAGCGTAGAGAAATTTTCCACCAATTCGCACATCCGTTCCTATTCCTTTGCGAACCATATTCACGTCTGCGCCTACGATTTCGCACAGATTGGCAATGTCATTCATAAAACTGATGCGAGTTGCCAGCATCGAATTGGCAGCGTATTTGGTCATTTCCGCAGAAGGAATATCCATGAAAATAACTCGGAAATTATTCAGCAAAAATGGGCGGTAAAGTTTGGTGATGAGCTCTTTGGCTTTTTCGCTATCGGTACCAACTACCACACGATCCGGGCTCATAAAGTCATTGATAGCATCGCCTTCTTTCAGAAATTCAGGATTGGAAGCTACGTCAAACGGAATTTCCACACCACGGTTTTTCAGTTCGTTTTGGATGGTTTCTTTTACCAAAGCCGCCGTACCAACCGGAACCGTACTTTTGGTAACAATCAGCACGTATTTGGTCATTTTCTGTCCGATTTCACGCGCTACATCCAGCACATATTTCAAGTCGGCACTGCCATCTTCGTTGGGTGGAGTACCTACAGCGCTGAAAACCACCTGCGCTTCATCCAAAATATCATCCAGTTTGGTCGTGAAATGCAGTCGGTCGGCCTTCATATTTCGAAGCACCATATCTTCCAAACCCGGTTCGTAAATGGGAATAATGCCTTTGTTGAGATTGTCAATTTTGTCCTTGTTTACGTCAATACACGTTACATCCACGCCCATTTCTGCAAAGCATGCACCTGAAACCAAGCCTACGTAGCCCGTACCAATGATAGCAATTTTCATATTTTAAATTCTTGTTTGTTCGAAAAGTTTACTAATAAACGTCATGAAAACTTGTGTTATTAGCTATTATTTTTTTGAAATGCATTTCTAAGCAGCTTAAAGAGAAGATACTTAGAATTTGCTTTGGATAAATTGACACTCACGCTGAAAAATGTAGCACAGAATGCGAGCATACCAAATCCGCTTATCTTTGGAATATCGTTGTCAGCTTTGATGTAAATATATAGCATTGCCACAAATAACACTAAGAATAAAATAAATAGAACAATAAAAAATGCGTTAGCTATTTTTTTATTTAGCCATAGGCGACGATCAACTTCTTCCCAATCCCATGTTGTAATTTCAGTTTTGAGTTTATCTACTGTGCTGCCGGAGGCTTCGGCATAAGTTGTTAGAAGATTGTTTTTAATAGCGTCTAACTCAGTGTTTGTCGTGTTCATAAAATTAGGGTTAAAAGAGTGTTAACTATGTGTACAAAAATAGCTCTTTTTTGTTGAAAATTAAAAAGAAAAGCCATCTCTTTTTCCAAGAAACGGCTTTTCGGCTAATAATAAATCATTCGTTACATTTGTCTGGATTCAATGTATTTCACAATTAATTCCAAAGCATTGTCGAAGCCGATTTTTCCGGTGTCAATAGTCAAATCGAAATTTTTGGCGTCAGCCCAGTCTTTTTTAGTGAACTTTTTGATGTACATCATTCGTTCACGGTCGCCGGCCACGATTTGAGTTTTAGCTTCCAGTTCGGTGATGTTGCGCACTTCCATCAGGCGTTTGGCGCGGGCATCTTCGCTTCCATGCAGGTAAATGCTAACGATGTTTGGGTGATCTTTGAGAACATGGAAACCACCACGTCCAATAATTACAGCAGAATGTTCTCTCGCAATTTGATGTAAAACTTCTGATTCTGTTTCAAAAATTTTGGCAGTTGTAGGTCTGAAACTGCCTACTGCTTCGCTGTAGAATTCATGCAAAGCGGTATTTTCCCAGAAATTTTGCCAGAATGAAGTGATTTTCTCTTCGTGTGGAGCCACATCTTCTTCAAAAACAGAAAGTTTCTCAGCTGTACGGGTGATAATTTCATGATCAGCATAAAACATGTTTAATATTTCTGCCAATTTGTGTCCGATATACGCTCCTCCACTGCCGAGCTCGCGACTGATTGTGATAACCAAAGGTGCTGATCTTTTCATTTTTACCTCCTTTTCTTGTTTAGTTAGTGTTTAAATTCTTATATGTGATTTGTCGAAAATTCTTAAGCAATGAATAAGCTGCGCATTAGAAATACACTTGAAAATGGTGTCAAGTAGCAGAGGAAAGTTGAATGCAGGTCCAACTCGGTGCAGGTAGCTTCAGTAAGGAAGAGTAGGCAGATGCTTATACTCTGTAAGAACAGCCTAAAGATAGCAAAGATTATTTCAAAAATCAAGAATTATTTCATTAATTTTTCGTTTTATTTTTAAAAACAAAAAACCACCTTCACAAAGAAAGTGGTTTTTATGTAATTTTATTTTTGAAAAAGCTTATTCTACGGCTTTGAAGCTCATATCCAAACTTTTCACCGAGTGCGTAAGCGCGCCAACAGAAATATAATCTACGCCACATTCGGCATAGCTGCGAAGCGTTTGAAGCGTGATACCGCCGGAAGATTCAGTTTCGTAGCGACCGTCGATGATTTCAACGGCTTTTTTGGTGTTTTCTACGCTGAAATTATCCAGCATTATTCTGTCCACACCGCCGCAGTCCAGAACCTGTTGCAATTCATCAAAGTTGCGAACTTCAATTTCTATTTTCAAATCTTTGCCTTTTTCTTTCAGGTAGCTTTTTGCGCCATTGATAGCAGCAGCAATTCCACCTGCAAAGTCCACGTGGTTATCTTTAAGCAAAATCATATCGAAAAGTCCGATGCGGTGATTTTTTCCGCCGCCCATTGCTACAGCGTATTTTTCCAGCATACGCAGCCCTGGAGTTGTTTTACGTGTGTCAAGCACTTTGGTTTTAGTGCCTTCCAGCTCTTTTTGATACTCGTGCGTACGTGTAGCCACGCCACTCAGTCGCTGCATGATGTTCAGCATCAGACGCTCGGTTTGTAGCAGCGATTGGATTTTTCCTTCTACCACAAATGCAATGTCGCCGTACTTCACGTGTGTGCCGTCTTCGATGAAAACGGTCATTTTAAGTTCCGGATCAAATGCTTTGAAAATTTCGCGGGCAACTTCTACGCCGCACAAAATTCCATCTTCCTTGATTATTAACTGAGATTTCCCGACAGCAGTTGCCGGGATACTTGATAGCGTGGTATGGTCACCATCGCCTATGTCCTCAGCAAACCATGCCGGGATCATGTTGATAAAGTCTTTGTTCATTCAGTTTCTATTCGTAATTGCTGTATTAATGTTTTGCCGCCTGTTTTCCGAGTGAGTACATATACGCGGTAGTTTCCGGTGCTGGTTTTCAGCAAGCCGATGATGAAGCTGGCTGCTTCTTTGTTTCCACTATGCAGTACGTTAAATCCGCTAACGGTGTTTTTTCTGAAAAAATCGGCAATAATTCCCACAGCTTGCTGTTTGCTGTACACGTCATTTGTTTTACCAATGACAAGCTCCACATTATTATTCAAATAAGCAGAGAGTTTGTTGGAGTCGCCAACTTTGAGAGCTTCTACTACCTCGTTTGGTACGCCGGTAGTCTGAGCTTGCGCTGTGTGGCCGAAAGCTACGAATAAAGCGAGAATAGTTAAAATTCTAATTGCTTTCATGTGTTTATTTTTCATTTTTACATTAAGGACACATGGAACACGCCATACAATCATTTCCTGTGTATCAATATTACTCTGGCATGGCTGTTTCATATAAAGTTTTTGGTTTTTTCTTCAATTAATAGCTGTTTTTACCTAAAAAATTGCAATATTTGCATGAAAATAAAAACCGAGATTGCAAAGTTATTAAATTTTTGAATTAAAATAACACTCGATTTTAAATGTTTTCTCTCTTTATTCTACAAATAACAGACCAAAATACGCTCAGATAGTCGAAATAATGAAAATTAAACTGTTAATGATAGGCAAAACTACGGATGGTAAGCTTTCCGCGCTGATTGATGAGTATGCCGGAAGACTGAAATACTACATTAATTTTGAGCAAATTATCATTCCGGAGCTAAAAAATGCCAAAAATCTGAGCATTGATCAGCAAAAAGAGAAAGAAGGTGAATTGCTGTTTGCCAAACTGGAAAACTCGGATGAAGTCATTCTTTTGGATGAGCGCGGGAAACATTATACTTCCATCGAATTTTCAGAATTAATCTCTAATCGGATGCTTTTTTCAAATAAAAGTATGGTTTTTGTTGTTGGAGGACCGTACGGATTTTCTCAAAAGCTGTATCAGCGAGCAAATTCGCAGATTTCATTGTCCAAAATGACGTTTTCGCACCAGATGATCCGACTGTTTTTTACCGAACAGCTTTATCGTGCAATGACAATAATAAAAGGTGAACCTTATCATCATGAATAAATTACTGCAAATAGTAAAAAGAATTCGACCCACATACAGAGTTTTAATTATTCTGATGGTGCTTCTGACGATTCTTGGTTTCGCCTTTCAGGGAATTTACAATAAATCGCCCAAAAAAGCCATCAAAATCAATGAAGTTGCCGACAGACTGAACCAACGTGAAATTTCGATTGATAACCGATTGCTGGAAATTGCCTCCTGGCTAAAGCGCGACCAGATTGATTCGCTAAAGTACATTTCGTTTGAAAAATTGCCTTCTACGTACTTGGTTTATATGAATGACGATTTGATTTTTTGGTCGGATAATCAGATTGAGCCACAAAACCTCACCAACAAAAACTGGCAACTCAAAGAGCTTTCCAATGTCATAGCACTTACCAAATCTGTGCAGCAAGGCGACTATAATGTAGTGGCTTATATGCCGATAAAGCATAATTATCCTTACGAAAATGAGGATTTGCAAAATGAATTTTACGATGGATTGGAGCTGAATAAAGACATCGGTTTTTCTTCTAATGATCCAACGAGCGAGTATGCGATTTTCAGCAATAGCGGTGATTATCTCTTTACTTTTGAGCTTCCTGCGCTGCCGATTTACAATGAAAAATGGGCGGTAGCAGCCATGGTCTTGTTCTTGATTGCATTCTTGATTTTCTTTTACTTGTTCTCACATTTGCCGCGCGTCTTTGGAAATACGTCCATTCCGATGAGCGATTTCCTGAAAGTAAGTATTTCAATGAGTGTTTTCGTGTTTGCGCTGCTTATTTTCAATATCCCAAGCTCATTCTTTCTGAATAAAGTTTTCACACCGTTTCATTACGCTTCAAATACTTTTCTACGAACGCTGACGCACCTCAGTTTTCTGTCGCTTTATATTTTTTCGGTCATCTATTTGTTTTGTTATTATGTAAAAAGAGGCATTGAGCGAGATAAATATTTGAAAGTAAAGCTCGTCATCTTACAATTTGTTCCTGCGGTTTATTTCTTCCTGATTTTTACATTTTTGATTGGTGTGGTCTTTAATTCTTCCACCGAAATAAACGTGCAACGAATTGAAGATTTCTCCTTCGTTGCGATTTGGAATCATTTGCTGTTTTTGATTTGGGGCATTGGGTTTATGCTGCTACATATCAAAATTCACAGCATGCTTATTCGCAAAAACGACATTGTGACCGTGGCGGAATATGAAATCGTTTTGGCGGTGATAGTAAGCATACTCGGCTATTTCTATTTCGGAGATTACGGAGTGCTGTTTGTGGTATCGTATGTTTTGCTTTCGGCCATTTTATATTTGCCGCATGTGGTTAAATTTTTCAAAAAAACCAGGTTGTTCATTGTCATTTGGCTGGCATTTTTTACGTTTTTCATTGCTTGGTCCACCAATCACATGAATCGGGATAAAAAATTTGAAAAATACCGTACGCTTGCCGAAAACCACTATCTGAACGATGAAACCGATGAAGATCGCTTGGCGATTGTGCTTCTGGATGATTTGGACAAAAGCATTATTTCCGATAATTATCTGAAACAAATAGTACAAGAGCCGGATTCCATTTTGCGAGCGAATGATTATATCAACAATGCCTATTTGCGTGGTTTCTGGAATAAGTATGAAATGCGACTTTTCGCGGCGGTGGATAATTCGCAATTGGACAATGAATTCAAAAACGCCATTTCCAACTGGGGTAGGAGAGTTAAGGATACGCATTTTTACATCATGGGAAATCCAAAGTCCGATATGGAGTTTATCGGAGCTTACAACGAAAGTCTTGTAACCGGTTCTGATACGAATTTCTACATGGAGTTTTATCCGCGGAAGTATTACAAGAGTTACAGTTTCCCGGATTTGCTTTTGGAAAATAATTCGGGACTTTATAATCAGCTCAAACTTTCCATTGCGCGCTATACTTTCCGTGAATTGATGAATTCATCGGGTCAATACAAGTATCAAAGCGATGCAAGCTGGATTGAAAAGCGAAAAGAGAATTTCTATGTTCAGGAATTCGGAGGCTACAATCATTATATTTATGTTCCGAATGCCTATAATTATTTTATTTTATCGGAAAAAGACATCGAAAGTCCGCTGATATTAGTGCTTTATTTCGTGTATGTTTTCTTGCTGTTTATCTGTATTACGTTTTTCGTAATGTGGATTTACAGGCTTATTCACAAGGAAACAAAAGTAAAATACACGTTCTCATCCAAGTTTATGTATTCGTTTACGCTGCTTTTGGTGGTCAGTTTTATTTCTATTTTCTATGTGTCGTTTAATTACATGCAGCAAAAATACATTGATGAGCATAAGCAGAAACTGGAACAAACGAAAACTTACATTCAAAATGCTCTGCAGGAGAAATATTCCTGGCGCGAAGAACTGGATTCGACAATGAGCAACGACCTAAATTTTGACTTGCAGGATCTTTCATACACCTATCAGACGGATATTCACGTGTATGACAATCACGGAAGATTGATTGCCAGTTCGCAGATGCCGCTGTTTACGCGTGAGTTGATTAGTCGTCAGATTTCGCCAATTCCGTATTTCTCAAATTTGGAAGATTTGAATCAGTTTGAACGGATTGGAAATCTCGAATATATGACGGCTTACACCGATTTTTACAACATGGATTATCTGCCGATTGGCTTTATCGCCGTTCCGCAATTCTTTAGTAACTATCAGATACAGGGTGAGTTAGAGGATTTTCTATCGGTGATTGTGCATATTTATATGATTATCATTGTGCTGTTTGTGATTTTGAGTGTGCTGATTGGAAGGCAGCTTTCTGCACCGCTCTTTTTGTTGGAAGAAAGTTTGAAGAAAATCAATTTCGGGCAGGAAATAAAGAGAGTAGATTACAAACCGCAAGATGAAATCAGGCAGCTCGTGGATCAGTACAACCGAACTGTGGAAGAACTGGAAAAAAGTGCTATGTTGCTTGCCAAATCGGAGCGTGAAGCAGCCTGGAAAACCATGGCGCGACAAGTGGCGCACGAGATAAATAATCCGCTTACACCGATGAAATTGACCATTCAGCAACTCCAACGAAGAAAGCAAATGGACGATGAGAATTTTGATGAGTACTTCGAAAAATCTTCTACAACTCTGATTGAGCAAATTGAGAATTTATCGCGGATTGCTGGTTCATTTTCCAATTTTGCCAAACTTCCCGAAGCGAAATTTGTTCGTGTTGATTTGGCTAAGAAAGTATCTTCGGTAGCCATTCTTTTTGCTAATGCCAACGAAAATATTGAACTCCACTATGAAGGTCCGGATGAGGGAGAATTTGTAATGGCAGACCGTGAGCAACTAATTCAGGTGTTTAATAATTTACTGAAAAATGCCGTTCAGGCTATTCCACCGGAGAAAAAAGGGCGAATTGATATTAAACTTTGGACAAAGGAAAAGTGGATTTATATCGACATAAAAGATAATGGAAAAGGAATTCCGGACGATGTGAAAAAACATCTCTTTACTCCGAATTTCACTACAAAATCTACCGGCATGGGCTTAGGATTAGTTATTAGCCAGAATATTATCCATCTGATTGGCGGAACCATCGAATTTGAAACGGAAGTTGACAAAGGAACTACTTTCAAAATTGTAGTGCCAAAAGTGAATTAGAAATAGAATCAAAAAATCCCGAAAACTTCAGGATTTTTGAATTAATGTACTTTTATTCTTTTGTCAATTTCATGGCAGCCCAATTGTTTTTCTGCTTGAAATAAAGCATTTTCAGTCCGAGTTCATTCGCTTTTTTCTGCAGCACAGGTACATCTTCCGTATAAAAACCGCTCATAAATAGCAAACCGTCTTTTGGCAGACAGTCGGCGTATTTATCCATATCGTTGAGAAGGATATTTCGGTTGATATTGGCAAGCACAATGTCGAATTTCATGCCTGGAAGCAAGGAAGCATCTCCCAATTTTACGTCGATATTTTTTATTTTATTTAGCGCTATATTTTCCAGTGAATTATCCACACACCAGTCGTCAATATCAATGGCAGTCAGCTCCGATGCACCGCGCATAGATGCAAGAATTGCCAGCACAGAAGTACCGCAACCCATATCAAGAACTCGTTCCCCTTGAACGTCAGTTTCCAGAATTTCTGCAATGATCAAACTCGTCGTTTCGTGATGTCCGGTGCCAAAAGCCATTTTCGGATCGATGATAATATCGTATTCCAATTTAGGAATATTTTGATGGAAAGAGCTGTGAATTACACATTTATCCGCAATGATAATCGGCTCGAAAAAATGCTTTTCCCACTCTTCGTTCCAGTTTTTATCTTCCAGACTTTCTTTCTCAAAACCAATTTCAATATCATAAGGAAATTCGCTTAATAAATTCAAAACAGCCTCTTCGTTGTAGCTGCTGTCTGGCACGTAAGCATCCAATCCGAATTCGGTATTTTCGAAGGTGTCAAAACCAATTTCGCCCAATTGAGCGGCTAAAATGTCAGATACAAATCCTTCTTTATCGTCAAAGCTAAAATGTAAAACCGAGTACTTCATAATCGTTTATTTTATGAAAAACCGTGCAAAATCTGAAAGTAATTTTTTTTGTCACTGCCACTACAGACCTGCGCATTAATTATTTCTTGCAAAATTAGAAATAAAATGCCAATTTAAAGCCGTTTTTTGATTATATTTGAAGTCCCAAATCGAATTATGTTAAAACATTGTGGCATAGTGATTATGGCACAGATGTTGATATAATATAGGTGTAATATTTTTTTAATTAACTTTTAATTCACACACAAAATGAAACGTCTATTTATACTGGTTTATTTTATCCTTTTTGGCTTGAGCGTGGGATTTGCCCAGTCAGGTGCAATCATTGACGACATTTACGTTACTCCTAACGAAGCGTCGATGGTTAGAGAAGCCCGTAAAACCAGAATTTCACAACAACAAGCACCTGAGGCTACACAATCTACTATTTACAGAAATGGAGCAAAAGAGATTGTGTTTATTGACCAACACGGTAACAGAACCACTGTTGTAGCTGATACGCTTTATATTGTAGATGGTGATTTGATAGCAGATTCTCTTTACACTGACAGCATTGCAGCAGAAGAAGGCTATTACTTGAATGGTTTTAACGGTTCCAGGTCCGACTTAGAATACGCTGAGCGCATTCGTCGTTTCCATAATCCTCGTTACACAATCACAATAGCAGATCCGGGATACAACGATGTTTATTTCTTGGATAATAACTATTGGAATGTACATATCGACGGAATTTACGCAACCATCACTCCTACATGGAATAATCCATACTGGTGGAACTATCAATACTCCTCTTTCGGCTACAATAGTTGGGCTTGGAGAAATAATTGGGGTTATCCATATTATAATGGCTGGGGAATGAATAGTTATTACGGTTGGGGATATCCATATTCCTATTATGGTGGAATGTACGGCGGTTGGTACGGCAGTTATTATGGGATGTATGATCCTTGGTATTCCGGTTACTACGGCTGGGGCGGTTACTATGGTTGGGGATACCCATATTACGGCGGCTATTACGGTTACGGATATGGCGGTTATCCATACTACGGAGGCGGTCTCGGTTACGGCGGATGGTATGATACTACTACTCAAACCAGCAGAAGAAATCATTCCGGTACACGCACTATTGTTGATTCGAATGCAGCATCAAGAAGAACTTCTGCAATTAATTCCGGTGCAAGTGCAACTTCAAGCAGAAGTGGATATACTACTGTAAGTCGTCAGCCAGCATCTTCAGCAACTACAGGAAGAACTCAAAACTCAGCCGTTGGCGCACGTAGTACAAGATCGTCTTATTCTCCTAACGTGAATACAAATATGAGAACCGGTAGTGTGAGAACTTCACAAGAATGGACTAATGTAAGAAGTAATAACACGAGAACATATTCTACTCCTACAAGCAGTGGAAGATCATCTTCAGTAATTAATCGTACCAATCCTTCAAGTAGAGGAACAGTTGCTCCTAATTCAGGAAGAACTACTTCTACCAGAAGTTCGTACGAAAGTTCAGGAAGCAGCAGCAGAAGTTCAAGCCACGGAATTTATCCATCTCGCTCATCAGGTGACTCTCGTTCGTATGAAAGTTCTTCTTCATCAAGAAGCAGCAGTAGTGGCTCATACTCTTCAGGTAGCTCAAGCTCCAGATCATCCGGTGGCTCTTATTCCAGCGGAAGCAGCTCAAGCTCCAGTAGTGGAAGCAGTCGTTCATCCGGCGGAGGTGGCAGAAGATAATTTGAAGTAATTTTTTAGAAAAACATTTTTACATATAAACAATCAAAAAACTTTCAGCTAAAGAGTCAGACTTCTGGCTCTTAGCTTTAACTCCTTAAGAAAATGAAAAAAAATATATTGGCAATTGCCCTTTTAGCTTTCTCGGTTCTTGCTACTGCGCAGACAGAATACGATGCATTGCGCTTATCGCAAACTGATTTGACCGGAACTGCCCGATACGTGAGTTTGGGTGGAGCCATGGGTGCACTTGGTGGCGATGCCTCTGCTATTAAAGACAATCCGGCCGGTCTGGGTGTGTACAGAAGTGCAGAAATTACTGCAACTATGAATTTGGCTTTGACAAATACACAGCCAATCGAATGGCATAATATGAAAACGAATCAGGACAGATACTCAAAACTATCTTTCAATAATGTTTCATATATCATGACTTTTCCTGACTATGAAAAAGGCAGTGGATTGTTGGGTTCAAACATTTCTTTTTCTTACCAGAAATTAAATGACTTCAATAAAAGTTTTGTAATGAATGGTGGTAAATCAGCTACATCATTTACAGATTTTCTGGCTCATTTTTCCAGTCCAAATCCGCCAATACCAGGCGATGTAGGTTACGATAACTACGATATGCCTTGGCTGACTACATTAGGATTTGATGGATATTTGATAAATATTGATGGTCAAAACTTCACATCCTTGCTTAATCAAGGTGAATTGGTTACGCCTAAATATGCTTTCGATCAAGCTGGTTCGCTGAGTGAATTCTCATTCGGATGGGGTGGAAACTACAACAATAATTTCTTCCTAGGAGCAAGTTTGAATATCAGAAGTTTGGATTATTCGCTAAAAACTACTTTGACAGAAGATTTTGAGAATGGCGGTGGTTTTGATTTGGTTAATAAACAAGTTCAAAGCGGTATCGGACTGAATGCGAAATTAGGTGCAATCTATCTTCCATCGAATGAGTTGCGATTGGGATTGTCATTCCATACGCCTTCAATTACTTATTTGTCTGAAGAAACGTATGCTGACTTGCATTCATCAGAAATTCCAGCTGACGAGAAAAATCCGGCTGAAACTCCTGTAAACTCTCAAGCATTTAATCTTTGGAGCCCAATGCAAATGCAGGCAAGTGCTGCTTATTTGATTGGGAAAATGGGATTGCTTTCAGCAGAATATAATTTTGTAAATTATAAAGGAGCTCGTTTCCACGGAAA
>CAZCIU010000005.1:4490-11908 GCA_964498765.1 uncultured Paludibacter sp. | reverse complement strand
TGCTTTCAGCAGAATATAATTTTGTAAATTATAAAGGAGCTCGTTTCCACGGAAATCCTCAAAGCACACAGAAGTTTGGTGATATAAATACAGCTATGAAAGACGTACTTAACAATGTTCACGTACTGAAAGCCGGTGCAGAAGCCCGTATTACTCCGAATTTTTCATTGCGTTTAGGTTATGCAATGATGACGCCAGCGGTTAATCCGGATTATGTAAACGGTAAAATTTTGGTCGGAAACTCTGTAAATACTAACACAGAATATTTTGATCAAAAATACAACACCAGCCACGTAACATTCGGTCTTGGTTATCGCAAACCGGGTTGGTTTATAGACTTTGCTTACGCAATCAAAAACCAGAAAGAAGATTTCTTCCCTTATCAGGACAGAGTGCTTACTCCAACAGTTCTTGATACAAAAACTTCCAATGTCTTGTTGACTTTAGGTCTGAGAATGTAATTCATAAATAGACAATTAAGATACAAAAACCAACTGATTTCAGTCAGTTGGTTTTTTTGTGTTTTTATAGAATTACCGTATCTTTGCAAACTTTTTAGTAAACAAGCCTGCCTGCCGCAGGCAGGAAAATCAGTAAACGAATTAACAATCAAACACCCAAACACCCAAACCCCCGAACTTTTATTAAACTTATATAGAATGTCATTACAATCAGAAATAAAACGCCGCCGTACTTTTGCCATTATCAGCCACCCGGATGCGGGGAAAACAACCTTGACAGAGAAATTACTTCTTTTCGGAGGTGCAATTCACGTGGCAGGAGCCGTTAAATCCAATAAAATTCGTAAAACAGCCACATCCGACTGGATGGAAATTGAGAAGCAGCGTGGTATTTCTGTGGCAACTTCTGTGATGGGTTTTGAATACCGCGATTATAAAATCAATATCTTGGATACGCCCGGTCACCAGGATTTTGCTGAAGATACGTATCGGACATTGACGGCTGTGGATAGCGTAATTATCGTAGTGGATGCTGCCAAAGGTGTGGAAACACAAACGCGAAAATTGATGAACGTGTGCCGTATGCGAAACACTCCTATTATGATTTTTGTGAATAAAATGGACCGCGAAGGGCGAGATCCGTTTGATTTGATGGATGAGCTTGAAGGTGAATTAGGTATCAGCGTGCGTCCGCTCAGCTGGCCAATTAGCATGGGCGCAACTTTCAAAGGTGTATATAATTTTTACAAAAATAATCTGCAGCTTTACACACCCAACAAACAAGTTATCAGCGAATCGGTAGAAATTGACGTTGAAAGTGACTTGCTGGGAGAAAAAGTAGGAGAACACAACGCCGCTAAACTTCGTGAAGACATGGAGCTAATCAATGGCGTTTACGAAGATTTTGACAAAGAACTTTACATGGACGGACTGCTTGCTCCGGTGTTTTTTGGTAGTGCGCTGAACAATTTCGGAGTAAAAGAGTTATTGGATTGTTTTGTGGAAGTTGCTCCTTCGCCAAGACCTACGAAAGCGCTGGAAAGGGTAGTGGATCCGAACGAAAGCAATTTCAGCGGATTTATTTTCAAAATTCACGCGAACATGGATCCAAATCACAGAAGTTGTATTGCTTTTGTGAAAATCTGTTCAGGGAAATTTGAGCGAAATGTGAACTACAAGCATATTCGTCATGGAAAAATGATGCGTTTCTCCAGTCCGACTGCCTTTATGGCTCAGAAAAAAGAAACGGTGGACGAAGCTTACGCGGGAGATATTGTAGGTTTGCCCGATACGGGAAATTTCAAAATCGGCGATACGTTGACCGGAGGAGAAGAACTGCATTTCAAAGGACTGCCAAGTTTCTCGCCGGAAATGTTTATGTATCTGGAAAATGCCGATCCGATGAAAGCCAAGCAGCTTGAAAAAGGTGTGAACCAGTTGATGGACGAAGGTGTAGCACAGCTATTTGTAAACCAATTCAACAATCGCAAAATCATCGGAACAGTCGGGCAATTGCAGTTTGAGGTTATTCAATACCGCTTGCTGCACGAATACAACGCACAATGTCGCTGGGAGCCGATTTCGCTGTACAAAGCTTGCTGGATTGAGAGTGATGATTATCAGGAATTAGAGAATTTCAAGAAACGTAAAGCACAGTATATGGCCAAAGATAAAGAAGGCAGAGATGTCTTTTTGGCTGATAGCGGATACGTTCTTCAGATGGCACAAAACGATTTTAAGAATATAAAATTTCATTTTACTTCAGAATTTTAATTTATTTAGTTTCTTATCAAAACAAACATCACCATTAATTAAATAAACAGATGAAAAAACAAATTTTGTCACTTGCCCTTGCGCTGATGACTATCAGTCTGGCAGCTCAGGAACGGCGCGAACCGCCTATTGCTTTCGAAACATTGTTTGGTAATGAACGGGTTGCTTTATCATTAAGCATGAATAAAACAATCACGGGAAATTTTAACTACAATAATATTACATCTGCCGCGGCGTATTACGATTATCTGAAAGGGCGCACTGAACTAGTTTCTGTGAACTCTATTGTGTACCAAATGCATAAATACGTCGGAGTTTCGGGTGGAATTCAGTATCACTTTGTAAAAGGATTTATTCCAACCGTGGCATTGCACTTGTCTTACGCTAATCCAACTTGGTTGCTGGTTTTGACGCCATACTACAATTTTATGCCTTGGTCAAATATGGAAACGGTCGGAATTGTAGAATTCAAACCGGCATTAAGCGACAATTTGAAACTTTTCACGCGTGTGCAAGGATTTTACAGCCATAATTTTGAAGCCAAAGAACGCGAAAGAGCCATGTTGTATTCCCGATTGGGACTGACAATGAAAAAATATACTGTCGGATTTGGTGGAAATGTGGATTACTATACGCCTGTAAGACCCGAAATCCAGAATTACGGTGGTTTTGTGAGAGTTGATATTTAAGAACTGCTGATATAAACGCAAAAAAAGACACCGAAACTTGGTGTCTTTTTTTTATGTTGTTTTGAAAAATTACTGCCTGCTTTGCAGCTTATTCCATTTGCAGAAAACGGCATCCGCTACGTCAATTACCACAAACAGCAAAAATCCGATAATCGAAATGGAAACAATGCCGGCATACATGGTCAGGTAATCCAATCGCATCCAGGCATCTACGATAAAAAATCCAAGTCCTTTATCTGTACCGAATGTTTCTGTGACGAAAAGTACCGAAATGGCAATTCCCACGGTAACTCGCAGTGCAGAAAGCACGTCCGGCAAAATACCCGGAATGATAACATGCAAAACATATTGCATTTTGCTGGCTCCGAGCGATGAAAGCACAAAATAATTTTCTTTAGGCAAACGGCGAATAGCATCCCGTATCGAAATCATCAACTGAAAAACGATGATCAGAATTATCATAACAATTTTGGTGGTTTCGCCAATCCCGAAAATAATCATAATAATGGGCAATAATGCCAGTTTTGGAACAGGATATGAAAGATAAAGCAGCGGTTCCAATACGCGATTGGCTTTTTTGCTGAGAGCTGTAAGCATACCACCAATCACACCAAAAAACAAGGCAATCGCCGTTCCGATTATCACCCTTCTGAGGCTGGCCCAAACATGTTCGCCCATGCCCGATGCGATAGTGGAAGGCATAATATCGTAAACGTCAAGTGGGTTTGGCAGTGCTTTGTTCTGAAAAATCAAAGCTGCAAAAAACCACAAAACGTTGAAGGTAAATACTCCGATAAATAATAACTGGAGTGTTTTGGGAATACGATATTTATTATTGCTCGGTTTCACTTTTTTTGCTTCGCTTATATTTGCTACGCGTTATTAATTGTTATTTGCTTAGCGTTATTATAGTTTCGCTGTTATTTGTCTTCTGTCGTTTTTGTTAAGTAAGGGAATTTCCAAATATCCGAACATCCATCAAATATTCCCTTGTTTTCGTTCTATTTCCATCAGATCCTGCAGGTGTTGCGCCATTTTAAAGTAGCTTTCATCGCTTCTGTCGGCTCCTTTTTCAAACAAAGGATTTTCTATTATTTTCAAGACTTTACCCGGAAGTTTGCTCATGATAAGAATGTGTTTTCCCAGCTTTACGGCTTCCAGTAGGTTGTGAGTAGTGAAAATTGTTGTAATCTTTCGTTTTTTCCAGAGTTCCAGAAATAAGGTTCTCGAAGTTTCAGCTGTGAAGGTATCCAAAGCAGAAAACGGCTCGTCCATCAGCAGAATATCCGGACGTGAAACAAACAAACGAGCCAAAGCAACGCGTTGTTTTTGTCCGCCGCTAAGTTCGGAAGGGTAGCGCTCCAAAAAATCAAGAATACCCAATTCGTTGATTATTTCAAAAGCTTCTTCCTGAGAAATTTCCAAATGCTTGTTGATTTTATTGGCTAAAAAGATGTTTTCCTCCACTTTTTTCCAGGGCAACAAACCCAAATTCTGAGGAATATAGCCTTTAACCAACTGCTTAATCGGCTGATTTCTGAAAAGCACGGAGCCTTCGTAATTTTTTATAATGCCACCTATAATATTAAGTAAAGTCGATTTTCCACTCCCCGACGGACCTACAACAGTAAGAATTTCACCTTCCTGCAGGTCAAATGAAATGTCTTCCAGAACAAGATTTTTGTCCAGGTAAACAGTCAAATTCTTTATGGAGAGAAGATTGGGCATTTTTTTGTATTGTTGTTAATTAGTGAATTTGTTGATTGTGTTAATTAGTCATTTGGTGTTTTCTACTTTAAGAAGAGTTATATATTCCCACATCCCACATCCTACATCCTACATCCAGCATCCTACATCCAGCATCATACATCACACTCCCAGCATCCTACATCCTTCATCCAGCAACACACATCCAACACCCTTATTTTACAATAAAGTCTGTATTTACAATCGAATTAATATCAAAATCTGTCGGAATTAATTCTCTTTCTTTCAGCCAGTTGCCAACTGCTTCCAAGTCTTTGGCTTGTGGAAGAGAAGCTGCTTTATAGTCCGGTAATTTGATGCTGCCAACCAATGGTTGCGGAAACCCGATTTCATTAACCAGAATTTCCTGAAAATCTGATAGCGGGCTTTCTTGAATATCCACGATGGCTTTGTTGTAAGCCGTGTAGAATGCTTTGATGGTTTTTTTCTTTTCGTCGATGGCTTGTTTGGTAAAAACAATGCCGGTAACCTGGTAACCTAAATCTTTGATAGTGGTTACGAGCGGATTTCCGTCTGCTTTGGCAATTGTGGCGAATGGATCAGGAAGTACGGTCAGGTCAATTTTCTCATTCCGAAGCATTTCCAGACGCAAGGGGATTTTATTGATTTCAGACTTTACCACTTCGTTATGTTCTATTTCGGCATTCTGCAGCACCATATCAGTACAGAAATCCACCACAGTATTTCTGGCAACTGCAAAGTTTTTCCCTTTCAAATCTTCGTTTGATTGAATTTTTACGTTTTTTCCGGCTACTAATTCAAATGTAGCATCGCACTGCGATGTGAAAAAGAGTTCTACGCCTCCTGCTTTTTGGATGGCTCCGCCTGTGTAATCCAGGATGCTGGCATCCAGGTTTCCGCTTTGAATAGCAGCATCGCGGTCATTGGCAGAGAAGAATTTCTGGATATTGACTGTAATTCCTTCTTCAGCGAAATAGCCTTTCGCATCCGCCACGGCAATTGGCAGATAATCCATGGACGCCATTACACCTACATTCAAAGTCAGTTCTTTTCCGTCTTTTTTGTTTCCGGAGCATGCAGCAAATACTACTATGATCAGCAGTAAAAAGATATTTTTTAGTTTCATTTTAGTGTGTTTTTATTAATTTTTTCAAAAGTACAAATTTTTGATGAATATAAGATAGAATGCTTAAAAATTGATAAAATCAAGTTTGAGTATTTACTCTGATTTTCACGTCCTAAAACAATGATAAAGTTCTTTGAATTGTTCAATTTAAAGAAAGTTTTTTAATTCTTTTATGGAAAAGAAAATTAAAAAACTGTATAAAAGTGTTGTTAATGTTAAATTTGATTTATAAGTTGCAGATTGTTAGCTTGTTAAGTGATTGTATAAATTTACCAAAAAGTGCGTGCCAAAATTTCTGTTCATATCTAGGTTTATTTTTGCGGCCAATCTTTAAATTGAACAATTCAAACAACAAAGTCCTTTTTGTGGTCATAGCGTACAAATGTTTTGTCATTTAGCCTCTTTTTTTGGTTTTATCTTATCTAACTTCGAGCATGACAAAAACCAAGAATCGCAGCAATTCAGGTTTTTTGTCTTTGCGAAGCGAAACACAAACAAACCACATATTTTTTACAGGATGAAAACAGCACTGATATTCCGAATAACAAAACTGCTGTACTATTTATTCTTAGTATTTCTTGTCAGTTTTTGTATTTACTGGGGCTTACACAAAGAGCCCATCTCCTCCCTGGATTCTAAAACTTCTCAAGTAGATGTTACGCAATTGAACAAACAATTCAGTGCGGCCTTAACAGAAGACGATTAACACGAATTGTGGTTTTCGTGGTTTGTGGTTTGTGTGGTTTGTTGACGGTGAGGATGTGATGTTATTTTTTTAACGAGCATCCTCACCTGATACAGACAACCTGATATAATAATATATAAGTAAGATAAAAATAGTAAAAACAAATTATAATGCCCATAGATCCAATTTTAATAAACTCCATACTGGATGAATACAGAGATAAACTCAATGAATGTAAAGAAGCAAAATTGGACTGCTGCGAGTTTGGTAGGATGTCCAAACTTCTGAAAAGAATGGAGGAACTCGCTGAAACGCATCATTTTTTTCAAGAATATATCGATGAGCTGATTGCTGAAGGCTTAATGACTACTTTTTCAGAGACTTATAATCAATATTGCAAACAGAAAATGGGAATAAATAACTCAATCAAACCAACGCCGGCGGCGATAGGGAAGAGGGAAAACAATTACGAGTTGCGAAAAGTGAAATAAGCACAGCGGTGCTTTCAAACTCAAAATAACATAATAGCCTTAGGTGACATGGTTTCAGTACCTGCCATGGACAGGTAGCCGACGATTAATACTCAGCTTTGGCAAAGACAATAACAAGGGGACATGTCCTCTTGTCAAAACGCACAGGTCACTGAGCCTGTCTCTTCGGACACTGAGCTTGTTTCTTCGGTGACTGAGCTTGTCGAAGTGTCGAAGTGACACAAAAAGAAGTTCGGTCACTGAGCTTGTCGAAGTGAAAATATTATCAACAAATCAACAAATTATTAATCCGCCGATCTATTCTTTCTAAAAAAACAAACAACCAAAGAATAATCGGCACAAAACAAAAAAATTATGAAAAAGCTATTCATTTTTTTAAATGCAATGCTGCTTAGTATGGCAGCTGTGTGGGCAGACGTTAACACTCAAGTAGCTAAACTTGTGCCTGATAAAGCAGGTAGTTTT
>CAZCIU010000005.1:0-4390 GCA_964498765.1 uncultured Paludibacter sp. | reverse complement strand
TTTTTATACCAGGAGCGTCTCCATCGACTCCTAAACCTCTCTATATAGACTGGGGTGATGGTAATGGGAAACAATATTATACGTTAAATGTTAGTGCTTCTTATTTTACTATATCAAAACTTGTAAGCGCTGGAGTTACAGTTAGAATATATAATTCAGAAATCACTGGGATAGAAAGTCGTTCTCCAGTAAAAGCTGCAGAAATAGATGCTAATGGAGCTAATATTGCTAGAGTAGAACTTCCACTTTTTAAAGGTACTCGGACTGATTTAGAACACTTATATCGATCACTGCCAAACAGAACGGGGAAGGTTAAAGGAGAAATTACTGTAGGAAGTGCTATAAGTGGTACTACTTATTATAATCCGGAACTGGTACACTCCAATTTATTTCCGGTTTTAGATATGAATTGGGAGCCATATGAAATGACAAATTATGCAAAAAAGTATGACTTTAATTGGTGTAAATCTAATTTAATACCTGTAGCCAAACTAAATAATGGCGGTACAGGCTCTACTTTTAGCTTAAAAGTAGGCATTAGCTATACTAGTGTGTTAGGTGCCTATGGTGCTTTACCTATAACATGCTGGGGAAGTGTATTTGAAACTACTACCGTGTCACAAAATAATAATTATACTTCTCCACCAACACATACAATTTCCGGACTCCCTGTTGAATACACAGCATATATATACGGTGCAGCCCTCTCTCATTTGATGATTGATAATCTAGAGAGTGTTTTTAATGACGTTACGAATGCAACAAATTTACGTTATTTCTCTTCGAGTGGCGGTACTGCCACTTTCACCAGAATGGATTTGTCTAAAAACAATAAATTGGTGTTTGTTAGTATGAATAGAAATCAGTCACTTGCGGGTATTTCCATTAATAGTCCTGACTTATTACTTCTTAACGTAAATGAAAATCATAAATTAAATTCTTTAGTATTTAATAATAGCATAAAGTTGGAAACTTTAGCAATGGCTGGATGTACATCTCTGAAATATAATAATATAAGCAGTTTAACAGATAAAACAAAACTTACAAAAGTTTACGTTTATAATATGGGATGGGACGCTTGTATGTTAGATCAGCTTTACAAAAATTTACCTGCTACGCATCCTTCAGGAGCCTTAATTGGTGTAGGTGGTGGAGATAATATTGCCACAAAAAATGACTTTGCTGGGAGTAATAAAACCATTGCAACAGATAAGTCATGGAAAGTCATGGATGGTGTTACAGAACTCAAAGGCAACGGCTACGGCTGTGGATATGATACACCAATAGCCGGCTCCCCGGTTATTACTCTGAAAGCAAGCGGAGCCAGTATTAGAATAGATTTGCGTGGAGAAGTTATTAATGCTGACGATGAGGTAACTCCTGTATGGATTGAAAATAATACAGGGCAGTTTATAAAGAAATTGATAACGAAAGATAATTGGACTGGTTACATTAATGTTCCTGTAAATAATTCCACGATAAAAATTCACGGAAGGGTACGCTCGTTTGACATAAGCGATAATTCCGGCATATCTGAAATGACAGTTTCTGCAAACCATCCGACAATAAACTCCATTTATACATACGGAACAGGTTTGGATGCTTGCGCAATGGACGCACTCTATAATTCACTTCCTAGTCGTACTACTACTGCAAGTATATATGTAAGAGCTGGAAGTGTAATTACCCCCGGATTCCTTACCAGTACATCTTCCATCGCCAAGGGGAAAGGCTGGAAAACACTAGATGGCAGTACCGAATTAGCCGGTGATGGCACAGGTTGTGTGACAAATTACACCGTCACGTACAATGCCAATCCTACCGGAGGTACTGTAAAAGTATTTAATGGAACTACATTGGTAAATAGCGGCGCTTCTGTGCCTCAAGGTACTGTACTTACCGTAACTACCACTCCAAATACAGGCTATAAACTAAGCACGCTTACTGCAAATGGTGCGGACATAATGACAAGCAAGAAATTTACCGTACAAGCAAATACTACCGTAGCGGCCAATTTTGCATTAGAAAAATACGCCGTTACATTTACTCAACCAGCTAATGGAAGTATCAAACTTTCTTATGAAATAGAGCGGGTTGGGCAGAGACCAATAGTTGTAAATGTTGAATCTGGAGATTTAGTTGTTGTTAATACAATAATAAGTATAACAGCTACTCCGAATGAAGGCTACAAACTTGCTACGCTTACTGCAGATGGTAAGAACATAATGCCAAGCAAGAAATTTACCGTACAAGCAAATACTACCGTAGCGGCCAATTTTGCATTAGAAAAATACGCCGTTACATTTACTCAACCAGCTAATGGAAGTATCAAACTTTCTTATGAAATAGAGCGGGTTGGGCAGAGACCAATAGTTGTAAATGTTGAATCTGGAGATTTAGTTGTTGTTAATACAATAATAAGTATAACAGCTACTCCGAATGAAGGCTACAAACTTGCTACGCTTACTGCAGATGGTAAGAACATAATGCCAATTAAGAAATTTGTTGTACAAGGAAATACCGCTGTTGTAGCCAGCTTTACCAAACAGCAATATGCTGTTACATTCACTCAACCGGCTAATGGTACTCTGAAAGTAATGAGAGGTACTACTGCTATTTCGTCTGGAACTTTGGTGGATTACGATACCGAACTTTCTGTTGAAGCTACGCCAAATACCGGATATCAATTAAATACCTTGACTGCAGGAGGAGTAGATATAATGACTACGAAAAAATTTGCGGTAAAAGCAGCAACTGCACTGGCAGCAAGCTTCGCAAAACAAACATTTGCGGTGACACTTCAGCAAGGTACCGGTGGTACTATCAGCATAGAAGGATACACAGCAGAGCAACTGAAGGCTGTTCCTTATGGCACTAAGTTGACCGTGAAAGTAGTTCCTGCTACAAATTACGGACTGAAAACTCTTACAGCAAACGGAGTGGATATCATGCAGGAAAAAAGCTTCACAGTTTCTGCAGCTACTACTGTAGCAGCCACCTTTACCAAAGAGACTTTTGCTATTACATTGGTTCAAAGCACCGGAGGAACTATAACCATTGATGGATATACCACAGAGCAATTGAAAGCAGTTCCGGCTGGTACGACACTAACTGTAAAAGTAACACCTGCTGCTACTTATGGACTGAAATCGCTTACTGTGAATGGTGCGGATATTACAAGTAGTAAGAGCTTTACTGTTACAGGTCCGGCAACTGTTACGGCTGTATTTACCAAAGAAACCTTCGCGGTAACACTTCAGCAAGGCAACGGCGGTACAATTAGTATAGCTGGATACACTGCAGAGCAGTTGAAAGCAGTAGCTTCAGGTACTGAATTGGCAGTAAACATACTACCGGATATGAATTACAGTATAACCACACTCACAGCTAATGGCAAAGATATATTAGATACCAAACGCTTTGTTGTGACCGGCAATACTACTGTAGCAGCTACATTTGCCATTGACACGTATGAAGTTACGCTACTTCAAGCCGAAGGAGGAACCATCAGCATTAAGGGAAAAACAGCAGATGAATTGCTGGCCATCCCACATGGAACCAACCTGGTAGTGGATGTAATAGAGGATGAAAATTATCGTCTGAAATCACTTACCGCCAATGGAGTTGATATTATGGGTGCAAAATCCTTTAGTGTTGTCAGAAATACTGAGATAAAAGTTGAGTTCCTGAATACTACAGGCTTGTCGGAAGTAGAAGCAGCACGTATGCTCAGCTTCTATCCAAATCCGGCCCGTGAACGTATTACAGTGAAAATATCAGATGAACTGATGAAAGCTGAAGTACTTACTATCACCGACATTTCCGGAAGAACGATGCAGATAGAACCGATCAATGACAATACGATGATACTGGATGTAAGTAAATACGCCAAAGGTGTTTACTTAATTAAAGCCGGTAAAGTGACTCGTAGATTAGTAGTTAAATAGTTTAATTCACTTGACAAGGGGACATGTCCCCTTGCTAAAACTAACAAAAGTAGCCGCTACCTCCGAGGTAGCAGCTACTTATCTATCACTAAAAAGTAAGAGATTACACCTTATTTAATCCTAAAAAACAAGAAAAGTACTACCTTCCGCATCGTGCGGAATGTACAAAATGAGCTCGGGACATACCTTCTGCATCATGCAGAAAGCACAAAATGAGCTCGGGACATACCTTCCGCATTATGCAGAAATGACAAAAAGACCGACGGACCTACTTTCCGCATCATGCAGAAATGACAAAATGTCCGACGAACATACCTTCTGCATCATGCAGAAAGTACAAAAATTGCTCGGGAGCTACTTTCTACATCATGCAGAAAATGAGAAAATGTGCTCGGGAGCTACTTTCTACATCATGCAGAAAATGAGAAAATGTGCTCGGGAGC
>CAZCIU010000004.1:0-82726 GCA_964498765.1 uncultured Paludibacter sp. | reverse complement strand
ATAGAAGAAGAGTTACTAGCCAAATATTGCAACACATAATCTATACCAAACAAACCCAGCCACAGTTTGAAACTGTGGCTGGGTTATTTTAAATTTAACAAAGCCGTTTGATTTTCATTCTTTAAAACTAAAAAACGCCGTTTTTCATCCAGAAAGCGGCGTTTTATTTTATTGTCAAATTAGCACTTTGGCATACTTACCTGCGACAAGCATATTGCCACATTGAATTCTATCCGTAGATAATATTTCCTTTTTCGTCTTTGAATTCTTTGAATCGTTCGTCTGCCTCCGGACAATCAAAACTTTTCAGATACTGCTCCATAGCACGATAACTCATACCCATACTGGAGAATCCTCCATCGTGGTAAAGATTTTGCATTGTCACTTTTTTAGTCAAATCGCTGAACATCACCATACAGTAATCGGCACAATCATCGGCAGTGGCATTACCAAGCGGTGCCATTCTCTCTGAGAAATCCACCAAACTATCAAAGCCTTTCACTCCACTTCCCGCGGTAGTCATTGTAGGCGATTGTGAAATGGTATTTACGCGTACATTATGCTCGCGACCATAGATATACCCAAAACTACGAGCAATGGATTCTAGCAAAGATTTTGCATCTGCCATATCATTATATCCAAACATTGTTCGCTGTGCAGCCATATACGTAAGCGCGATGATTGAACCACCATCTGAAATCGCATTCAATTTTTTAGCAACTTGAAGCATTTTGTGAAATGAAACTGCAGAAATATCCAAAGTAGTGGAAAGCATATCGTAGTCAAGGTCGTCATAAGTACGTTTCTTGCGAACGTTTGGTGACATTCCGATGGAGTGAAGCACGAAATCAATCTGACCGCCCAAAACTTCCATCGATTCTTTGAAAACATTTTCAAGGTCTTCAACTGAGGTCGCATCGGCCGGGATAAGTTTAGCGTTCAATTTTTCAGCTAATTCGTTTGTAGTTCCCATGCGAACTGCAAGCGGAGTATTGGAAAGTGTGATAGTTGCGCCCTCTTCTACTGCGCGCTCTGCTACTTTCCAGGCAATTGACATATCGTTCAATGCTCCAAATACAATCCCTCTTTTACCTTTTAATAAGTTATGACTCATAATTTTTTGTTTTAAAGTTGTTTGTGTAAATAAACATTCCCTCATAGAAATAGTTCATTTACGACTAAATTTTCGGCACAAAATTACTAAAAATGTGCAAAACTCAAAAATAAATCAATATTTTATTTGCATTTTGCAAAGTAGAGATGACAAAATCGACAATTTAAATGGTTGAAAACTAATTAACAGAAATCTGAAATTTTTAATTGATTGTTTTGTATATTTGTGGAGAAATTTCAATTATTATACTACGAATAACATGACCTTAACCGAAATACTTTTAATTATCCTTCTGCTGCTTTTAGTGGTAAATATTCTTATTTCCATTCTCAAAAAACCTCAACTCAAAACGGAAGACATCAAAACAGAAATCATCAAAACCAATGTTGATATTTCTAAAATTGACCCTTTGATTCGCTCAGAATTTTCTGGAAACAGGCAAGAATTGACTTCTTCGCTCAGGTCATTTTCAGAACAACTCACATCATCTTCCAAAGAAAGTAGAACTGAACTGGCCGATAATCTAAAATCCTTTGAAGAAAGTTTTTCCGGCAACATCAAAGATTTTAACGAGTTGCAGCGTCAGAAATTCAGCGATTTAGCGCAGCAGCAAGCACAAATAAAAAAAGATACGGAGAGCAAACTTGAAAATATTCGTGAAACGGTAGAACAAAAATTGCAGTCCATTCAGGAAGAAAACAGCAAAAAGCTGGAAGAAATGCGAAATACCGTGGATGAAAAACTCCAAAGCACGCTCGAAAAGCGCTTTAACGACTCATTTACCATGATTAGTGAGCGTTTGGAGCAGGTTCACAAAGGTTTGGGCGAAATGCAAAATCTGGCAAGCAGCGTTGGCGATATAAAAAAAGTGATGTCAAACGTGAAATCGCGTGGCATTCTTGGTGAATATCAACTTGCTAATCTCCTGGAAGACTTGCTGACCAACGAGCAGTACGAGAAAAATGTAAAAACCAAGTCTAACAGCGGCGCGATTGTGGAATTTGCCATAAAAATGCCAAACAACAATAATCTGGAGAAAACGCTTTGGTTGCCGATTGATTCGAAATTTCCGAAAGAAGACTACGAAGCATTGGTTGATGCATACGACGATGGCGACGCTGTAAAAATTGAAGAATTAAAAAAATCTTTCAAAAATTCCATAGTCAAAAATGCGAAAGACATCAAGGAAAAATACATCGATCCGCCCAATACGACAGAATACGGAATTATGTTTTTACCTTTTGAGAGTTTGTACGCCGAAGTGCTACGTACTCCCGGATTATTTGAAGCTATCCAAAGAGATTACAAAGTTACCATTACAGGTCCAACTACACTAAGTGCACTATTGAGCAGTTTGCAAATGGGTTTCAGAACTCTGGCTATACAGAAAAGAAGCAGTGAAGTCTGGGATTTATTGGGCGTAATAAAAACTGAATTTACTAAGTTTGGTAATGTGCTGGACAAGACTAAAAAGAAACTACAGGAAGCTACTAATACGATTGACCAGGCCGGAGTTCGCAGTCGCGCAATTGAGCGTCAACTCAAAAAAGTGCAGGAGCTACCAAGCGAAAGTACACAGCAGAAAATTCTGAATGAAATAAACGAAAATAGCGACGATATTGTGGATGAAATTGAAGATCTGTTTTTTAACGAAGAAAATAATCAAGCATAAAATGAAAAAACTCAACAACTACTTAATTTTTGCCTTATTAGCATTAGGCAGCATTTTTATCTTCACTTCTACGCAAGATAAAACCGAGAACTCCAAATTTGGGACGCATTATGTCAATATCAATCAGGCTAAATTCAATTATTTTTTGAAGTCTGATTTTCGTTTACTTGATAATTTTCCGACAAAATCGCATTATATAAACATCGCTAAAACACTGGACGTTATTCCGGCTGATTCACTTCGCTACACCGATTCTATTTACATTAAAACCACAAAAGACACGATTAATATCACTATTTACAATGAAAATTACGCATATTGCAGTCAGAACACCTACAAAATTCATGAAGAAGCTGATAGTATGCATTTGGTAGATTTCAATTTGAATTATTTCATGAAACAAGATGTGGATGATGCTGAAACATTTCGCACTAAGGATTTTCTACTGAAAATCAAAGTAGATAAAAAGAAAAAAGAAACTAAAGTATATTTTGAAAAAAGGGAATTAGAATAAAGCACAAAAAAACTTGGAAACTAAGTTTCCAAGTTTTTTTACATTTTCCAAAATCACTAATGATCATGATCGTGTTCCATTCCTTCAGCTTGTGTTTTGTGAACAGTGCCGTGAGCATGTTCTGCAGGGCCGTAAATTGAATACAATTTCAAGTTAGAATTACCTGTATTTTTCAAATTGTGCCATTTTCCTGCAGGAATAAAAAATGCAAAATCTTCTTTTACTTCGCGCACAAAATCAAGTTTATCTTCCGCATCGCCCATATACACGGTTCCAACACCCTCTTCTACTCGGATAAACTGATCTGTCTTCGTGTGAAGTTCCAGTCCGATTTCTTCTCCAGGTATCAAAGTCATCAAAGTCATTTGAAGATGCGTGCCGGTCCAGAATGTAGTTCTGAAGTTTTCATTGCGAAGCGTAACATCTTCTATATCAAAAACTGTCGGCTCGGCACCATAATCTTTTAACTCCATTTTTTCGGTTTCTGATACCGTAGTTTCCGCCTCAGAATTTGCCACTTGCTTATCACATGCCGTTAGTAGCACTGAACTTGCGATTAATACTAAAAATAATTTTTTCATACTTTCAATTTTTATGTTTTGTGAATTATTAAATTTCTGTGAATTTCTTTCAAGAATTTAGCACTGAAATGCCATTATTTTCCATTATTTTCAAAGATAAGAAAACTTATGAAAATAAAAAAACGGCTGTCTGGATAAATCAAACAGCCGTTTTGTAACAAGTTTTTCAGAAAGATTAATCTTCTTCTTTTTTCTGAGCTTCGTATTCTTTCAGAAGTTTGTCCTGAACGTCTGTTGGAACAAGTTCGTAACTTGCAAATTTCATATTGAACGAACCACGACCTCCGGTGATAGAACTTAATGTAGTAGAATAAGTGGACATTTCTTTCAAAGGAACGCGAGCTTTTAGTTTCTCAAATCCTTTTTCACTTTCCATACCCATAATCATTCCACGGCGGCTTTGAAGGTCACTCATGATGTCTCCCATGTATTCCGCTGGAATTGAAACAACTACGTCGTAGATTGGTTCCAAAATTTTCGGCCCTGCTTCTTTAAATGCGGCGCTGAACGCGTTACGTCCGGCAAGCATAAAGGAAATTTCATTGGAGTCAACCGGGTGCATTTTACCGTCGTAAACAATTACGCGAACGTCACGAGCGTATGATCCGGTAAGTGGACCTTGTTCCATGCGCTGCATCAAACCTTTCATAATTGCAGGTAAGAAACGAGCGTCGATAGAACCTCCCACGATACTATTGATAAACACCAATTTACCACCCCAATCCAATGGAATCTCTTGCGTGTCGCGAACACTGATTTTGTATTCCTGACCACCAAAACGGAACACGTCCGGCGTAGGCATTCCTTCTGTGTAAGGCTCTACAATCATGTGAACTTCACCAAATTGACCTGCTCCACCCGATTGTTTTTTGTGACGATAGTCGGCACGAGCTGCTTTTGTGATTGTTTCACGGTAAGGGATTTTTGGTTCGATAAATTCGATTTCAATTTTATCGTTATTTTCAATTCTCCATTTCAACGTTTTCAAGTGGAATTCTCCTTGACCGGAAATAATGGTTTGTTTCAATTCTTTAGAAACTTCCACTACCCAAGTTGGATCTTCCTCTTTCATTCGGTTAAGCGCCTCACTCATTTTCTCAGTATTAGACTCAGAAAGCGGACGAATTGCACGACGATAACGTGGATCAGGATATTTAATAAAGTCAAATCTATTGTTGCTGTCTTTTGCATTCAAAGTATTTCCAGTGCGGACGTCTTTCAGTTTTACTGCTGCTGCAATGCTTCCGGCCATCAAAACTTCAGCTTTGTTACGGATTTGACCTGCAACGGTTTGAAGTTGTGACAAGCGTTCTTTCGAGCCACGATTTGCATTTACTAGGTCATCGCCTTCAGATACTTTCCCGGACATAACTTTGAAATATGAAACCTCGCCGATATGCGGTTCAACAGTAGTTTTAAAGAAGAATAAGCTGGTTGGACCATTAGAATCTGGTTTTACCTCTTCACCATCAGCATTTAACGGAGCAGGCATATCATCCGAAGATGGCGCAACCATGCTCAAGAAGTTCATTACGCGGTGTACGCACATGTTTTTCTCTCCAGATGCCACAAATACCGGGAACATAGAACGAGAAAGCATTCCTTTGTGAATTCCTTCGCGCATTTCTTCCTCAGAAAGTGTGCCTTGGTCAAAGAATTTTTCCATCAAGCCTTCGTCATTTTCAGCAGCTGCTTCCAACAATAGTTGGAAATATTCTCCTGCTTTATCTTTTTCGCTTTCTGGTATATCGAGTACTTCCGGTGCAGTTGCTCCGGGAGCCCATTTGTACATTTTTTGTTTCAATACATCCACTACAGCATCAAAAGAAAGTCCTGAAGACACCGGATACTGCACTACCATCACTTTGTTTCCGTACATTTCTTTCAGTCCGGAAAGTGTGTTGTCGTAATCAGCTTTTTCGTGATCAAGCTGATTGATCAAAAACAATAAAGGCTTATTCAGCTTTTCTGTGTAACGGAACTGATTCATAGTTCCCACTTCAACTCCACTAGTTGCATCAATCAACATCATTGCCATGTCTGTAACATTCAAGGCAGAAATTACACCGCCTACGAAGTCATCAGATCCCGGACAGTCGATGAAATTCATCATTTTGTTTTTCCACTCATAGGATAATACGCTGGAAAAAACGGAATATCCATACTCTTTTTCAACTGGGAAATAGTCAGATACAGTATTTTGATTATCTACTGATCCTCTACGTTTTATAACTCCACTCTCGAAAAGCATGGCTTCTGCAAGAGTGGTTTTCCCGGCGCCGGAGCTACCCAGCAATGCAATGTTCTTGATTTCGTTTGTTTGATACGTTTTCATATCACATTAATTTATAGATAGTTATACAATTATTAATTCTATTTTTCTTTTGAAAAAATGAATACGCAATTTACAAAAACAAAATCAATATTACGATTAGAAATATATGTTATGCAACATATTTTCAATCAAGCCATTTAACAAAAATAAACATTAGGAAAAAGACAAAAAGGAGAGAAATTGTGATAAAATATTTTAGAATTTGCACATAGACAAATTCTAAAATATCTCACAAATTTATTTATTGAAAATCAATGATGTAGTAAAAAATTTTAACGAGATTTTCTATTATTTTTTCCGGCAATAAACTCATTGCGCTTTCCGGCAAAAATATCGAATTTGCAATACAAACAATCCAGCGCACCGTTGAGCAATTCAATTTTCTTGCTCGGTTTCAAGCCGATTTTCTTCAAAGCATCTTCGTGTGAACTGATAATCCAAGCCGTATTTCCGGTGAATTTATGTTTTAGAAATGTTCCCATCGCGGCATATAAATCAAAAATATCAGCCGGTACAATTCGTTCGCCGTAAGGTGGATTGCACACCATCACGGATTTTCCTTCCACAGCATCCAGTTGCTGCATCGGCAGAGCCTGAAGCTTAATGTATTTTGAAAGTCCGGCACTTTGCACGTTTTGCTCGGCGGCTTTTATGGCTCGAATGGAAATATCTGAACCGTAAATTTTATGCTTAAATTCTTTTTCGCCGCTATCGTCGTTGTAAAGTGTTTGGAAAAGTTCTTCGTCAAAATCGTTCCATTTCTCAAAGCCAAACGAACTTCTGAAAATTCCGGGTGGAATATTCAGCGCAATCAGCGCAGCTTCAATCAGCAAAGTTCCAGAGCCGCACATCGGATCCATAAAGTCGCTTTCTCCACGCCATCCGGTCATCAAAATCATACCCGCAGCCAAAGCTTCATTCAGCGGAGCTTCACCTTGCGAAGCCCGATAACCACGCTTATGCAGCGATTCACCGGAACTATCCAAAGAAAGCGTACAATGTTTTTGCGCAATGTGAATATTAATAGTCAAAGCAGGATTATCCAAGCGAACCGATGGACGTTTGCCATATTTTTCCATAAAAAAATCGGCTATTGCGTCTTTTACACGATAAGCTACGAATTTTGAATGGCGAAATTCATCTGAAAAAACAGTAGAATCGATAGCGAAAGTGGTGTTTACAGACATGAATTTTTCCCA
Source organism: uncultured Paludibacter sp. (assembly GCA_964498765.1). Classification (GTDB taxonomy): domain Bacteria; phylum Bacteroidota; class Bacteroidia; order Bacteroidales; family Paludibacteraceae; genus UPXZ01. The sequence continues at coordinate 75,311 of CAZCIU010000004.1, read as the reverse complement.
ATTCAGTTTTTTCACATTTTCGTACACTTCATCGGGATTTTCAGCTTTGAAAGTTGCAATTGGCTTCAGCACGCGCGATGCCGTGCGAAGATGCAGATTGGCCTTGTACATCACGGCATTATCGCCGGTAAAGCTGACCGCACGTCGTTGCAACTGCACATTATTGGCTCCCAAGGCAACTAATTCGGCTGCCAGCACCTCTTCAAGACCTTTGAAAGTCTTGGCTATCATTTCAAATTCCATGCTTTATCTAAATTAGTTCGTTAAAGAAACTCCGTATTTCTTCTCATATTTTTCGCGGCATTTTCTGCAGCCGCTTTTGTTTTTGCAGCCTGCGCATTTTGCAAATGGTGGAATTGGCGGCAAATCTTTTGGATCAAAAGCGTAAATAAGTTCCAATTTTTTCTTTTTATGCTTCTTTTCCTTCTTTTTTAGCTTTTTTTTTTCGTCTTGCTTATCGGACTTTTTATCTCTCTTCTTTTCTTTAGGTTCTTCAGAATTTTGCTCAACACGTTTGTTTTGAAGCAATTTAGCACCCTCAGGCACATCTGTATCAACCCAAATATTTCCTCCAATTACCGCATTATCGCCTACGAAAATATCGCCGAGAATAGTTGAATTAGAATAAATTATCACATTATTTCCAATCTTTGGATGGCGATCAATTCCTTTAATTGGATTGCCGTCTTTATCCAGCGGAAAACTTCTCGCTCCCAGCGTAACTCCCTGATAAATACGCACATTCTCACCAATTCGAGAAGTTTCTCCAATCACCACGCCTGTCCCGTGGTCAATCATAAACGAATGCTCAATCTGCGCTCCGGGATGAATATCAATGCCGGTTTCTGAATGTGCCAATTCCGAAATCACACGCGGAATAATTGGCACGCCAAGCTTGAGCAAAGCATGTGCTACACGATGACTGCTCATTGCACGAATGCCCGGATAACAGAAAATTATCTCACCAAGACTTTTTGCTGCCGGATCGCCGTTGAAACAAGCGACTACATCTTTGTGCAGCACTTCGCGCAAGTGTGGCAGTTCTGCAATAAATTTTGCAGCAATATCATCTGCTTTGGCATGTAAATCTTTACAATTGAAGTCCAAAGCCGAATTTTCAAAGCACATTCCCGATTTTATTTGTTGCAAAAGCAAACTGTGAATTTGCGGGATATTTTCTCCAATATGCTCGCTAACGTTGTCCGGATTTACATCTGCATTTCCAAAATAACCAGGGAAAAACACCGAACGCAGCAGTTTTACTATTTTATTAATAACATCGACGGAAGGCATCGGGTGATTTTCTTCCTGTCTGCGGCAAACATGCTCCAAACCTACCGGATCAGAAAGCGCTTCTATCGTATTTTTTAGTGTTTTATTCATTAGTTTATATAACTTTATTTCAAAATATTATCTCATTTTTCATCACTATTTCTCAGCTGATTTTCAGCCAGTTTTACGGCTTCAATGGCATTTTCAAGTCGTAAATCGCCCGTTCCACTAATTATCGAATATGGAATTCCAAGCGTCTTAATTTCATTTTCATACCAGTCAAAAAAGAAATCCCGATTATCGCCATTTTCCCGAACCGGATCATATTCCCAAGGCAAATCCGGAGCGCAAAGCAGATAAAAATCATAAAATCGATCGTTTAATCTTTCATTCACAAATTCAGGAACTTGCTTGTATTTGTATTCCAACCAAACTTTAGTGATAATTAATTCGGTATCAAATAAAACAAATCCATCTTCATCGCAGTTCTCAAATTTTTTCTCCTGTTCTATTTGCAAACGAGCAATTTCCACCACATCTTCAAACGTATAAAAATTCCCTCTTTGTTCCACATATTCACGTGCCAGCTCAGGCACCCATTCTGCATCAAAATGTTCTGCCAGCTGCTTGCAAAGTTCCGTTTTCCCGGTTGATTCTGGTCCTATGACGGCAATTTTTATCATTTTTCTGTTTATTTGACCGAAATGAATGGAATAAAAACACAAATCATCTATATTTGTAAATTAAACATTATTTCGATGCGCAAAATTACAATATTTATTCTGCTTTTGTTTACTTCCATCGGTCCAAGTTGGAATATAAATGCTCAAAATCGTGAAGTTCAGATTTTAGAAAACTTCAACTCTCAAACGGGCATGAAAAGTTTCTCCACTTTTATTTCTGAAACGACCATTCCACTTTCTGCCGGAGTTCCGCTATGTCTTGGCGTGGCTGCACTAATCAATCACGATGACGAAATGCTCAAAAATTCACTTTATATTGGTGCAAGTCAGGCAGTTACTATCGGTACAACTTATTTGCTTAAATACACAATCAATCGCTCACGACCTTACGAAACTTATCCGCACATTATTCCTTACAAACTGGAACCTTCGCCTGCAATGCCTTCGGGACACACTTCGATTGCGTTCTCCACCGCAACTTCACTTTCACTAAAATATCCGAAATGGTATGTTATCGCACCATCATTTCTATGGGCGAGTTCGGTCGGATATTCACGCATGAACTTGGGTGTACACTACCCTAGCGATGTTTTGGCAGGCGCGCTGCTCGGTGCCGGAAGTGCATATTTAACAAAGAAATTAAATGATTTGTTTTGGGAAAAGAAAAATCACAAGCAAATTTTAAGTTGGGAAAATTATCCTTTTTAAGTTAAATATCGCTCATTTTTATTTTCTTTCATGCTTCTTTTCCACTGACCGTAGCCAACGACTGCCATGATGGTGTAAATCACAAAAAGAATAGCGGTTGGATATAAATCTTTGGAAAAATAAAGTCCGGCAGCAAAAGCGTCCACGACAATCCAAACCAGCCAGTTTTCGATTTTCTTTTTGGCGAGCATCCAGGTGGCGATAATTGACAATGCGCCGACTACAGAATCGGTCGCTGCGATGGGCGAATCGGTCAAGTATTCGAGAATTAAATAATATGCGATATAAATTCCGATGGTGCCAAAAATATACTGGAGAATTTGCTTTGTTTCGGTAATTCGTGTGATTGGAAGCGTGGAAACTTCTGAATTTTCGGATTTTCGGTGCCAATTAATCCAGCCATAAATACTTACAAATAAATAATAGGAATTTAAGGACATTTCGGCGTAAAGTTTTTTGTCAAAAAAGACAATAATGTAAAGCGCAGAACTTATAAATCCAAAAATCCAAAGCACCGGTTTTTCACGAATGGAGAAAAAAAGATAAACCAAACTTAAAACAGCTCCGGTAATTTCCAACCAGTTATTTTGCAAGTATTCTAAAATCATTTTCAGCCTAAAATAGAATTACCAACTGAAGTTTCAGTTGGTAATTAGTTTTTATATTAATTCACTCAGTTTCAATTCTTTTTCACATTCAGAATATTTTCATATTCGTTTTTCTTAGTCAAAATTTCAACTGCTTTTTTCAAAGAATTATTATCCACATTCACCACTTGCTGATATTCGTTCATTCCCCACAAATTATTGGCAATGATGGCTTTCAACTGAAGTTTTATCACTCGCTTTGAACGATTGAATTCTTCTTCATTGAACGGAACGCCTTCTTTTTCAGCTTCTTTTATCATTTTTTGGAGAACGGCTTCCTCTATTTCAAATCCTTTGTTGAATTTTTCAAAAGTCGGATAAGCTGCCTGAATTTTCGCCCGATTTTCATTCATATAATCCATCACGGTGGAATTTACAACGCCTTTTCCAACAATTCTGCGATGATACAAAGTATTCTCAGTCGTATCAAGCGGAACAAAAATATCCGGCATAATTCCGCCACCGCCATACACAATACGGCCTTTTACCAAGGTTTTGTATTGCAGCGAATCGGGCAAATCGATGCTATCTCGGTGCATAAATTCTCCGTGATTAAAGCGATTTTCCAGGTCTTTTTGGTAATCCTTGCTGCCTTTATCGTAGGGTTTTTGGATGCTTCGTCCGGTTGGTGTGTAATAGCGAGCAATGGTCAAACGCATCATTGAACCATCCACAAGCGACAATTCACGTTGCACCAAGCCTTTTCCGAACGTACGGCGACCAACAATAACAGCTCTGTCCCAATCCTGAAGTGCACCGCTCACGATTTCGCTGGCAGAAGCCGAAAATTCATTTACCAAAACGACCACACGTCCGGTTTCAAAATCGCCTTTGTAAGTTGCTTTGGCTTGCGTGCGCGGAACGTGCTGTCCGTCAGTATAAACGATTAATTTATCTGCTCCCAGAAAATCGTCCGCCATATCAATTGCCGTTTTCAGAAATCCACCGCCGTTTCCTTCAAAACTCAAAACCAGATCTTTCATTCCTTGCGATTTCAGCTTTTTCATAGCCGTTTTGAATTCATCCATCGTTGTGCTTCCGAAAGTATTTACTTTGATGTAACCAATTTTGTCGGTCAGCATAAACGATACGTCGATGCTGTAAATTGGAATTTTATCGCGGATGATTTTAAATTCCAAAATTTCATTTCCGCGCTTCATTGTCACGTTTACTGGCGTGCCTTTTTTTCCACGAAGTTTTTTGAAAACATCAGTATTTTGCACTTTTACGCCTGCCACCACGTCACCGTCAATCGCAATCATTTTATCGCCCGGCAAAACGCCCACTTTTTCAGCCGGAGTTCCGGAAATAGTCTGCACTACGCTGATGGTGTCTTTTATGATTTGGAATTGTACGCCAATGCCTTCAAAACTGCCTTCTAGCGGTTCGTGCATGCGCTGAACTTCTTCTTTTGGCACATAAGTTGAATGCGGATCAAGCTCTTCCAGCATCGAACGAATTGTGCTTTCAATCAATTCATTATCATTAATCGTATCAACGTACATATTTGAAACGGCAGAAAGTGCCTGACTCAGTTTGCGTTGCTGCATAGGCGAAATTCCATCGGCAAAAACCGAATTTGCCACAAAAATCAAGGCTAAGCTAAAAATAAACTTAAAGGAACGGAAAATTATTTTCATCTGTATATGCTTTATTTTTAATATTTGAAACACGCCATGCAATCATTTCGTTGAGTATCAATTATATTCCTGCATGTTTGCTTCATATTATATTTTGTATAATTATAATGTAAAACGAAAAATTCATGCAAAGCTAAATAAAAATCATTTAGTAAAGATTTTGTTTAGTCTTTAAAAATAATCTGCAAAGATAATTAACAACTTAGCAAGTCGCTGCCTGCCTGAAGTTCTTCAACCGTGCAGTTTTTGATTTGAGCAATTTCAGCATAAATTTCAGAAACCGATTTTTCACTTTCATCCGTTTCAATAAAAAGTTGGTCAATCGGACAAACTTTCACACTTTCGGGATTAAATCTTTCTCCGAAAGAAAGTGAAAACCCGGCTTTCAGCAACTGTTCTGCCAATTGCGGTTTTCCTCTGAAACCGTGAATAATCCATTGTTGTTCAGGATTTTTCTGCTTACGCAAGGCAATTATTTCATTAAAATACCCTACGCAGTGAATGATTAGCGGTTTGCGAATCATTTCTGATAGTTGGATTTGCTTCTCAAAAACAGAAAATTGCTTTGCAAAAGAAATTTCACGATTTTTATCCAATCCGCATTCGCCAATCAACTTTACATTTTCATTTTTTGCTAAAATTTCAAGCTGCTGAAACTCACTTTCATCAATATTTTCAGCATTCCAAGGATGAATTCCAACTGAAAAGAAATCATCTAAATTTTCAGCTAATATTGCTTTCGCCTCATTTACTGAAAGATTTCTTACCCAGATTTTGTCCTTGATTCCAAGGGATTTATGCGTATGTATATCTACGAATTTCATACTTATAACAAAAAACGTGCGAAGCAAAGCCCACACGTTTTTCTGAAAATAATATCAAATAATTTATTTCAAAAATTTTATGGTCAGCGGATAAGTCCAATCCTCACCGTTGTAGGCTTTTATGGAGGCGATAATTATGGCGACCGTCACCGCAATCCCGATTACTAAGAGGATTATTATACCAATTCCAATGATAGAAGTGATGATACCGATGAAAATCCAAACTATAACCGAAATCTGGAAATTTATAATGTTTTTACCGTGCAAATCAACTTTCGGACTATCATTCTTGCCAACTGCCCACATGATTATCGGGATAATAAAAGCAGTAACAAGTTGCGATAAGTGCATTAAAAGCAAGTAAACATTTTCATCTAAACCCAGTAAAGCCTGATCTCTTGGCTGAACCGCCTGTGAACTTTCTTGTTTTTTCTCTCCGCTTAGGATTTTACTCTTCTCATTTTCAAACTCTTCCTGAGTAATTGTACCATTTTTGAGAGCTTCTTCCAGTTTTTTCAGTTTTTCGTAGTCTTCGTAAAGCATATCGATTGATTTTTCAGATAATTATGTGCAAATATTCTAAAACATATCTTTTTATCTTACGAAAAATGCAATTTCTTATCAAAAAAGTGATAATAATTACTCAATCAAATGCTTTGCAAATAATTCGTATTGCTTTAATTTGAATTCTTGCGAAAATGGAATGGTGCAAATCATCAATTCATCAAATCCGTATATTTCTTTTTCCTGCAAAAGTTTTTCTTTCACATCCTCTATTTTTCCAATGATGTGCGTTGATTTTCCTTGCTCAATCATTGCTTTTTCTACCGGATCCAACTTATAATTTTGCGCTTCTTCGGGCGACAAACGGATGGAAGGACGCCCAATCATAAATTGTGAGCGTGCAATATTAGCTGGCAATGCCTGATATTCTGCTTCTTCTCGGGTTTCTGCCGCAGTTACAAAATAGCAAACTAAGACTTGTGGTTCCTGAAAAAAAACTGAAGGCCGAAAGTTTTTTCTGTAAATTTCGAAAGGTTCTCTGTCAATTTTTCCTGTAAAAAACTGTACGTAGGCATATCCCAACCCCATTTCTCCGGCTTTAGCAGCACTATTTCCTGTTGAGCCAAGCATCCACGGTTGTGGCAATTCTATTCCGGTTGGCTGCGCTTTTACATTTCTATAATAGGGTTCCGTTCCTGACAAATCCTGCATCAACTGCAAGGTATTATGCAGTTTTCCATACAAATCTTGCTGCATATTATTCACACCTTCAGAAAGTGCAAAAATCGCTCTTCCATCGCCACCGGGTGCACGTCCCGCTCCAAAATCAATTCTACCCGGTGCGTAAGCCGAAAGCGTTTTGAAAACTTCCGCCATTTTGAAAGGCGAATAATGCATCATCATCGTTCCTCCGCTTCCAAGTCGTATTTTTTCGGTCAATGCAGCAAAGTGCGCTATCGAAATTTCGGGAGCCGAACTGGCTAAATCTGCATTGTGATGCTCCGCAATCCAAAACCGATGATATCCAAGTTTATCAGCTAAAATCACCGATTCACGCATATTTCCCAAAGCTTGCTGCGGAGTTTGACCTTTGGAATAAGGTCCTTGATCCAAAATACTTAACTTCATAATTTCTCCTTTTTTCTAATCAGTACTTATTCTTAGAACAGAAATATTTGTAAAAAGTTGAAAAACACTCCCGAACTCACTCATAAAATAGCTGCAAGCACAAAAACACCTTAATTTTATTAAAAAAACAACGAAAAACTCAGAAAAAATGATTACTTTTGCACGCAATATTTTTCATAGGTACTAACAATTCTAAAACACTCATACTATGTCATTTATTGCTGATAAAATCCAATTTGAAGGCTTCACTTTTGACGATGTCCTGCTTATTCCCGCCTACTCTGAAGTACTTCCACGCAATGTAAATCTTACTACAAAAATCAGTAAAAACATTGAATTAAAAGTTCCTATTGCATCTGCTGCAATGGACACAGTGACTGAATCCAAAATGGCAATTGCTATTGCTCGCGAAGGCGGTATCGGCGTGATTCACAAGAATATGCCTATTGCGGAGCAAGCTAAGCAAGTGAGCATTGTGAAACGTGCCGAAAACGGAATGATTTCCAATCCCGTGACCATTCAAAAAGGCGCAACCGTTGCCAATGCACTTTCGTTGATGGCGGAATATAAAATCGGTGGAATTCCGGTGGTAGATGATAGTGGTTATTTGGTGGGAATTGTAACCAACCGCGACCTTCGTTTCCAGCGTGAAATGCAAAAAAGCATTGACGAAGTGATGACAAAAGACAATTTGATTACCACTTCTCGCTCTACAAATCTGGAAGAAGCTGCTGAAATTCTACAACAACACAAAATCGAAAAACTTCCCGTTGTGGATGAAAATAACAAATTAATCGGGCTGCTTACCTACAAAGACATTACCAAAGCCAAAGACAAACCGATGGCAAGTAAGGATGAAAGAGGCCGCTTGCGCGTAGCTGCGGCTGTGGGAATTACACACGATACATTTGAGCGCATCGAAGCATTGGTGGAAGCCGGCGTAGACGCTGTAGTAATTGACACGGCTCACGGACATTCCAAAGGTGTTTTGGATATGCTTCGCAAAGTAAAAGAGAATTTCAAAACAATTGATGTAATTGTTGGAAATATTGCAACCGGAGAAGCCGCAAAAGCCCTTGTAGAAGCTGGTGCAGATGCTGTTAAAGTGGGTATCGGTCCGGGATCTATTTGTACTACTCGTGTAATTGCCGGTGTGGGTGTTCCGCAACTTTCGGCTATTTACGAAGTAGCTAAAGCTCTGAAAGGCACCGGAGTTCCTGTAATTGCTGATGGTGGAATTCGCTATTCGGGTGACATTGTAAAAGCGCTTGCTGCAGGAGCTGACACAATTATGGCCGGTTCGCTGCTTGCCGGAGTGGAAGAAAGTCCGGGCGAAACTATTATATATGCTGGTCGTAAATTCAAATCGTACCGCGGAATGGGTTCGCTGGAAGCCATGGAAAAAGGTTCGAAAGACCGCTATTTCCAAGACATGGAAGATGATGTAAAAAAACTGGTTCCGGAAGGAATTTCAGCTCGCGTACCTTTCAAAGGTTCTTTGTATGAAGTTGTATATCAAATGATTGGTGGTCTTAGAGCCGGAATGGGATATTGCGGAGCACATAATATCATAGAACTGCATGATGCCAAATTTACCCGCATCACCAGCAACGGCGTAATTGAAAATCATCCGCACGGTGTTACAATTACCAGCGAAGCACCGAATTACTCGAGAGGGGAATAATTTAAAGTAAGAAGTTAGAAATCAGAAGTTAGAAGTTTGGAGCCTTATCTGCTTAGGAAAGGCGCTGAACTTCATACTTTTTTATAGAAAAGACAATTTTTTCATCTGCAATTCGTTTTAGTTTGCGAATTCATTTAATTAAAAAATCATTTATCTAAAATTATGAAACAAGTTTTTGCTTCAGTATTGATTGTAATCTTAACTGTTTTTGGTCTGACTGCGCAACAAAGCGATCCGACCTTGATGAAAATTAACGGTAAAAACATTCCAATTTCGGAATTTGAATACATTTACAATAAAAACAATTCCAACAACGTGGTGGACAAAAAGTCACTGGAAGAATACGTGGATTTGTTTGTGAATTTCAAGCTAAAAGTAGAAGAAGCTATTGCTCAAGGGCTTGACACAACTCAATCTTTCAAAAATGAATTGGAAATGTATCGTAATCAGCTGGCTGAGCAATATCTGAAAGATGACAGTTCAAAGGAAGAATTGCTGAAAGAGGTTTACAGCCGCAAAAAAGAGGAAGTGGAAGTAAGCCACATTCTTATCCGCATAGCTGAAACCGGAACTGCCGGAGATACTATTTTGGCATACAGCAAAGCCATGCAAATCTACAAACGCGCTCTAAAAGAAGACTTTGCAAAATTGGCCCGTGAAACTTCTCAAGACCCAAGCGTGGTTCAAAACGGTGGATACGTGGGTTGGATTTCTGCACTTCGCACACCGAAAAGCTTTGAAGATATGGCATATATCACGCCTGTTGGACAAGTTTCCTTGCCGGTTCGTACTTTTCTTGGTTATCATATTATCAAAGTAAATAACAAACGTCAATCTGAAGGCGAAGTGAAAGTAGCTCATATTCTGCTGCTTAACGACCGCCAAAATCCGGCTAACAACGAAAAAGTAAAACTTAGAGCTGATTCTATTTACAATCGCATTAAGGCAGGAGATGATTTTGCGGAATTGGCAACTAAACTTTCGCAAGATCCGGGTTCTGCAAGCCAAAAAGGCGAATTACCTTGGTTTGGAAGCGGACAAATGATTCCGGAATTTGAAACGGCTTCTTTCGCTTTGAAAAATAACGGCGATGTTTCAATGCCGATTGCATCACAATTTGGATGGCACATTATCAAACTGATTGACAAAAAACCACTTGGAAGTTTCGATGAGCTAAAATCAAGTCTGGAAGGTCAAATCAGCCAAAGCGACCGCGCGCAATTCTTGCAAAATTCATTCATCGATAAACTGAAAAATGAGTACAACTATACTCAAAACACTGACGCACTTCGTGAAATTTATCAACTTGCTGACAAATATGCGTTTATAGATTCTGAATTCGCTAATGAAGCACAGAATTTGACAAAAACGCTTTTCAGCTATGCCAATCAGCAGACATTTCAAAATGAATTTATCAACTATCTGACTGCTTCTGCCAATGCCTATCGCGGTGTGAGAAGTGACTTTATCAAAGATAAATACAACGATTATGTAAATGCGCAACTTATTTCTTACGAACAAACTCAACTTGGCCGCAAATATCCTGAATATCGTAATTTGATGCAAGAATATCACGACGGAATTTTGCTTTTCGAAGTGATGAATAAGGAAGTCTGGGAAAAAGCATCGCAAGACAAAGAAGGTCTGACGCAGTATTTCGAAGCAAACAAAAACGAATATGCCTGGGAAAAACCGCACTACAAAGGTCGTGTGATTTATGCAAAAGATAAAGCGACAATGAAAGCTGCCAAAAATATTTTGAAAAGAGCTAATCCCGATTCAATCGACACCTATCTTCACAAAAGATTGAACGATTCAATTCAGTACGTGAAAGTAGAAAAAGGACTTTGGATACAAGGTGAAAATCAGGCTGTTGATACAAAAATCTTCAAATCGGCTAAATTTACGCCAAGCAAAGAATATCCGCTTTATCTGGTTCACGGCAAGCTGCTGAAAACTCTGCCGGAAGACTATACCGACGTAAGAGGCGTGGTTACAGCAAATTATCAGGATTACCTGGAAAAAGAATGGATTGCTTCATTGAGGAAAAAATATCCGGTACAAATTGACGAAAAAGTACTGAAAACGGTTAAGAAAAACTAATTTATACAATTTTGCCAAAATAATATTTCTACCTTTGAAGTCTTATTTTGGCATTTTTGTGTCTTATAAGCTGAAAGCAAAACCAACTATCGTATTGCGTTAAATTACAACGCATTACGATTTTGGATTTAAAACAATCAAGTGAATTATTGTAAATGAGAAAGCTTCTATTTTTTACAATTTTAGTGATTTTAGCTTCCTGTTCCGGAAAAACTTCGGAAAGCGGACGCACAGCTATTTTGGAAGTAGAAGGCAGATTTCTTTACAAAGATGAAATTGACAACGTAATTCCACCGAATTCGGCCATTTTGGATAGTGCCGACATTGCCGACAGATACATCAAAAAGTGGATTACAGAGGTGTTGATGTACGAAAATGCCAAAAGAAACATTGGAAATTTGAAAGACATCGACAAATTGGTGGAAGAATACAGAAAATCACTGGTCATTCACGAATACGAACAAGCATTGGTTTCAGAGCGCATTGAATCGACGATTTCCGAGCAAGAAACCAAGGAATTTTACGATAAATACAAATCGCAATTTTCGCTTGAGGATAATTTAATTCAGGGAATGCTGCTAATCGTGCCTGCAGGTGCACCACAAATTGATGAAGTGAAAGGATGGGTTCGTGATGGCGGCACGCAATCTTTGGAAAAAATAGAAAAATACAGCCTTCAGAACGCTATCAGTTTTGATTATTTCGCGGATAAATGGACACCATTTTCTGAAATAATGAAAAAAGCACCGTTTCAGGTTGATGATTCGCGTTCATTTGTGCTTAACAACCGTTTTTCGGAACAAGCCGACAGCACCAGGCACTATTTTCTGAGAATTTACAAAGCAATCCCGATGGGCGACACAGAGCCGTACGAGTTTGCCAAAGACAGAATTGCAACAACGATTTTGAACAAGAAAAAATCTGATTTCATCATCACTTTTGAGAAAAATGTGTACGATGATGCCATTAAAAATGGAAATGTAAACTTTTTCTCCAGAAAAAAATAAAATTCGGAACAGTTTTAATTATTGAAAATAAAAACTCTTTTTAGAAAGAACTTACGTAAAGTAAATCAAAAAACATGTATAAAATATCTTTGCTTTTTTTCGCGCTTAGCCTGATGGCCGGCAATATTTTTGCTCAGCAAGCATCCAAAAACACCATCGATAAAGTAATTTGGGTAGTTGGTGACGAAGCTATTTTGAAATCAGATGTAGAGGCCGTAGTTCAAGACGCGCAATTTAACAGACGTGAAATTCCGGGAAATCCATTTTGCGTAATTCCCGAGCAAATCGCCATCGAAAAATTGTACCTTCACCAAGCTGCTATCGACAGTCTTACTGTAAATGAAAGTTTCATCATTTCGGCGTCTGACAGGGAGTTTGACTATTGGGTGACTAATGCCGGAGGACCGGAAAAACTGGAAGAATACCTTCGCCGACCGATTTCGCAATTGCGTGATGAAATTCGCCAGCGCAACAGACAAAAAAGCTTGGTGCAGCAAATGCAGCAAAATCTAGTTGAACACATTGAAGCTACGCCAGCCGAAATTCGCAGATATTTTAATAATGTACCGAAAGACAGCCTTCCAACTATCCCTGAAATGGTTGAGTTGCAAGTACTTTCATTGCGTCCGCCTATTCCGGCAAGTGAAATTAACCGCGTAAAAGAGCAACTTCGTGATTTTACGGAAAGAGCCAATAAAAATCCGGACGATTTCAGTATGCTTGCACGTATTTATTCAGATGACTTAGAAAGTGCCAAACAAGGTGGTGAACTGGGTTTTGCAGGTCGTGGATTGTACGATCCTGAATTTGCAGCAGTGGCATTTAATATGCAAGATCCGAAAAAAGTTTCCCGCATTGTAGAAACTCAATTTGGATTTCATATTATACAATTTATTGAGCGTAGAGGCGACAAAGTAAATGCTCGTCACATCCTGATGCGCCCAAAAGCATCACCAGAAATCAAACAAAAAGGGATGCATCAACTCGATTCGGTTGCTGGATTGATTCGTGAGAATAAAATCTCGTTTGAAGACGCTGTAATGCGTATGTCGCAAGATAAAAATACACGTATGAACGCCGGTCTTATGATGCAGGAAGATAAATATACCGGAACTGTTACTTCCAAATACGAATATCAGGAATTGCCACCGGAAATCGGAAAAATTGTTTACGGCATGAATGTTGGTGAAGTTTCCAATGCGTTCACTATGATTGATCCGCTTACAAACGTAGAAATGATTGCTGTGGTGAAATTGAAATCAAAAACACCAACTCACAAAGCGAATGTTCAGGAAGATTATCAGATGTTGAAATCATTCCTGGAAGAAAGAAAAAAACAAGAATTTCTGAATACTTGGATTGCCAAGAAACAAAAAGAAACTTATATCAGCATTGATCCTGAATATCGCAACTGCGAATTTATGTACGATGGATGGATTAAAAAATAGGAAATCAGATTATTGAAAAATAACAGATTACATAGAAATTCACTGAGGCTTTTGATGCTTGCAATCTTAAGCCTTAGTTTTGTGTTTACGCTTGATGCGCAGACTGATAAACCGCGCAAACTTCGGGAAGAAGTGCTGAAATCCAAAGCCAAAGAAGACAGCAAAGCCAACGCTGCCAGACGAAAAGCTTTTGGAAATACGCCGCAATCCGGCTCGATGGTGCTTCGTCCTGCAAATCCAAAAGCGCAAAAAGGAGCCACACTCGTGAAAATGGAGTCGGCTTACGAAATGCTTTACGATGAAGCCAGATTGCCGGGAATTCAGATTTTGAGAGGCGCCGTGCGTTTCCGTCAGGATAATTCGCTGCTTTATTGCGATAGCGCCTACTTCAACGAAGCTGCCAATTCTTTTGACGCTTTTAACAATGTCCGAATTGTGCAAGGCGACACGCTGACAATCTATGGCGATTACCTCAATTACGATGGAAACACCAAAATGGCGCGTGTGTGGGATCATGTAAAATTGGTAAACCGAAATACTGTTTTGACAACGAGTGTACTTTATTACGACCGAAATATAAACTTGGCATTTTACGATACCGGAGGAGTGATAGAAGATGGCGAAAACACGCTTACGTCTATGTGGGGACAATATTCTCCTGCCACGAAAATGGCGGTTTTCAAAGACCAGGTGAAAATGACCAATCCCGATTCGCAATTGACAACGGACACGCTGCACTACAACACAAGCAGCTCTGTGGCTGATATTGTGGGAAATTCGCTGGTAATGTACAAGGAAGACACCGACATTTATAGTCAAAAAGGCTGGTACGACACGAAAAATGACCGCATGATGCTGCTGGACAGATCCTTGGTGGAACAAAGTGATGGAAAAACCTTAATCGGCGATACCATTTTCTACGATAAGAAACAACGATATGGCGAAGCCTATTCCAACGTTGAAATGAATGATCCTGAGCAAAAAACGACTTTATTCGGAAATTTTGTTTCGTATGATGAAGTTAAAAGTGTCGGTTTGGCCACCGATTCGGCTTTGATGGTTGACTGGTCAACACGCGATTCTTTGTTTTTAAGCGCTGATACGCTGTATTCGATGAAAGATTCCATAGAAACGGACACAATTGCATTCAATAAAGTTTTGGCTTTCAAAAACGTGCGTTTTCTTCGAAGTGATATTCAGGGAATGTGCGATTCGCTACTTTATACTTCGCGCGATTCCATCATCCACATGCGAGTGTTACCGGTTCTTTGGTCGGACAATAATCAACTGATGGGAACTGAAATCACGGCATTTACCAAAAACCAAAAAGTAGATAAGGTGGTGATAAATAATTCGGGAATTGCAATACAAAAAGACAGTCTCAACTACTTTAATCAGCTTTCCGGCAAAGAAATCATAGCCCACCTTGATAGTGGGCAGCTGCAGCGAGTCAACGTAAATGGCAATGCGGAGACAATTTATTTCCCGAAAGATGAAAAAACGAATGATTACATCGGGATAAATAAGACGCTGAGCAGCTACGTCACTATGTATTTTAACGATAAAAAAGTGGACCGAATAGTTCTTACAACGGCTTCCAGCGGTGCCATGTATCCGCTTAGTCAGATGGAAGAGAATGACTTGTATCTGCGAAATTTTCATTGGTACGAAGAAGAACGACCTCGCGTAGTGGATGATGTGTTCAAAAAATACGCTCGCACAGAACCGCCAAAACGACCAGAAAGCACAAAACGTCCGGCATTCCCTGGCGAATCTTCCGGCTCGGAAGGCTCAGGTTCTAGATCTCAGAGTTCACCCACAAATATAAACTCAAACAGCAGCACAAATACTCGGATGCAACCTGCAAACACCGGAAATCAGCAGCTGAGCCGTGGCAGACAATTGAGTTATTAATCACGAAGTTTATGGAAATCATTGCTTGGATTGGGATGGCGCAAAGCTTATTTGCTGCGTTGCTTATGCTTGCAAAACGTGAACAGAATATCTCTGACCGTGTTTTGTCCGGGTGGCTGATTCTCCTTGCAATTGAATTTCTGACCTGCGCTATTGATTTTCGAGTTTTGGGATATTCGCTACTTTCCAGTTCTTTTCTGCTTTTCAATCCGGCACTTTACATTTATATTCGTTCGCTGGTGCAGAAAAATTTCCGCCTGAAATGGATTATGCTTATCCATTTGCTGCCGTTTGTGATTTCAGAAATTACGGCTTACGTCACACGCATACCATTGGCATTTGAGGATTTTTTCCAAATGAATTCTCACCTGCATATTCGTTTGACATTTGCAATCGGAACTATCATTTCGTGGATGGTGTATTTTCCACTAATCATCAGACATTTATACCGTTACAGAAAAACTCTCCGCAACGAAAAATCCAATATCGACAAAGAACAAAATCTGAACTGGCTGCGATTTGTTACGATATTTTACATCGGATATTGCTTTATTGCAAGTATTCAAGGCGTGATTTATGTCATTTTGCAAGTAGGCACTGAAGCTATTTCATTCTATAATTATTCGGCTTTACTTCTGCTGGTTTATATTTTCAGTTTTTATGGCTTGCATCAAAAACAAATTGAAACCAAGACCGAAGAAGTGGAAGAACCGGAAATGATTAGTTACAAAAATTCCATTCTTACACCGGAAATCCGTACGAACATCGAGGAAAAGATTTTGAAATATTTTGAGAATGACAAAGCCTACCTCAATCCAAATTTGAATATGGATTTGCTTTCCGAAGCGATTAATTACCCCAAATATCAGATTACCGAAGTTCTGAACATTGATATTGGCAAGAATTTTTTCCAGTTTGTAAACTCTTACCGAATAGAAGCAGTGAAAAAAATGCTGCTCGAACCAAAACTCAAATATTCCATTGAGGCTATCGGTTATGAATGTGGATTTAACAGCAAATCTTCGTTCTACACCGTTTTTAAGTCGCTCACAGGCTTAACTCCCGTGGCTTTCCGCAATCAGTTTCTGAACAAAGCGGAATAATCCTCCACCGTTTATTCTTTAAAAGTCGGACTACAATTCTCAGTTTGTGTTTTAAAATACGGATTGAATCGGCGCGCATATTCGTTATACTTGCATAAAGTTTGATTTCAACTATGCAAGTTCAATTTTGATGAACGAATGAAAATGCCGATAAGGCACAGCTATGAACCTTATAAAAATGAATTCGTATGAGAGCAAAATTAATTATGACATTGAGCCTGCTGTTTATGGTATTTCAGTATGGACATGCCAATTCACAAAGCCTGAATGTAACAATCAAAAACCTGAAAGCCAGCACTAAAGGCACAATTCGAATTGCAGTATTTAGCGATGAAAAAGGCTTTAAATCCGAGAAAGATTTTTTCACGGTCAATTGCGATAAGAAAAAAATTAAAAACGGAGTTTTGAATATTCAGGTTCCGGTCAAAGCTGGAATATACGGACTTTCTGTGCTGGACGATGAAAATGATAACGGCAAAATGGAATACAACATTTTAGGCGTTCCGAGAGAAGGATTTGGATTTTCAAATTTCAGTCTGAAAAAGTTGAAAAAGCCAAAGTTTGACGACTTTTCATTCCCGATAAAAGACGACGAAGTCAAAGATATACAGGTAATTATGCGTTACATGTAGTTTGTTTTATAGTTTGCGTTTAGACTAAATTTTTGTTTGTTTTTTAAGAAGAATAGAGCTGCTTGAGAAAGTAGCTCTATTCGTTTAATTGGTTTCAAATTATTTATGAAAACCACTTTTTCTTAAACCAGAATGCTACATTCACCAACCCAATCATCACCGGAACTTCCACAAGCGGTCCAATCACAGCCGCGAAAGCTTCGCCGGAATTAATTCCGAAAACTGCGATTGCCACAGCAATTGCCAGCTCAAAATTATTGCTGGCAGCAGTAAACGAAAGCGTTGTTGATTGCTCGTAATTGGCTCCGGCTTTTTTGCTCATCCAGAACGAAAAAACAAACATAATTATGAAGTAAATCAGCAATGGAATGGCTATTCTCATCACATCCAACGGTAATTTGATGATATACTCACCTTTCAGCGAGAACATGACAACAATCGTGAAAAGCAGTGCAATTAATGTCAACGGACTGATTTTAGGGACTAATTTTCGTTCATACCAGTTTGTGCCTTTCAATTTCACACCGATATATCTCGTCAAAAATCCGGCAAGCATCGGAATTCCAAGGTAAATCAATACACTTTTTGCAATTTCGAGCATAGTTATATTTTCCACAATGGAATTATTTGGAAGTCCGAACCATCCAGGCAAGACAGCTATAAAGAAATAGGCGTAAAACGAGAAAAACAGGATTTGAAAAATCGAATTAAACGCCACCAGTCCGGCTGCGTATTGACGATCGCCACGAGCTAAATCATTCCACACAATCACCATGGCGATACAACGAGCAAGTCCAATCAGGATAAGTCCGTACATGTAATCCACGTTGAATTGTAAGAAAATGATAGCCAGAAAGAACATCAAAACGGGTCCAATTATCCAGTTTTGCACCAGCGAAAGTCCCAAAATCTTAATGTTTTTGAAAACATCCCACAATTCTTCGTATTTTACTTTGGCTAGTGGTGGATACATCATCACGATTAGTCCGATTGCAATAGGTAAATTCGTAGTTCCAACCGACATAGAATTCCAGAAATCCGCGATAGCCGGAAATAACCAACCTGAAATCACTCCGACAAACATGGCTAAAAATATCCAAAGCGTCAGGAATCGGTCAGCGGTTTTTAATTTTGCTTTCATCTCTTCAAATTATCTTCGTAAAATTTCCAAAATCCATCCTTAATTTCATCTCTCACCCGAATATATTCGCTGTCAATAAATTCCGGTGTACCCACAGCGTGGCTTGGGTCATCAAATCCGATATGCAAACGATGTTTTACTTTTCCCTGAAATGCAGGACAAGCCTCATTGGCACCGCCACACACGGTAATCACATAATCCCATTCGTCATTTAAGTATTTTTCTACAGAATCTGAAGTGTAGTGACTGATATCAATACCGATTTCTTTCATCACGGCAACCGCTTTTTGATTGAGTTTTCCAGTTGCTTCCGTTCCTGCCGAACAAACGGTCAGGTTTTCATCAAAAGATTGCAAAAACCCGTGAGCCATTTGGCTTCGGCAGCTATTTCCTGTGCAAAGAATTAAAACTTTCATATTTATGTTTTAGTTTGGTTTATAAGCAGTTACCGTAATTGAATAAATTCCAACATCCCCTGCTTTGTATTTTTGAATAGTATCTTCATCCAAATGTTCTTGCAGGACTTCATCTGGAATTAGCACTTTTTTAGTACGCTGAACAGCGATGTTTTGAAAATCTGCCTTTTCAATTTCCTTCAGATAATCATTTCGCTGAATGGCACTGGCAATGCATCCGGCATACATGGCAGCATTATTCGTAAATTCCTTTGGAAAAACGCCGTCAAGCACTACGTCAGATACACACAAATGTCCGCCGGGTTTCAGTACACGATAAATTTCCTTGAAAATCATATTTTTCTCGGGCAGCAGATTTATCACACAATTACTGATTACCACATCGGCCATATTTTCCGCCAAAGGCATATTTTCGATATCTCCTTCAATGAAATTGACATTATCGTATCCTCTTTTTGCCGTATTTTTGCGTGCTTTTTCTATCATTGCCGATGAGAAATCCACGCCAATAACTTTACCCGTTTCACCAACTTCTTCTCGTGCTACAAAGCAGTCATTTCCTGCTCCGGAACCTAAATCTATAACCGTGTTGCCGAGTTTTAATCCTGCAAATTCAGTTGGCAAACCGCATCCTACACCTAAATCCGCGTCCGGCTCATAACCTTTAAGTTTGCTGTAATCTTCACTCATAATGGTAAAAACTTTTTTGGAAGGCGCAGCCGGATTAGTTCCGCAGCAACACGCACCTTTCAAAGCCGCACTATTCAACGCCAAAGAACTGTATCGCTCTTTTACCAATTGTTTCAGCTCTTCATTTGTTTTTTTGCTGTCCTTGTTGTTTGGAGTTTCCATAATTTCATTTCTAACATTTTATCAGTTCGTAAAATACCGAACAATTATTTCAAAATTTTTTAATCGCAACAATTTTTCTTAACTTCATTTTTGAAAAAATCTCCGAAAAGAACTTTTGCAAGTTTCCAATTTTCATCATCAATGCAATATTTTACCTTCGGACCTTCAATTTCTCCTTTTATCAATCCGGCACTTTTCAGTTCCTTCAAATGTTGCGAGATGGTTGCCTTGGCATTGGGGAAAACTTCATGAATATCACCGAAATAGCACGTTTCCTGCTCTAATAGAAACGCAAGAATCTCCATGCGTGTAGGATGACCCATCGCTTTCGCGAAAAGAGTCAATTTTTCGATATTTTCGGCTTTTATATTCATTTAAAAAATTATTGTTCGCAAAAATACGAACATTGTTTTTATCTGCAAATAACTAATGGAAAAAAACAGTAAATTTAATAGAAATGTAAAAACGTATATTTTATAATCAATTATTAATATATTTTAAAATACAACTCACATTTCATTTATTTATTACTTTAAATATCGTTTTAACTTGTCAGTTACGCAAAAAAAACATACTTTTGTAGATTGAAAATTAATCACTTAAATCAATCTACACAAAAATCGCGAAATTTCATGAAAAGCCGTATTTTATTCATTTTTCTTTTCCTTTCTGTCATTGTAGGATTGGCAGCGCAAAGCTCCTATCCTATCACTTCCTACACCGAATTAGCCAATCCAACGCCCAGAAATATCGCGCTTTGGTCATCGCAACCTGCGCATTCTTTCACTTGGGGCAATACAGATACTCGATATAAAAAAGAAGAACCGGTAACTGTTTCTAAAAATAAAACGCTGCAACTAACCGCCTGGAAAGGCGAACGTGTTTCTGCGCAATTCGTAGTTTCCAATCGTTCAGGCAATAAAATGCTCAGCTATGAAGTTGGCGATTTTATCAATCAAGCCGATGCTTCACTAAAAATTTCTTCAGAGAATGTGTTTTCAGGTTTTGTGCGTTATGTGATGACCGACGAGCTAAATCCCGGCGGTGGAGCATGCGGACATAGAAATCCTGCAAATTTCGATTCATCGTTTGTAGCTGACCCAATTGATCATCACGCTTTAGAACTTGAAATTAAAGCCATGACCACTCAACCGGTTTGGCTGCGTTTGGCTGTACCGGAAAATACTGTACCGGGAATTTACAATGCTGACGTGAAAATCTTACTGAATGGAAATGTGGAAGAAACACTTAAACTTTCTGTAAAAGTTCAAAATCACACTCTTCCTGCAGTTTTAGACTGGAAATTTCACTTAGATTTGTGGCAAAATCCGTATTCAATTTCACGCTATTATGGTGTGGAACCTTGGTCGCAAGAGCACTTGGACGCGCTGAAATACGAGCATAAACTCTATGCCGATGCCGGAGGAAAAGTAATCACAGCATCCATTATTTACGACCCATGGAACGGTCAAACCGAAGATATTTACGGTTCAATGATTGAGTGGATTAAGAAAACAGACGGCAGCTGGGATTTTGATTATACAATTTTTGACAAATGGGTGGAACTGATGATGTCGCTTGGCGTTGACAAACAAATCAACTGCTATTCGATGATTCCTTGGAAATTTTCATTCCGCTACTTTGACGAAGCAAGTAATAAATACGTTGATGCATCCACCAAACCCGGCGAAGCACTTTACACAGAAATGTGGACTGCGATGCTGAAAGATTTCGCGGCTCACCTAAAGGCAAAAGGTTGGTTTAACATCACACATATTTCCATGGACGAACGCCCGATGGATGTGATGCAAAAAGCAATTGCTGTAATCCGCAATGCAGATCCCGAGTTCAAAATCTCGCTTGCCGGTGCATACCACAGTGAATTGGTGAATGATCTTGATGATTATTGCGTGGCACTTCGCTGGAACTTTACCGATCAGCAAATCGAGCAACGCCGTGCCGAAGGCAAAATCACAACCTACTATACTTCTTGCGAGGAATCTCGCCCGAATACTTTCACATTTAGTCCGCCGGCAGAATCGGAGTGGTTTGCGTGGTATGCTGCAAAAGCAAATTTTGATGGTTATTTACGCTGGGCGTTGAATTGCTGGGTTCAAAATCCTTTGACTGACAGTCGTTTCCGTTCTTGGGCAGCCGGAGATACTTACTTGATTTATCCGGGAGCGCGAACATCTATGCGCTTCGAAAGAATGATTGAAGGTATTCAGCAGTTTGAAAAAATCAGAATTCTGAAAGATTATTTCAAAAAAGCCGGCTATCAAACCGCATTAACTCAGATTGATAACGCACTTGCTGCTTTTGACCCAAATAACATGGCTTTAATTCCGGCTGAAAATGTAATCGTTGACGCTAAAAAAGTCATAAACTCACTCGGTGATACCGAATTAAACGAAAAAACAATGCTTACGTCAATGATTGACAGCGCATTGGATTTTGTGAATAAAGCCGATAAAGGCGAAGATCCAGGACAATTTTCATCTGAAAATACCAATATTTTGAATAGTGCCATTGCAGATGCAACTTCTGTACGTGACCTTGGAACAAGTGACGCGGAATTTCAAGCTGCCCGATTAACACTTTGGGATGCACTGGAAACCTATAAAAACTCCAAATATTTACCTTTAGCATCCACAGATTCGGAACAATATTGGTACTCATTCCACACACCTTTGCGTGGCAGTATGTTTATCACTTATCCGGGCAACAACAACACATTAGTTGGAAGTAGCTTCAAATCGGAAGACGATTCTTTTCTGTGGAAATTGAGCGAATTGAACGATGGCACATTTGCCATTGTCAGCAAAAGTGGAAACAGCAATATTTCCAACAAAGCTAATTACGACAAACCACTGAACACAAGCAGCACAATGCTGACTTCCGGCGGATGGGAATTTACTCCAACAGGTGATGCCAATTTCTTTATTATCACTTCCGGAAATGTTCAAATGAACCAAACAAACCCAGAAAAAGATTACCAAATTTACAACTAAGGCGGTGGAAATGAAATGAATGACACGGGCTGTAAATTCGTTATTCGTCGCGAAAAAATCACAACAAGCACCACAAACACACAAATAATTAATCTGAAAATCAAGATCGTTCACAGACGCTTAGTACTTAGCGATCCAAGTATTCCTGTAAAAATTTACAACGTTGCAGGACAAGAATTAATGCAAAATCAAATTTTGCCGACAGGCGTAATTATAGTTGTAACGCCAAATCAAGCCTATAAAATTGCAGTTAGATAAATTTCAATTTCTTATATTTCATTATTTTACACCATTTTAAAATGAAAACAAAATTACATCTAATTACACTGCTGCTTTTGATAAGCACTGTTGCATTTGCCGGCGTGGAGCATCTTTTGCCCAAACCCCAGCAAATAAAAATGAATGCAGGTAGTTTCAATCTGGCTCAGCCGATTACTGTAACTACACCTAAAAGTGCGGATTTCGTTTTTGTAAGCAATGAATTGAATTCATTTATCACTGCTAATAGCGGAAACCTTGGAACCGGTTCGGCAAGCATCGTTGTTGAGTTAACTTCGAGTGTTGCAGGAGCGGAATTTCAAGATGAAGCTTATAGCATTGAAATTACTGCAGACAAAATCATTATTTTGGCTACCACTTCCAAAGGCGCGTATTGGGCTGTACAAACGCTTTGGCAATTGGCTGAAGGAAGTGGAAATACTGTGAACGCATGCAAAATTACCGACTGGCCGGCATTTCGACTTCGCGGATATATGCACGATGTAGGTCGTAGTTTTCTTGAATTTGATGAATTAAAAAAACATATCCGATTACTTTCTCGCTATAAAATCAATACTTTTCACTGGCATTTGACCGAAAATCAAGGTTGGCGATTGGAAAGTAAAGTCTATCCGCAACTGAATGCAAATTCCAGTTTTTCACGTTATCCGGGGAAATATTACACCATTGAGCAAGCAAAAGAACTGGTAAAATATGCACGCGAACACGGTATTCAAGTAATTCCGGAAATTGATATGCCAGGACACAGTGAAGCTTTTCGAAAAGCAATGGGTCACGTGATGCTGACCTCAGCAGGTTTGGCTGAAATGAAAGTCATTATGACAGAAGCTTGTGAAACATTTGCTGACGTAGAGTGGATGCACATTGGAAGCGATGAGGTGCGTGATCCTGACAAAGCAGGTGCAAATATTAGCGTAGAGTATTTTATCCAGCAAATGACTTCACATATTCGTGCAAAAGGGAAGAAAATTGTCGTTTGGAGACCTGGGCACGGTTATACCGAAAGTGATGTGGACATGGTTCACATGTGGTCGAGCGGCGGAAGCACGTTGGGTTCACTGCCATCAATCGATTCACGTTTGCATTACATCAATCACTACGACCAATACGCTGATGTGGTAAGCTTGTATAATAGCACAATCGCCATGCAAACCAAAGGCAGTCACCAGTATCCGGGTTTGATTGTGGGAATTTGGAATGACCGCATGGTACCGACAGACAGAGATATTGTTATTCAAAATGCCTTTTATCAATCGATGCTTGCCGCTGCTGAGCGCTCCTGGCTTGGTGGTGGAAAAGGTTATTTCTATACTATTGGAACAAAATTAGATCCGACTGACATTGAATTTGCCGATTGGGAAAGACGTTTTCTGTATCATAAAGCAAATCACCTGAAAGATGAGCCGATTGCATACGTGAAACAAACAAACGTGCTTTGGAAAATCACCGATCCATTTCCAAACAATGGAAACGTGAATACCGTTTTTCCTCCGGAAACTCAAGAACCTGCGACTTCGTACACCTACAATGGAAAAGCGTATAATACAAGTAGTGCAGTTGGAGCAGGAATTTACCTTCGCCACGTTTGGGGAACGCTGATACCTGCATTTTACGCCAATCCACAAGCAAATCACACGGCATACACTTATACTTACGTTTATTCTCCAACACAGCAAACAGTAGGCTTGCAATTGGAATTCCAAAATTACGGTCGCTCTGAAGCAGATTTGGCTGCTCCGCAAGGTCAGTGGGATTACTACAACAGCAAAGTTTGGTTGAATGGCGCTGCAATAAATCCTCCTGTTTGGCAAAACACGCACACTTCGAAAACGAATGAAATTACATTAAAAAATGAAAATTTCACGGCTCGACCACCAATTCCTGTGACGCTAAATGAAGGCTGGAACAAAGTTCTGATTAAGTTGCCAAACAACGGATTTTCAAGAAATGAAGTTCGTTTAATGAAATGGATGTTTACATTCGTATTCGTAACTCCTGACGGAAAAGACGCTGTAGATGGACTGATTTATTCTCCCGATAAAAACATGAATCCATCGATGGACGTACTGATAAATGCCATTGACAAGGCAAATTCTACCAAAAACGCGGCAATAGTAGGTTCAGAGCCGGGAAAGTACTCAACGACAGCGGTAGCAGAGCTGCAAAAAAACATAGATGCTGCTTCTGTCGTAAGAAACAATCCAAATCTAAGTAACGAAGAATACAAAGCTGCAGCTGAACTTCTGATTACGCAAATTGAGACTTTCAAGAAAAACATCAATATGCCGAAAGTAAGTACTGCCGAAAAACAATACTGGTATTCGCTTTCAGCTCCAAACCGTGATGCTAGTCGTTTTGTGGCGTATCAGGGCGACAATATGAGCTTAATTGGTCAGTTTTTTACCGCTAATACAGACAAGTTTCTTTGGAAAATTGTGCAAAATACGGATGGAACTTATAATCTTGTCAGCAAAGTAAAAGATAGCCACATTAACCCAAATTCAACTTATAATACACCGCTTAAAGCACAAAGTGGAATTCCGACTTCGGGCGGTTGGACTTTTACTCCCATTTACACCAATCAATATTTTGCCATAGTAAATGGAGATGCACAATTGAACCAAACCGGGAGCGGACAAAATTACCAAATCTACAATTGGGGAGGCGGAAATAACACCACAGACACAGGATGCCAATATATGTTCCGATTGGAGAGTATGATTGGTGCAGATGCCGTAGATTCATTGCAAATGGCAATTGAAACTGCCAGCGGCTTCAAAATGTCAACTGTAAGCGGAAAAAATCCGGGCGAATATTCTTTAGAAGTTGGAAATTCGTTAAGTAATGCAATTGAAACTGCGGTATCAATTGCAAACAATCCTGCAAGCACTGCAACTGAACTTCGTACTGCAAAAGCAAACCTTCTGGCAGCACTTGACAGTTACAAATCCGGAATAAATTATCCGATTGCAAGCAATACAGAAGAAACAATTTGGTACTCGCTGACTGCCGTTCGGGAAAATAGATCAGTTGCATATCAAGGAACAAATCAAACACTTTTAGGCGAAAGCTACGTTGAAAACAACGATAAATTTCTCTGGAAATTAGTTGCGCTGGAAGATGGAACTTTTTCATTAGTAAATAAAACTTCTGAAACTTACATCAGCACAGCCACACCAAGATTGACTGCTATTTCCGGCACTCAAACAGCCGGCGGATGGAAATTTACACCGATTTACAAAAATAATTATTTCATCATCACGTCCGGCACATCGCAGTTTAATCAAGGAAACTCGGGAACTGCCTACGCCATCAACAACTGGGGAGATGGAAGCAATATGACAGACGATGGTTGTCAATATTATATCACTCCTAGAATTATTTTAAGTACAGGAGTTGAAAACCAGCTGGCGGATAACGAGAAAATCTGGATTGAAAATGGTCGGATTTTCACAAATGGAGATTTGAATTTGCTGAAAGCGTATAATCTGAGTGGACAACAAGTGAGCATTCACGGCAAACTTCCACAAGGTGTAATTTTAGTAAAATCAAAATTCAAAACTTACAAATTTGTGGTGAAATAAACTCGTAAAACATTAAGAAATATAAATCCGTTTTTGAAAAATTAATATTCTTCAAAAACGGATTTTTCATTTTAAAAAGTCAAGATTACACCGCTATCAGCAATCATTTTCTTAAAAATTGCAAGAATAAGATTTAAGATTGCAACAATTTGATTATATTTGTGAACGATTAGACTTTTAGATGTGTTATAAATCTAAGCAAAAAGTCATTGTTTGAGGTTGAGCTGTGAGGAGGAATGAAAAGTGCAGATGAATGGATGAATTGTGCGGATGATTTTTTGAGATGCAACGGCATTTCAAAACCGGAAGGAATAATAATTAACAAAATGATAAATAAATGGATTTATTCGGAACTCTCCGAACAAGAAAATGAAATTAAAGAAAATCTCGCCAATGAATTAAGTATCAGCCCTATATTAGCTCAACTTCTAGTACAAAGAGGAGTAACGACATTTGACGATGCACGTTCTTTCTTCCGACCGGACTTGAATGATTTGCACGACCCATTCCTGATGAAGGACATGGATTTGGCAGTGGAAAGACTGACCAAAGCAATGCAAAGAAATGAGAAAATAATGATTTATGGCGACTATGACGTAGACGGCACAACATCTGTTTCGCTCGTTTACCGTTTCTTAATCAAGTTTTATTCAAATCTTGATTTCTATATCCCCGACCGCTACAACGAAGGTTACGGCATTTCTATCAAAGGAATTGATTTTGCCAAAGACAATGATATAACGCTTATCATTGCGCTTGACTGTGGAATAAAAGCCATTGAGAAAATCAAATATGCCAAAACGCTTGGAATTGACTTTATCATCTGCGATCACCACAATCCGGACGATGAACTGCCGCCGGCCGTGGCTGTACTCGACCCAAAACGAAGCGACTGCGAATATCCATACAAACACCTTTCGGGCTGCGGAGTTGGATTTAAGTTTATGCAGGCTTTTTCGATGGAAAATAATATCAGTTTCGAGCAACTGACGCCGCTGCTTGATTTGGCTGCGCTGAGTATCGCTTCGGATATTGTGCCGATTACCGGAGAAAATAGGATTTTGGCTTATTACGGCTTAAAACAAATTAATTCCAATCCAAGTACGGGCGTAAAAGCCATTATCGAAGTTTGCGGACTGAAAGATCGGGAAATTTCCATCAGCGATATTGTATTCAAAATCGGTCCACGCATCAATGCTTCGGGAAGAATGAAATTAGCTTCGGAAGCAGTGGAATTGCTTGTTTCCAAAGACGATAAATTTGCGCTAAATCGCAGCAGCACCATCAATGTTTACAACAACGACCGCAAGGATTTGGATAAAAACATCACCGATGATGCCATTGCGCTAATCAGAAGCGACGACAGCTTTACAAATAGGAAATCCATCGTAGTTTACAAACCCGATTGGCACAAAGGTGTAATCGGAATTGTGGCTTCTCGCCTTTCCGAAGAATATTACAAACCATCAATTGTTTTGACCGAATCAAATGGTTTTGCATCGGGTTCTGCGCGTTCGGTTTCCGGATTTGACTTGTACAAAGCCGTAGAATCCTGCAAAGATTTGCTGGAGAATTTCGGCGGTCACATGTACGCAGCCGGATTGACCATGAAAGTGGAAAATGTGGAAGAATTTAGCCGTCGTTTTGAAGAGTATGTGGCTGAAAACATCGAAGAACATCAAACTTATCCGCAAATTGAGATTGACGCTGTGCTTGAATTCAAAGATATTACACCTAAGTTTTTCCGGGTTTTGAAGCAATTTGGACCATTTGGACCGGGAAATATGAAGCCCATTTTTGAATCGAAAAAAGTTTATGATTACGGTAGCAGCCGCTTGGTTGGGAAAGATCAGGAACACCTTAAATTGGAATTAATTGACAGCAGTTCGGAAAATGTAATGAGCGGCATTGCTTTTCGTATGCACGAGTTCAACAATCACTTGAAAGCGCTCAATCCGCTGGATATTTGCTACACTTTGGAGGAAAATACTTTCAACAACAATACGACTATTCAGCTGATGATCAGAGATATTAAGAAAGTGGAAAAATAATTTTTCAGAATAATTCACAAAAAAGGGACAACGTAATTGCTGTCCCTTTTTCATATCCTATTTTCAAGTTTACTTCATCGCTACATTAAAACAATCGCGACAAATTGGTTCGTATTCGTTCATTTCGCCTAACAAAACTTGCTTTTCTCCTGCAACTAATCTGTGCGAAACATAAGCCAAAGATCCGCATCGAACACAAATCGCGTGTACTTTGTAAACATCGTCTGCAATCGCCATTAAATCAGGCATTGGGCCGAATGGCGTTCTGCGAAAATCCATATCCAATCCGGCTACAATCACACGAATTCCGTTATCTGCTAATTTGGAGCAAACATCCACTAAACCTTCATCAAAAAACTGCGCTTCGTCAATTCCGACCACATCCACTTCGCTGGTCATCAGCAATATACTTCCAGAAGATTCGACCGGCGTTGAAGTAATTGTGGTTTTATCGTGCGATACAACATCTTCTTCGGAATAGCGAGTGTCAATTTTCGGCTTGAAAATCTCAACACGCTGTTTTGCAAACTTTGCTCGCTTCAATCTACGGATAAGTTCCTCAGTTTTTCCGGAAAACATGGAGCCGCAAATTACTTCTATACTTCCCTTTCGCAGCTGATTTGGATGATTTTGCTCAGAATAAATCATTATTTTATTGAAATTTTGGAAATTACTATATTTTTTTCAATACATTAATTTGTATCTTTACAGCAATTTATTTTTACACGTCATTTTTTTACAAAAATAAAAAAAATACTTATATCGAACCTAATAATACAGAAAAAGATATGAACAAAGATTTTATTGTTGTTTTACTGAGAAAGGATATTGAGGAACTTCAGTTGCTGACTGAGGGTTTTGAGCAAATGACTACTTTTCCGGCTCCAATGCTTCGTCTGGCTACGCAAAAGGCTGAAAACATTGTAAATTCACTAAAATCGCTTAATGATAATTACACTGAAGAATTGGGCGCAATCGATTATCAGGAATTTGGTGCGGAAGAAGATGAAGTGGAAGTAGCTCCGGATTTTCATGAATTTGAGAAAAATAATTTTGATGCTCCGCTGGATTCTCATATCGAAGAACTTCACGATGAAATTGAGGAATATGAAGATAAAATGTTGGCTGCTGAAGAGCAATACATCGACACCGAAAAATTGCTGGATGAAGCAGCTGGTTTAGCAGAACAGAAAAATGAAATTCCTACTGAAGTTGATTTTGAAAGTGCAAAAAAAGAAGAATTCCAGGAGGAAATGGAAGTGGAGGAACTGAGCGAAAACGAGGAAATTCTGTCCTACCCTATTCAGCAAGTTACTGCCAGTCATACGCCTCACATAGAGCCGAAAGAAGAAATTGTGACCGAAACCGCTCAAGTAGAAACTCCTGAAGTAATTCCGGTTACAAACGGAGTTTCGGTAAATGATAAACTTGTGGAGCAAGGCACAAATTCGCTTAGTGACAATCTGGCAAACCAAAAAATCGATGATATTCGTCAAGCAATGAATATCGGCGATCGTTTCCGCTTTCAGCGTGAACTTTTCAATGGCAATGGCGAAGTAATGAATAAAACTATCTCATACTTGAACCAACTGGCAAAATACGAGGAAGCCAAGTCATTTCTGAAATCAAAATTTGGCTGGAGCGATGACAATCCGCATGCTGAAGAATTTTTGCAACTCATTCGAAAAAGATATTGATTAAGTAAAAACTCTAATTTCTAATTTCTAACTTCTAATTTCTAATTTAAAAAAATGAAACTTTACGTAGTACCAACTCCCATCGGCAATCTGGAAGACATGACCTTCAGAGCAATAAAAGTATTGAATGAAGTTGGGCTGATTTTAGCTGAAGATACGCGTACAAGTGGATTTTTGCTAAAGCATTTTGACATAAAAACTCCGATGCAGTCGCACCACAAATTCAACGAGCATAAAACAGTTCAGCACGTGGTGGACAGAATAAAATCGGGTGAAAAAGTGGCTTTGATTTCAGACGCCGGCACGCCTGCAATTTCCGATCCTGGTTTTTTGGTCGTCAGAGCGTGCGTGGAAAATGACATTGAAGTAGAATGTTTGCCCGGCGCAACTGCCTTTGTTCCGGCACTTGTAGCATCCGGTCTGCCAAACGACCGCTTTTGTTTCGAAGGATTTCTACCTCAGAAAAAAGGTCGGCAGACGAAACTTAATTCATTAGCGACAGAAACCCGAACCATGATTTTCTATGAATCGCCGTTCCGTGTTTTGAAAACACTCACGCAATTTGCCGAAGTTTTCGGAACGGAAAGAAAAGCATCCGTTTCCCGTGAAATTTCAAAAATTTACGAAGAAACTGTTCGCGGAACTTTGGGAGAATTGGTGGCACATTTTACCGAACATGCTCCGAAAGGTGAATTTGTAATAATTGTAGCCGGATTTGATGAATAAAATTACCTCCGTATTGGATTATTTACTAAATTTGCAGAGACTTCATTTCTAATCGAGAACAAAATTACGCTTCAATCAGTTAATTTATAAAACTCACTTTATGAATAAGTTATTTATATCTCTCGCGGCTGTAATCCTGCTTTTAACTTCTTGCGGGCAGCAAAGCGAACGCGAAATTGAGAGACTGAAAGCCGAAAACGACTCGCTGCAAACCTACAAACTTCAGCTTCAGGAAGAAGTGAACGATTATTTTGCCACTTTATTCGATGTTCAACAAGGAATTGAAAAGATAAAAGCGGCACAAAACATCATTCCGGTTCGTCCGCTTAGCGAAAACACTCCGCAGGATATCCGCAATCGCGTAACTGACGATGTTGCATTTATAAACGAACTGATCAAATCCAACCAGGAAGAACTTGAAAAACTGCGTACAAAAATGAAACGCAGCACTTTTCAACTCGATAATCTGGAAAAAACGCTTGAATCGCTGACAAAGCAACTCAACGAAGAATCGACAAAAGTAGCTCGTTTGCAGAAACAACTTGTTCAAAAAGATTCGGTTATCACTAAATTAGGCACGACTGTGGATGAATTGGGCAAAAACGTGGAAGACCTTTCACAGCAAAACGTGGAGAAACAGGAAGTCATCCAGCAGCAAGACGAAGCCTTGAATTCTGCTTGGTATGCCATTGGTTCGGTAAAAGAGCTGAAAGACAATAAAATTATCTCATCCGATGGAATTTTCAGTGCGAAAAAAATTCTGCAAGCTGATTTTAATAAAAATTACTTTGTAAAAGTTGATGCACGTTCTACTAATTCAATTCCACTTTATTCTAAATCCAAAGCAAAACTTCTGACCAATCACCCGCGCACCAGTTATAAACTGGAGAAGGAAAATGACAATTATATGCTTGTCATTACTGACCCTAATGAATTCTGGAGCATAAGTAAATATCTGGTGGTAGAAGTGGACTAAACCAAACAAACACTTATTTTGGAGACTAAATACAAATTCATTTTCGTAGATTTAGACGATACGATTTGGGATTTTCATGCCAATGCCAAAGAAGCTTTGCGTGATGTTTTCTATGCCGAAAATCTGGATCAGCACAGCAAAAGTTTCGAGGAATTTTACAAAATCTACTCCAAGCGAAATCTGGAGCTTTGGTCGCAATACGGGCAAGGACTTATCACAAAAGATTTTTTGATTGTGGAAAGATTTCATTTTCCACTCCTGGAAATTGGAATTAACGACAAGGAATTAGCACTAAAAATGAATACCGATTTCCTGGATCGATTGGCTACCAAAACTATCCTTGTGCCTTTTGCGAAGGAATTACTAGATTTTTGCAAAGAAGAAAACCTGCCACTGACTATTATTTCCAATGGATTTGTTGAAGTGCAATATCGGAAACTGCGAAATTCTGGAATTGAGGAATATTTCCAGCATGTAGTACTTTCGGAAGCGGTTAGAGCTTTGAAACCTGACCCAAAAATCTTTGAACATGCTCTTTCACTGAATAATGCTGAGAAACATGAAGTACTGATGATTGGTGATAGTTTTGATGCAGATATAATTGGTGCTTCGCTGGCAGGAATTGATGCTGTTTTTCTAAATCACAGCGGAAAAGAAGTGGAATTGCCGGAAAATGTTATAGTAATTAAAAGCCTCGAAAATGTCATAGAACTAATTAGAAATTAAACATTTTTACAATATTAAAACTCCCGAAGCGCATTGCACTTCGGGAGTTTTTTATTTCAAATTTCTGAATTCTAATTTCTAATTTTAGAATTTAATATGAATGTCCTTCTTTGAACTCGTCTATTGTCATGTGGTCTTTTTCCAAAGCTCTCCAAGCATAGAAAATATAAGCCAACACAAACGGAATTAACAAGGAAACTAACGACATCACTTTCAAAGTATAATAACTTGAAGATGAGTTAAATATCGTCAATGAACTTTGCAAATCATAAGTTGAAGGATAGTAAGCGGTATTGTTATATCCGGCCATTAAGAATAACGTTGTAACCGTAATTACCGTTCCAATACCTGCAAACCAGATACCTTTTCTCCACGTTTTTTTCATTACAGAAAAACCAATTCCATACAAAACGCCCACAACTCCTACCAGAAGTAAAATAAGCAAAGCTGGCACTTGAATAAGATTATGGAAATATTTGAACTGTTCCATTGAAACTACGCCTGTTGCCGGATCTACAGCAAATCCTTTGGCGAGTAAAGTCCAGATAAGAAACGCAAGGAAAAATACCAGGAATAGAGCTGCATTTATCAAAAGTGCTCTGTCCAGTCTTCCTTCAATTGGTTCG
Source organism: uncultured Paludibacter sp. (assembly GCA_964498765.1). Classification (GTDB taxonomy): domain Bacteria; phylum Bacteroidota; class Bacteroidia; order Bacteroidales; family Paludibacteraceae; genus UPXZ01. The sequence goes on along the minus strand of CAZCIU010000004.1, from coordinate 41,929 downwards.
TTGCTAATTCTGTTTTTGAAGAAAAGTACTGCCAACGTGCGAGTTAAAAAGAACACCGCAAAACCAAGCAACCAAACCCGAAGATCAGAGAAAAGCAGTTCTAATCCCATCCAAGGACTTTGCCATTGGCTGATAATTGGTGCAAACTGACCTGAAAAATCAGCGATATTTGCTTTGTTTACGCTGAATTGAGAACCGGTAAAAAACGTAGCTACTGCGGCGCCAATCAGGAATGTTCCTACTAAACCGTTAAAGAAAAGTAATCCGCGATAAGCATTTTTTCCGAAGAAATTGCCCGGTTTATTTTGATACTCATAAGAAACTGCCTGAACGATGAAGCAGAATAAAATCAGCATCCAAACCCAATAAGCACCACCGAAACTGGTGGAGTAAAATAGCGGGAATGAAGCAAAAAATGCACCTCCAAAAGTTACCAGCGTAGTAAAAGTGTAATGCCACTTTTTACCAATTACATTCGTCAAAAGTTTGCGTTCGTCTTCCGTTTTCCCCAAGGATTTGATTAACGTTTGTCCGCCCTGAACGAAAAGCAGGAATGAAAGCAATCCGCCCAACAGTGATATCAAAAACCACCAGTAATGTTGTAGAAATGAATATGTTATCATAGTTGTATTTTTTAAGCGTTAATATTCGTTGGTTTGTTTGCGTTATCCGGCCCTTTACGTATTTGCTTCAACATGATGCTTATCTCAGCTATCAACAAGACAGTAAACAGAACGGCAAACAAAACAAATGTAATTACTACGGACGAAGTTTGAAGACTAGACACGGCAGCCTGAACCGGCAAAATATCCTGAATAGTCCAAGGTTGACGTCCCACTTCGGCTACAATCCATCCAAGCTGTCCGGCTAGATACGCCAAAGGAATTGTCAATAAGAACAACCATAAAACCCACTTATATTCCGACAATTTATTTTTATATCCTAAGAATAAGGCAAGTGCAAAATTGAATAGGAATAAAACGCCCAAAATCACCATCAAGTGGAAAGAATAGAACACAAGAGGTACATTTGGAATTGTATCTTCGGGTTTATCTAAATATCCATATCCGAAATATTTATAGTTGGCGTCAAGCGTGGTTTTATGCACTGCCATAGCAGTAGTATCTTTTGCTGCTTCAGCTGCTTTAAAGTCTTTCAAAGCTGCAATGGCTGTTTGCCCCATTTGCTTTTTCGTTTCGAAAGAATCTGCTATTTTACCGTCCGGTTTTGTATATCCGCCTTCCACGATATTTCTGATACCCGGAACGTAAGCGTTTACATCACTAAAAGACAGCCATGAAAGCATTTTTGGAAATTCAATCGCCATAATAACTGGATCCACATCGTCATTATACTTTTCTTTTTTAGGATTAACAATTCCCATTGCCACCAGCGGAGCACCTTCCTGACCTTCGTAAAGTCCTTCCATCACAGCCAGTTTCATAGGTTGATGCTTAGCAATTTGCTGAGCCGATCCGTGTCCGGTATAAATAATAAACAGCACTGCAAATAATCCAAAAGACGCAGCGACTCTAATGCTTTTCTTTGCAAATTCTACATTCCGTTTCTTCATTAAATACCAAGAGCTGATGCCCACAACTACCACAGAAGCTTCAACCCATCCAGACGCTACAGCGTGGAAGAATTTGTTGATGGCAACCGGTGATGAAATGATGGCCCAAAAATCGACCATTTCATTGCGGACTGTAGTTGGGTTAAACTCCATTCCGAGCGGAAGCTGCATCCATGCATTGGCAACCAAAATCCAGAGTGCAGACAATGTGGCACCGGTGATAGTAAGCCAGGTAGCTGCGAGGTGAACGCCTTTGCTCACTTTATTCCACCCAAAGAACATGATGGAGATAAACGTAGCTTCCATGAAGAATGCCAAAATTCCTTCAATGGCCAGCGGTGCACCAAAAATGTCGCCTACGAAATAGCTGTAGTTCGACCAGTTGGTACCAAATTGGAATTCAAGAATAATCCCGGTTGCCACACCGATAGCAAAGTTAATTCCGAAAATGGTCATCCAGAATTTCGCGGCCTTTTTCCACTCTTCGTTACCGGTTTTTACATAAATAGTTTCCATGATGGCCTGAATAATTCCAAGTCCCAGTGTAAGTGGCACAAAAAGCCAGTGATACATGGCTGTGAGGGCAAATTGCGCTCTCGACCAGTCAACAAGTGATGTGCTTAGTAATTCCATAAATTTTTAGTTTAATTGAATAACGTGTTTATATCTGAATGAATAATTAATAGGAAATTGAGTCGGTTGTAGTAGCTGTGGATCTTTCTACCAGTTCGGATTTGACAAAATCAGCTTTTTCTTCCTCTTTTTCAAATTTTGAATTAAGAAAATTAGGGAAAAAGAAAACCTTGAGGATTGCAAACATGATAAACAATTTAATTCCAACTATTGCCCAAAGTGTCCATCCGAGCGTCATATTCTTAAAGCCGTCTTTATAGAAATTATATAAGTTTTTCACCCAGCGAGGGGTCATGTTTCCTTTAGTAGTCATTTTTGCATTTTTTTTAATGTGATTAGCTACATCGAATGCGTGCTTTATTTAATCACTTTTTAATTGGAGAGTAAACTTATTTTTTTGCAAATATTCTTATCTGACACAAATATACATAGTTTTTTTTGGAATAGGTGCGTGTATTTATAGCAAAAAGAAAAAATGTACAATTTTCAGATCATTTTGTCCCTTTTTTGACCAAAAAAAGGTCAATCGAGGCGAAATTTAACTAAATATTAACAATAAAAAATCCGAATCATCTTTCGACAATTCGGATTTTCTATAAGTTTGAATTTTTAACTTTACATCATTCGTATGTTCAAAGTGTACATTACCCAAATAGTTCCACCTACAAATATAAATATCAGCAAAGCCGTAAATGCCAAAGCAATGACATTCCAGCGCTGTTCAGACGATTTATTCAAGTGCAGGAAGTAGTACAAATGCACAAACATTTGTAGCAAAGCCGCCACTGAAAGCGAAATTACGATTACGCTTCTTGGCAAAGCATCTTTGAAAGCCACTAATCCAAATGATATGATTGTAAATAAAGTTGCAAGCAAAAAACCAACGATGTAATTCTTTTTGGTGATGTGCCCGGCACCCATATTTTCATTTTCATGATGTGATTGACTCATTATTTTGTCTCCTTTTAATTTTTAAATATTAAACTTCAATTAGTGGATTTCTCTACACCATTCCCATCAGGTAAACGAATGTGAACACTCCTACCCATACAATATCCAAAAAGTGCCAGAATAAGCTTAGTCTCATCAATCGAGAGCGAACGCCATCAGAAAATCCTTGTCTGACAATCTGAATTACCATCACAATTAACCAAAGCAAACCGAATGAAACGTGAGCTCCGTGAGTTGCTACTAAAGTAAAGAATGAAGAAAGGAAGGCGCTTTTCTCCGGCCCGTGACCTGCAGCTATCATTTCATAAAACTCAAACAGCTCCATCCCGATAAATCCAAGTCCAAGCAGTCCGGTAATCACTAATCCGATAATCGTTGCTTTCTTTTTATTTTCATTCATTGCCACCATGCTAAATCCGAATGTCACACTACTCAAAAGCAGCAACATGGTTTCTGTAAATAAAAATGGAAGATGGAATAATTCACTCGGTTCAGCGCCGCCGGCGTAGTTTTTACCCAAAACAACAAACGTGGCAAACAAAACCGAAAATATAACCAAGTCGCTCATCAAGTAAATCCAGAAACCGAAAGTATTCAGTTCCGCGTGATGCGCATGTTCAGCTGCAATGATTTCAGCTTCTTCAATATTTTTAATTTCAGTTGTCTTCATTTATTTTACCTCCTTTTCATTAGTAGTGTTTTGAGCTTTCGCTGCAGCAATCGCCGCAAAACGCTCATCTTCTATCCGCTTAACTTCTTCAGCCGGAATTACATATTCATTATCTTCATCAAAACCGAAATAAATAATTGTAGCAATAATTCCGATTAAACTGGCAATGGCAAGCCACCAAATATACCAAACCATAGCAAAACCAAATGCGATGGACAATCCACCTAAAATCGGTCCGTAAGGTTTGTTTTTAGGCATTACGATTGGCAAATATTTATCCGGACGTTTGTAAGCCGTACCGTCTGCTTTCATTCTTGCGAAATCATCGATTTCTTTTACTTCAGGAATAATGGCAAAGTTATAATCCGCAGCCGGAGAAGCTGTAAGCCATTCCAGCGTTCTTCCTTCTACCCAAGCATCACCGGTAACATCCATATTTTTCTTGCGGTCTTTCACACTTAAGAATAATTGAACCAGCATTGCAAAAATACCAAAACCGATAATACATGCCCCAAGCAATGCAACGTACATATAAGGTGCCCACTCAGGATTGCTCAACTGTGCTAATCTTCTTGGCATTCCCATAAATCCGGCAATGTACATTGGCATAAATGTCATTACAAAACCAACTGTCCAACCCCAGAACGAGAGTTTTCCCCATTTTTCGTTCAGGCGAAAACCAAATGCTTTCGGGAACCAATATGCAAATCCGGCAAGATAACCGAACAATGCACCAGGAATTAAAGTGTTATGGAAGTGCGCAATCAAGAACAAACTATTATGCACCATAAAGTCTGCAGGTGGAATTGCCATCAAAACTCCAGTCATTCCTCCAAGCACGAACAGAACAAGGAAACCCAGCGTCCAATACATTGGAGTAGTGAATGTGATTTTTCCGCGATACATGGTGAAAAGCCAGTTGTAAACCTTCACACCGGTCGGGATAGCAATCATCATGGTAGTGATACCGAAGAAAATATTTACATTCGGATTATTTGCCATGGTATAGAAGTGGTGAAGCCATACGATAAATGACAAAAGCATAATAACCGCAGAGGCATAAACCAACGATTTATATCCAAAAATTCTTTTTCTGGAGAAAGTAGCTACCACTTCAGAGTAAACTCCAAACGCAGGAAGTACCACGATGTACACTTCCGGGTGACCCCACATCCAGAATAAGTTGTTCCAAAGCATCATATTTCCTCCAAGATCATTGGTGAAAATGTGCATCCCCAGGTAACGATCCATGGTCAAAAGCAACAAAGCTGCTGTAATAACCGGAAAAGAAATGATGATCAACACATTGGAGGTCAACGAAGTCCAAGTAAAAATAGGCATTTTCATCAAAGTCATTCCGGGAGCCCGCATCTTTATTATGGTAACAAAGAAGTTGATTCCCGCGAGCGTGGTTCCAATACCCGCTATCTGAAATGCCCACATCCAGTAATCGACGCCGACTCCCGGATTAAATTCTTTTCCAAATAATGGAGCCAAACCAGTCCAGCCTGTATTAGCGAATTCTCCGATTGCCAAAGAAATCATCATTATAGCACCACCGGCAGCAGTAAACCAGAAACTGATGTTGTTAAGTACTGGGAAAGCTACGTCGCGCGCACCGATTTGCTGAGGAATAACTAAATTCATCAAACCAAACATAAACGGCATGGCAACGAAAATAATCATGATTGTACCGTGAGCACTAAAAATCTGATCGAAGTGGTGAGCATCCATATAGCCGGTTTGCTCGCCAATAGCCATGGCTTGTTGTGCACGCATCATAATTCCATCAGCAAAACCGCGAAGCAGCATTACCAATGAAAAAATTATGTACATGATACCGATTTTCTTATGATCTACGGTGGTTAACCATTCATTCCAAAGGTAACCCCATTTCTTAAAGTATGTCAGTGCCGCCACGATAGCCACAGCACCCAAAATCATTCCAACTACTACACTTAGAATAAGTGGATCGTGGGGAATAGCGTTAAAATCTAATTTTCCAAACATAAGTGTATTCTTCAAATATATTAATGATTCATTTTCATTGTATCCGTATGCGCTTCGTGCATATTGTGGTCGTGACCGGAATGATCATGCCCTGAATGGTCGTGACCACTCATATCATGACCGGCATGTGTACTGTCATTCATCACATGTCCTTCGTGTCCAGTAGTGTGCATTTGGTGATATTCATGTGGAGAAACTCCTACGTGTCCCATCCATTCCATATAAGGAGCCATTACATCGTGGAATAAATTCGGAACTACAGACGAGTAAAGTGTCACCGGATAATTCATTATCTGCTGACCGCTTATCTCGTTGTATTTTTCAGTGCTGAGAGCTTCCGGACTTTGTTTCGCTTGTTGAACCCAAGCGTTGAAGTCTTCTGCAGACTTGGCATGCACATCAAAAAACATAGTATGATAGCCTGTTCCGCTATATTCTATGTTTTGACCAAGGAATTTTCCTGGCTGATAAGACAGCAAATTCAATTGTGTCTGCATCCCGGCCATTGCATACATCTGGCTTCCGAGCTGAGGAATAAAAAACGATGTCATTACGGTTGCAGATGTTAGTTTGAAGCGAACAGGACGACCTGCTTCAATCACCAATTCATTGACTGCAGCTACATTGTGTTCCGGATAAATAAAAATCCAGTTCCAGTCGGTAGAAATGACTTCTACCTGAAGTGCAGGCAAATCATGCTTAATCGGCCTGTATGGGTCCAATTCATGCGTGAATTTCCAGGTCAAAACAGCCAATACAATAATAATAGCAATCGGAATTGACCAAATCACTAATTCAACTTTGTTGGAATCATGCCAATCAGGACGATAATCGACATCTTCCTTCGATGCCCGATACTTCCTTGAAAACACAATTACCATAATAAAAACGGGGATAACCACGATAAGCATCAAAACAAAAGCTATAATAATCAATTGGGCTTCTTTTTGGCCTATCGGTCCCTTGGAGTTGAAGATAATCATCTTTTCGCACCCGCTCAAAATGAAAGCGAGAGCAAGAAGTCCAACTCCTGTCATTGATTTTTTAAAATAATTTTTACTTAGCATACAATGATAACGTTTTTTAAATGTTTTTCAATCAAATACAAATGTAAATAAATAATCTAATCCTACAAATTTTTTGTAAGATATTATTTTTAGTAAACATAAAATGATTTTATTGGTTTTATTGGTAAGATTTTGGCTAAATATCGAGAATTTATAAAGCAAAACAACTACTTTTTGTCGCTTTTCATACAATTCAAAAGTGTAAATATTTGTTATGAAAAGCAGTCTTTTTTTATACTAATTCGCTGATATTTTGACTATTTACTTTGTCAAGTTTCTATTAAAACAATTAGATTTGACACCAAAATTTAGATGATTAAGGTTTGAAATTTTACTATCTTTGCCAACTGATGAAGATATCTCAAATCACGGATATTAGGAGATTTTCTTGGATTTAGAAAAATAAAAAAATGGAGAAATTTAAAAATATTTTCGGCTTAATTTTCGAACTGCATAAATTCCGAATTACATTTTCTGTCACATTGACCACTTTGGCAGGATTTACCTTAGCCGCCGGCACTATCGACAGCCGAATAATTCTTCCTTTGATTGGAATTTTCCTGCTTTCTTCAGGTGCAGCTGCTTTTAATGAGTATCAGGAGCGCGATAAAGATGCTGTCATGGAGCGAACTCGAAAACGTCCGATCCCTTCCGGCAGAATTAAACCGACGACCGTGTTGATTTTGGCATTATTGGAGATTATTGTCGGAACTATTTTAGTTTATCTTGGCGGAGGTTTCACAGCCGCAGTGCTTGGATTTATGGCTTTTGTATGGTACAACGTTATTTACACTCCTTTCAAAAAAGTATCGCCTTTCGCCGTAATTCCCGGAAGTGTGATTGGAGCAATTCCCCCAATGGTCGGTTGGGTTGTAGGTGGTGCTTCACTTTTGGTGCCTGAATTGTATGTGCTGGCGTTTTTCTTTTTCATGTCTCAAGTTCCGCATTTTTGGCTGCTTATGCTCAAATATGGCGATGATTACAATGCCGCAGGTTTCCCGACAATTAATAAAATCCTGAATAATACTCAGATAAAACGAGTTACTTTCGTGTGGATTGTAGCAACTTCAGTAAATATTGTATTACTCGTTGTCGTAGGTTTATTCCAAACGATTTTCTTCAAGATTCTTATCATAGCATTAGCAGTTTACTTAGTTGCAATTTTCTCCCAACTGCTGAAAAAATCAGAAGAAAAATTCAACTCTTTCCGCTATTTTATGCTTCTGAATATGATTTTGCTGGCAATAATCATTTCAATGGTAATTGACCCATTACTATAGATAATAATCTCAAAATCAACAAAAAAGCTCTCGAAATTCGAGAGCTTTTTGCGTAAATATCATTTCGACGAAATTAATAATCCAAAGTTATAATTCTTCCTTTTGTAAAGTTAAAGAATTTATCTTTTTGAGCTATTTTCACGCCATCCATCAAATCTTCTTCTTTGAAACCAGCTAATTTCAAGCAAGTTGGGCAAACATAAACACCTACATTTTTCTCAGCAAGTTGTTTTACATAAGTCTGAAGTGTTTCGTAATCATTGTATTCCAAGTTTTTAGCGCCTTTCACATAGAGTTCTACCGATTTTATATCGTTGTAAATCAGTACGTCTTTGTCATTTGCCATCATTACAGCCATTTTCAGCGGCATAAGCACTTTGTGAGGGTCGTTGTAACTTTCGGTAATGTGAATAAAAACTCCATCTCTCACACTGTCACTTGTACCACCATGTGCCATCATTTCTTCCTGGCTCATTGCGCTGTGATCCATTGTTGTTTGCTCAGTTGTCTCCGGCTTTTGCATGCAAGAATTTAGCAAAAAGGCTGCTAAAATAAAAAATACGTAGTTCTTCATTTGATTATGTTTTTGTTAATAATGTATTTAAGGCTGAAATTTTTCAGTAAAATTCTAATTACCCACTTCAGACAAGAATTTAATCCGAACAAGGCGAATTTCAGTTTCAGTAAAGTCGTCTTCACCTAATTCTTCAATTGCTGCGCTGAGTTTGTCTGTTTCTGCTGTGCTGAAATAATCAAAAATTTCGTCCACTTTATCCGGCTCCATCACTTCATCCAGGAAGTAGTTGATATTAATTTTCGTTCCGGAATATACGATTGCTTCGAGCTCTTCCAGCATTTCGTTAATGTCCAAGCCTTTAGAAAGCGCAAGATCATCCAATGCAATTTTTCTGTCAATTGCCTGAATAATAGACACTTTCAGCTGTGATTTCTTAGCAACTGTACGAACGCGTAAATCTTCAGGACGAATAATTTCGTTCTCTTTTACATGTTCTTTGATTACTTTTAGGAATTCTTCACCGTAGCGTTTTGCTTTTCCGGCACCTACGCCCGGGATATTCTGTAACTCTTCCTGCGTAACCGGATAGGTCGTAGCCATTGCCTCCAATGATGGATCTTGGAAAATCACAAACGGAGGCAATTCAAGTTTTTTGGATAGTTTTTTTCTTAAATCTTTCAGCATGGAAAAAAGCACATCATCCGCTGCGCTGGTTCCACCCACACTTCTGCTGCTTGCTTCTTCCTCATCATCGTCAAATTCGGTATCTTTTACAATCGGGAAAGCAACTGGTTTTTTCAGATAAGCTTTTCCGGCAGCAGTCAGTTTCAGCACGCCGTAAGTTTCAATATCCTTATTAATATATCCGGCAATCATTGCTTGGCGAATGACAGCGTGTAGTACTTTTTCATCTTCATCGGCAGCTGTGCCGTAGTTTTCTAACTCGTCGTGCTGATAAGACGTGATATCCGATGTTTCATTTCCTTTAAGGATATCAACGATATGATCAGCTTTGAATTTTTCTTTTAACTGTTGAATTGTTTCTAAAATCAGGACCAAAAATTCCTGACCATCAATAAATTTCTTTGGTTTCATACAATTATCGCAACTTCCACAATTATCTTTTGTGTATTCTTCTCCAAAATAGTGTAATAATAATTTTCTTCTGCAAACTGCCGATTCTGCATAAGCCTGAGTTTCAAGCAAAAGCTGATTTCCAATTTCTTGCTCAGCAATGAGTTTGCCTTGCATAAACTTGCGCAGTTTGTCTAAATCTTTGTAGGAATAAAATGTAATGCACTCGCCTTCTCCGCCATCACGACCACCACGTCCGGTTTCCTGATAGTATCCTTCCAGACTTTTGGGGATGTCATAATGGATTACGTAACGCACATCCGGCTTGTCAATTCCCATTCCGAATGCAATAGTTGCCACTATCACATCCACTTTTTCCATCAGGAATTTATCCTGATTATCCGTGCGAACGCCGGCTTCCATTCCTGCGTGATACGCCAAAGCAGAAATTCCATTCACTTGCAATGTTTCTGCAAGTTCTTCTACTTTTTTGCGACTGAGACAATAAATTATTCCTGACTTTCCGGGTCTTGAGCGGATGTACTTGATGATTTCTTTTTCTACATCTTTGTTTTTAGAGCGAACTTCGTAATATAAATTCGGTCGGTTAAACGATGATTTGAAAACTTTCGCATCAAGCATGTTCAGGTTTTTCTGTATGTCATTCTGCACTTTGGGAGTGGCTGTAGCCGTAAGTGCAATGATGGGTGCAGCTCCGATCTCGTTGATTATCGGCCTAATACGGCGATATTCAGGTCTGAAATCGTGCCCCCATTCAGAAATACAGTGTGCTTCATCAATCGCGTAAAAAGAGATTTTCACCTGCCGAAGCAATTCGATATTTTCCTCTTTTGTGAGCGATTCGGGAGCAACGTAGAGTAATTTTGTTTTACCTTTTAATAAATCTTCTTTTACAACTTCTACTGCAGCTCGTGTGAGCGATGAATTCAGAAAATGAGCAATTCCGTCTTCCTCGCTGAAATTACGCATAGCGTCCACCTGATTCTTCATCAAAGCTATCAGTGGCGATATGACAATGGCCGTTCCATCCATCAGTAAAGATGGAAGTTGATAACATAAGGATTTTCCGCCTCCTGTCGGCATCAATACAAAAGTATCTTTTCCGTCGAGCACATTAGATATAATGGCTTCCTGATTGCCTTTGAACGTATCAAAGCCAAAATACTTTTTTAATTGCGCAGTTAAATCAGAATGACTTACCATTTTAATCTATTTCTTTTGATGAAAGAAACGAAGTTACAGTAAATTTTAAATAAAACAAAATAATTTACTCTTTTTTGAAATATTAATATCTTTCAGTTTCTAGCAAAAGTATAAACAGATTTTTGATTATCAAAGACAATCACAAAAAAAATCAGGGTGATTATTAAAAAAAATAATAAGCCCCTGATTTATAGTTTTTTGAAAAAATCGATTTCAATATTATTATGAATTATTATGCAATTCTAAGCCTTTGAGCGTTCATTCTGTCCAGTTTGGAGTGTGCATAATCTAATGTAACCACGTATTCGCTTGTCTTTTTGGAAGGCATTTCGTACATTGCATCCATCATTATCGTTTCGGTAATGGAGCGAAGTCCGCGAGCACCCAGTTTGAATTCGATGGCTTTATCCACAATATACTCCAAAACTTCCGGCTCAAACACCAATTCGATGTTGTCCATCTTGAAAAGTTTTTTGTATTGCTTGATAATCGAATTTTTTGGTTCGGTCAAAATATTGCGCAATGCATCTCTGTCAAGCGGTTCGAGATACGTCAAAATCGGTAATCGACCGATAATTTCCGGAATCAATCCAAACGATTTCAAATCTTGCGGTGCAATATACTGAAGCATATTTTTTCTATCAATATTTTCAGTTTCGATGGATGCTCCGTAACCCACAACGCGAGTATTCAGTCGCTGAGCAATTTTTTTCTCAATCCCATCAAAAGCACCACCGCAAATGAACAGAATATTTTGCGTATTTACTTCTACAAATTTTTGCTCCGGATGCTTGCGTCCGCCTTGTGGTGCCACATTGATAACTGAGCCTTCCAGCAGTTTCAGCAAACCTTGCTGCACGCCTTCGCCGCTCACATCGCGTGTAATGCTCGGATTATCGCCTTTTCTGGCTATTTTGTCAATTTCATCAATGAAAACAATGCCTCTTTCAGCAGCTTTCACATTGTAATCAGCCACTTGAAGCAAACGTGTGATAATGCTTTCAATATCCTCACCCACATATCCGGCTTCGGTCAGCACAGTAGCATCAACGATGGTAAAAGGCACATCCAGCTTTTTAGCGATGGTTTTCGCTAACAAAGTTTTCCCGGTTCCGGTGTATCCTACCATCACAATGTTGGATTTTTCAATCTCCACATCATCTTCGTGCTTTTCCTGCATCAATCGTTTATAGTGATTGTAAACAGCCACAGAAAGGAACTTTTTGGCTTCGTCCTGCCCTATTACATATTGGTCCAAAAATGCTTTAATTTCTTTCGGTTTGGGAGTTTTCGATTTGTCCAGTTTTGGAGCAGCTACATTGACTTTGGTTTCTTTGACAATGTCAGCAGCCTGTACGGCACATTCATCACAGATGTGAGAATTGTCGATTCCCATAATTAATAAACCTGCTTGTGATTCAGGTCTTCCGCAGAAATTACAGTGTTTTGAGTTTTTTGCCATATTAATTTAATTTGCCAATGCGTAAATATGCCAATGCGCCAATAAAATCAGATGAATTGGCATATTGGCACATTATTATATAGGCTTATTATTTTTTCTCTTTAATCAATACTCTATCAATCATTCCGTAATCCATTGCTTCTTGCGAAGTCATCCAGAAATCGCGGTCGGAATCTTTCTCAATTTGCTCGTAAGTTTTTCCGGAATGGTCGGCAATGATTTGATACAATTCTTTTTTCAGTTTCAACATTTCACGCAGGTTGATTTCCATATCTGCAGCTACACCTTGTGCGCCACCGCTTGGCTGGTGAATCATGATGCGAGAGTGTTTCAAAGCGGAACGTTTACCTTTTGTTCCTGCAACAAGCAAAACCGCTCCCATAGAAGCTGCCATTCCGGTACAAATAGTTGCCACGTCGCTGCTGATAAACTGCATAGTGTCATAAATTCCCAATCCTGCATACACAGAACCGCCCGGAGTATTCAGATACAAAGAAATATCTTTGCCCGGATCTGAAGAATCCAGGTAAAGCAACTGAGCTTGAATTACATTGGCAGCGTAATCGTTCACCTGCGTACCCATAAAGATAATTCTGTCCATCATCAGACGTGAAAAAACGTCCATTTGAGTTACGTTCAACTGACGCTCTTCCAAAATAGAAGGCGAAATGTAACTGTCAGTTATTTGAGCATATTGATCCAGCGCCAAACCATTCATTCCTAAATGCTTGGTCGCATATTTTCTAAAATCATTATTCTTATCCATCATTGTCATAAAATTTAATTGTTTGCAGTTTTATTTACGAATATCGAGCCAATTCTTTTCAATATGTCAATTTGGCAGACAAATATTAATCGGCTAAACACAAGAATAACAAAGATACAAGATTTTTGAGAATGAATTCTATGGAAAAAGCAAATTCAGGCTAAATTTTTTATTTTCTGAAAAATTCAACTGCAAAATTAGTATGTAAAAGTTGGGAATTAGTTTTCTACATGAAATACGCGGTCTCTAAACTGAACCGGCGTCATGCTGGTTTGCTTACGAAACGCGTCAACAAAAACAGAGTAGGAATTAAATCCGATTTCGGAAGCAATTACCTGCAGATTAAATCTGCTGCGTTTGTCGTCTTTGTCGGACAGAATGCTGATAGCTTCGTTGATGCGGTATTTATTAATCAAGTCCGGGAAGCGAATTTCCTGATCATTGATGGCACGCGACAAATAATCCCTATTTGTTCCGATTTCTTTGGAAACAATATCCAGGTTCAAATCATTCCGCATATAATTCTGATCTTTTTCCAACCAGTCAATCAAATCACTGAATATCAAGCGAGAACGCTCTTCATCAGTCGGAGTTTTCTTATTCGATTTCAAGCAAATATTACTATCTTGAATGACTTTTTTGAGTTTTCTTTCTTCCTGAAGCAGGCGAAGATTTTTTTGTGCCATTTCGTGCAGCATTTTGTTATTTTCGTTTTTTATCCTCCAACTTCTCAGCAAAATAAAAATAATTCCCAGCAAAACAATCAATCCAATAATTGTGTATGTAATGGCTTTTTTACGCTGCTGAATCATATTGTTAACATTATTTTTCACAATTTCAAGTTCGCTCTGAGTCATAAGCGAATTCACGATATTGACGCTCTGAGAATTGTAATATTTCTTAGCAAAAAATACCGTAGAATCAATCATCGCATTGGTTACCAAGGTATTTTTAGTCGAATTGACCTTTGCAATTTCCTTGTAAACTTCAAATTTCAATCCATCCTGAGAATTCCCCAAAAGCACCAAGGCTTTTTGAAGTTCATCGTTGGCATTTTCAGTTTGTCCGAGCATATTATAGATTTTACCTCGGCAGTAATGCGCAAACTGCTGTTTTTGCGGAGCGGAATAATAATTATCGCCTAAATCCAGTGTCTTTTGAAACATTTCAAGCGACTTCGGAAAGTTTTTTCGCATCAATTCAATTTCTCCCAAATTGTTATACACATTGGAAAGCATGCGCTTATCATTCCTTAAATTCAACTCCTCAGATGCTTGCTGAACGTACATGGTAGCGCTATCGAGCTTATGTTGCTGCACATACAAATCGATTAAAACGATATACACATAGAAAAGCTCGTCTTTATCCTGAAATTTTTTAAACGTATCTTTTGCATCTAATAAATACTCGGTTGCTTCATTAAAAAGATGCGATTTAATACAAGAACTTCCTAAAAATTTATTCGTTATAGCGGCACTTTTTTCCAATCCAGCTTCTTCAAAATGCTGTTTGGAAAGCAAAAACCAATTGATGGAACTTTTATAATCGGTGAAAAGTTTCATAATTCGCCCAATCATACGTTCATTCAATGCCAACGCTCTTACATCCTGCACTTCGAGCGTATTCACCAAAAGAAATTTTTCGTAGGATGAATCAAAATTATTTTGACGATAATCTATCTGTCCGTCGATACTTTGGTAGTAATAATTGATTTTCGCATTTTTAATTGGAGTTGCAACGGTGTTGAGTAGCGTACGAGCGCTGTCAGAAAAGCCTTTTTCATTTAAAGCGGCAGCAGAAAAGATGATTTTCAGGTCTTTATTTGAACTGGAAGGAGAATTTAAGAAAGCAGGATAATCCAAAAGAGCTAAAACGCTGTCGTTATAGTTCTCAAAATAGAACATGTCGATTGCCTGAGAAACTGGCTCAGTAATATCAGCATCCGTTTTTTTGCATGAAAAAACAGATACAATAATTGCTAACAGCACAAAACTGTTAAACAATCGAAGCCAAAGTTGTGGTTTGTGACTTTGCTTCATGGTTTGTGGGTTTGTGGGTAAAATGATTAAGTGCAAAGGTCGTCATTTTAAGCATTAATTAAAATAAGTAATTTGCGCAAATTTTATAGGTATTTAACGCAAAAGTACTAACTTTGCACATAAAGACCTAAAATCAAGAAAATCAATGAA
This sequence comes from uncultured Paludibacter sp., assembly GCA_964498765.1. GTDB lineage: Bacteria > Bacteroidota > Bacteroidia > Bacteroidales > Paludibacteraceae > UPXZ01. The sequence continues at coordinate 26,513 of CAZCIU010000004.1, read as the reverse complement.
TAAGATAAGTATATTTATACTACTGATTCTTTTACAAACGATTTATTTAACAGTTTTCGCTCAAAATTCGTCTGTACTTCCCAAAGAATTTGCCGGATTTCTGCAAGAAGCAGAAGCTGCCGAACAGGAAATGAATGCCACAAATGCAAGTGCTGCTTACGAAAAAGCTATTTCTTTTTATAAAAACAAACCATTCAACTTCCAAAATCTTCCCGACCTATATTATAAATACGGCAGCATGCTGATTTATTCCGGTAATTACGCTAAAGCCATTGATGCGCTTACAGAAGCCATTGAAATAAACAAATCGCAAGCTATGCCGGATAAAACCTTCGAAGCCAGAACGTACATGCAGTTCGGAATTCTTCACTTTTTTCAGGAACAATGGGACGATGCGCTTTTTTATTACGAGAAAGCCAAAAAAGAAGCTGAAGAACTGAAAAACGAGCAAGGGATTTCCATTGCTGAAAATAACATTGCTAATATTCACCAGAAAAAGGGAAATTTCAAAGAAGCCATCGAAGGCTATGAGCGTTGTCTGGCATTACAATCCAACTTAAAAGACAGTGCCACAATCAGCAATTCTTACTTTAACCTGGGAACTTGCTACGAGGAATTGAAGCAGCCGGAAATTGCTGAAAATTACCTGAAAAAGGCCTTAGAAACAGCAAAAGCCATCAACGACGTGGAAATTTACTCTTTGAGTTTAATTCATTTGGCAAAAACAAATCTTAATCGAAATGAGATCAATGTTGCCGAGTCGCAACTGAATGAAGCGGAAGAAATTATCCAAAAATCAGGTTATCAGCAAGTTTTGACTGAACTTTACAAAGTAAAAGCCGATCTTTTTGAGCAAAAAGGCGATTATAAAACTGCCTTGGAAATTCTTAAAATCAATCATTCGATTTCCGATTCCATCGCTGATGAAAAGCTAAAAATGCGTACCAAAGAACTGACTGTAAAATTCCAATCTGAAGAAAAAGAAATGGAAATTGCGCTGCAAAAAGAGAAAATTAAGAGCAAAAACAGCATTTTGCTCATGTTTTCGATTTTTTCACTTTTTGCACTGGTTTTGATATTCACTCTGTACCAAATGTGGCGAAAACGCCAGGCGCAAAACAAAGAGCTGATTAAGGTCAACAGAACAAAAGATAAGCTGTTTTCGATTATTTCGCACGACTTGAAATCGCCGTTGATTGCTCAAAAAGTGGCAATTGACAGCTTAGCGAAAAAATTTGAAACACATGAAGATAAAGATGTGAAATCGTATTTCCAAATCATGCAAGACAATGCGGGAAATCAACTGGAAATCATTGAAAATTTGACAAATTGGGCAAAAGCGCAAACAAATAAATTTGAATATTCTCCGCAAAGTTTTGAAATTGCTTCAGTCATTGAAGAAGAATTGAAACTTTATACCTTTGCTGCTCAAAATAAATCCATCACATTTGATAAGGAAATCTCAAAAAACTGTATTGTCTTTGCAGACAAACAGATGATTGCCATTGTTTTACGAAATTTGATTAATAATGCTGTGAAATTCTCCAAAGAAAATCAACGTATTCGAATTTCCTGCAATTGCGAAAATCAAAAAGCCAAAATAACAATTGCTGACGAAGGAATCGGCTTCTCACAAGAGCAAATTGAACACTTTAACTCGCCCGGACAAAATCTGAAAGTTCGTTTTGGAACAAAAGGCGAAAAAGGAACCGGCTTAGGTTTGGCACTTTGCAAGGAATTATTGGCAAAAAACAAGAGCAAACTTCAACTTGAAAGCAAAGAAAATGAAGGTGCGCAGTTTTATTTTTTACTCGACAAATCCATAAACGGCAAGTAAATGAGCACAACAAAAATAATTTTGGTGGACGATCACGCGCTCTATCGCTTAGGCGTGCGTGTGGTCATTGCCGAGCGAATGCCGGAAGTGGAAATTATTGCGGAATACAGCTCCGGAACGGAATTATTGGGAAATCTGGAACTTGGCGTAATTCCGGATTTGATACTTTTGGACATCATTATGCCCGAAGTCAGCGGAATAGATACTGCTCGAATTATACGTGAAAAATTTCCCGAAATCAGCGTCATTATGCTTTCGTCGGAAGTGAATTTGCAAACAATTAATGAATTGCTGGAAATTGGCGTAAACGGCTACCTGAGCAAGCTTGCCATTCAGGATGATTTAGTAAATGCCGTGAAAGCGGTGATGTCCGGCTCGCAGTTTTTTGGGCGAAATGTGGCTAAAATCATGTACGACACGTACATTGCCAAAACTTACGAACAAGAAAACAAACTTTCAACGAAAGAAAATGTAGAAACGAAGCACTCGCTCACATCGCGTGAAATTGAAATTATCGAGTTGCTCTGCGACGGCATCACCGCCAAAGAAATTGCTACAAAATTGGGCGTTAGCAGTCGTACAATCGACAATCACCGCTACAATATTCTACAGAAACTGGGTTTTCATAATACCATTGAATTGGTAAAATTTGCGATAAAAGAAGGAATTGTCGTTCTGTAAGCATAAAAAAAGCAGCGAACTTTCGCACGCTGCTTTCTATATCTTTTGGCTGAAAAATTAAGCTTCAGCAGTTTCAAATAATTTGTTGAAATCTTCGATTGAAATGGATTTTTTGTCCAGTTTCACTTTTTCACGAACAAACTCCAATACTTTTTCTTCTGCTGCACGGTCAATGAAATTACGCATTGTTTCTTCTTGTTTCAGTAGGTCTTTAGCGTAGTTTTCGATGATATCGTCGCCCATTCCAACCATTCCGTATTGTGCAAATTGAGCTTTAGCTACTTTTTTCGCATATTCTTCAATGTCAGGGAATTCGATTTTGATTTCGTTGGCAGTAGCGATTTTATCTTTCGTCAGGTGCCAAATCAAATCTTCAATCATTTTCGGATAGTCTTCTTCCACTTTCTCTTGTGTCATTTCTTTGTTATTGACAAGTAACCAGCGTTTCAAGAATGCTTCCGGGAAAGTTAAATCTTTGAATTTGTTCACAAACATATCGCGAGCATCAATGTTGAATTTATATTCGCTGTCAGCTTTCAGACTTTCCTGGATGCTTTCAGTAATTTTTGTGCGGAATTCTTCGTCTGATTTTACCGTTCCTTCGCCAAAAATTTTATCGTAAAGTTCTTGATTTACATCGCTGTCTGTGTAGCGAGTAATTCCTGAAATTTCAATTTCGAAATCAGATGTTGTGTTTTTCACCTCTTCTTTTGCAATTTTCAGAAGTGTACTTATTTCAGTTTCATTTTCAAAAGCTTTAAGCGGATTGAAACTAACTTTTTCACCTTTTGTTTTTCCTACGAAAAGTGCTTTTTGCTCTTCATCTTTCATGTAAGCAGGCGTAAGTACCGCGTCTTCCACACGAATTCCACCTTCTTTTACAGCACCATTTTCAAGTTCTACCAAAAGACCTTTTACCATGTCTTTTTCTTCCACTGTATCTACTTGTTCGTATTTTCCGAAACGAGAAGTGTAAGATTTCACTTGATTATCAATCATTTCGTCAGAAACAGTGATTTCGTAATAAGGCACTTTGTCTTTTCCGGTCAATTCCACGTCAAATTCCGGTGCCAAACCAATGTCAAAATGAAAATCAAATTCTTCCTGCGTGTCGAAATCCCATTCAGTTTGTTCTTCCTCGCTTGGAAGTGGTTGACCTAAAATCTGCAGTTTGTTTTCTTCAATGTAATTTACCAAGCTATCAGAAACTACGTTGTTAATTTCTTCTGCTTTCACGGCTTTTCCATACATTTTTTTAATTAAGCCGATTGGCACATTTCCCGGACGGAAACCAGGCATATTCGCTTTTTTGCGGTAATCGCGCAAAGATTTTTCTACTTTCTCAGCATAATCTTCTTTCGTTACACTAATGGTAATCACTGCATTGTTTTGGTCAATGTCTTTTTTTGAAATATTCATATTGTATTCGTAATGATGATACGCAGCTGCTGTTTTTTGGTCAAAATTCATTCCGAATTTCTTAAAAAAGAGCTTTCATATCTTTTTAATTATTAGCACGTTAATAGCATTTCACACAAATGCTTAAATTGGGGGTGCAAAGTTACAAATAATTGATGAAATCAAGAAATCAAAATCGCATAAATTAATTATTAATCATACACAAATTGTTTTAATAAACTTAAAATCTAATTTTCATACACATTCACTTAGCCGTATATCCTAAATATTTCTTATTTTTGTAGTTAATTGTTTGAAGAGCCGATGATGTGCTAAAAACAAGAATTTTGAATAAAAAATAACACAAATTCAACTAAAAAATTAAGCGATGAAAAAATTATTTTTAATCCTCAGTCTTGCTGTATTTACACTTTCAGCAGCTGCTCAAGGCATTATATTTGAAGAAAATCAAGATTTGAACGTAGCACTCGCCAAAGCAAAGGCTGAAAATAAATTGGTATTTATTGATGCTTACGCCGAATGGTGCGGGCCTTGTAAAGTGATGGCACGCGACATTTTTCCACAGAAAGAAGTCGGTGATTTCTTTAATGCCAACTTTGTAAACCTGAAACTGGATATGGAAAAAGGTCCAAATTTGGACATTGCCAAAAAATACGAAGTCAGAGCGTATCCAACCTATCTTTTCTTAGACGCAAGCGGCGAACTGGTTCACCGTGGACTGGGAAGTATGAAAGCCGACAAATTCATTGAAGTGGCAAAAGCCGCTGCCGATAGCGAAAATAACTTCAGCGCGCTTTCAAAAAAAATCAAAAGCGGCGATTTAAGTCGTGAAACTGTAAATAAATTCATTAACCAAAATCCTTACGATGATGGAAATGGCGAATTGGTGGACAAATACCTGCAAACTTTGCCGGAAAGCCAAATTTATACTGAAGAAAACTGGGATTTATTTAGTAATCATGTAAACGACATTAACTCAACATCTTTTCAGTATTTCCTTCAAAACAGAGAGCAAATTGCCGGGTTTATTGGAAAAGATAAGGTTGATCAAAAGATTTCACGCATCATGGCAAATGCCTATTTTCAAGATGCCAGCAAAGAAGAAAGTCTGAAAAATATAGATCCGGCTCTGTTTGCTGATGTGAAAAAACGTGTAGATTTATTGAAAGCAAACGGAAAATTCCGCCAAAACAACGAAGACAAAACTGCCTGGGATGGTTTGTTGAAAGCTTCAACAATCTATCTTGCCGACAGCAAAAACGCATCTGAACTGAATAACTTCGCATGGACAGTGTATGAAAATTACAAGAAATTCAATGATAAAAATGCATTGAAAACAGCTTTGAATTGGGCACAAAAAGCATACGAACTTGCTCCTGACAAAGACCACATTGCAGATACTTACGCACATTTATTATTTGAAAGTGGTAAGAAAAAAGATGCTATTAAAATTGAAACTAAAGCACTCGAAATGGCAAAAACGACAAACAATGCCGAAGCAATTGAAAGTTACACTAAAGCTTTAGAAAGTTTCAAGAAGAAAAAATAATATTTCACAACATAAAAAGTATGTCAAAAAAACCATTTATTTATCAAGACCCATTCCCGATGGGGAAAGAAAAAACAGAGTATTACCTTCTGACCAAGGACTTTGTGAGTGTAGAAAAATGCGGTGACCGCGAAATGCTAAAAGTAGAACCGGAAGGACTTACCGCCCTTGCACGTGCTGCAATGCGCGATTGCAACTTCCTGCTTCGTCCGGAACATCAGCAGCAAGTAGCCAAAATTCTTGCTGACCCTGAAGCGAGCGACAACGACAAATTCGTGGCAATCACGATGCTTCGCAATGCTGAAATTTCTGCAAAAGGCGTTCTGCCGTTTTGTCAGGACACTGGAACAGCCACCGTTTACGCCAAAAAAGGAAACAATGTGTGGACTGACGGCACAGATGAAGAAGCACTTTCAAAAGGAATTTACGAAACTTACACGGAAGAAAATCTTCGCTACTCGCAAAATGCCGCTCTGAATATGTACGACGAAGTGAATACCGGCACAAACCTTCCGGCGCAGATTGACTTAGTAGCTTCACACGGCGACGAATACAAATTTCTTTTCATTGCCAAAGGTGGCGGTTCTGCCAATAAATCCTACCTTTTTCAGGAAACAAAAGCCTTGCTAAACCCGGTTTCTTTGGAAAAATTCCTGGTAGAAAAAATGAAAACTTTAGGTACGGCAGCTTGTCCGCCGTATCACCTGGCATTTGTAATTGGCGGAACTTCTGCTGACGCGTGTATGAAAACCGTGAAATTGGCTTCTACCAAATATTACGACGAACTACCAACTACCGGAAACGAACTGGGACGTGCATTCCGCGATGTGGAAATGGAAGAACGTATTCAAAAAGCGGCTCAGGAACAAGGTTTCGGGGCTCAATTTGGCGGAAAATATTACACTCACGACGTGCGGATAATTCGTCTTTCTCGCCACGGTGCATCTTGCTTTGTAGGAATGGCGGTGTCTTGCTCTGCTGACCGCAATATCAAAGGCAAAATCAACAAAGATGGAATTTGGGTAGAAAAAATGGAAGATAATCCGGGTCAATACATTCCAGAAGAATACCGCAAACAAGGCGAAGGCACGGCGGTAAAAATCGACCTGAACCAACCGATGTCTGAAATTCTGAAAACGCTGACGCAATATCCGGTTTCCACTCGCCTATCGCTTACAGGAACGATTATTGTGGGTCGCGACATTGCTCACGCGAAGCTGAAAGAGCGTATTGACGCAGGACAGGGACTTCCACAATACGTGAAAGATCACCCGATTTACTATGCCGGCCCTGCAAAAACACCGAAAGGATTGCCTTCCGGTTCATTCGGGCCTACCACTGCCGGGCGTATGGACAGCTACGTGGACTTATTACAATCGCATGGCGGAAGTATGGTGATGATAGCCAAAGGCAATCGCAGTCAGCAAGTTACAGATGCTTGCAAGAAACACGGCGGTTTTTATTTGGGTTCTATCGGCGGTCCGGCTGCTATTTTAGCACAAGACAGCATCAAAAACGTAGAAGTTCTGGAATATCCTGAACTGGGAATGGAAGCTATCTGGAAAATTGATGTAGTTGATTTCCCTGCATTTATTCTGGTAGATGACAAAGGAAATGACTTCTTCCAAGTTGCTAAAAAACCGGCTGCGTGCTAAGTTAAATTCAAAAAATTTCAGAAAGGAGCAGATGAATTTCTGCTCCTTTTTTTTGCATAAAAATGTATTTCAATTGCTTAATTCATTTATTTTCATTTGCTTTGTTACATCATTTGAACAATTTTCATTATGAAAAACTATCGGTTTAAAAACAGCATTTACCTACTTTTGACATTGCTTTTCGGTTCTTGTATTTATTAGACAAACGAACTGTCATTCAATGATGTATCGCAGCCGGCCTTGATTGTGCCCAGTGAGATAAAACTCAATTACGATCAGGATTCTATCCTGATTTTTGGAAAAACAAATCTTACTATTTCCCTCAATTCATTTGGGAAAAAGTTTACTGCCGCAGTTCTTGATTACCAAGGTTACGAACGCACTTTTATGGACTCTGTTATTAATTTGACCTATTCACCAAATGAAGAAGACCAGGGAAAATGGACCAATTTAACTGTTAATTATTACTTTTCCACGGGTACTGGTAGTTTGGCCGATCGGTTAAAGATTGAAAATTACGTTGGCACCAGAACATGGAAAATCAAATATATCAACCTGGAAAAATTCAATTTCAATTTCAGTCATAAAGTCAGTACTGACAGTGTACTAGAACTATTCTGGATAAAGCCTGATAAAAATTTTGACGCCCGACTTACGAAGGTAATGTTAAGTTTTAAGACCGATTCCGAGTTTCCTGTTTTCAGACAAAACAAAGACACTGTTTTTTATAGGGACGCGGAATATGTAGGAGGTGAACAGTATTATTCTTTCAATATTTTGGGCACATCAGTGTGGGAATCACAAAATGTGAAATACGATTTCCCAACCATGAACTTTACAGATATCAGACTGGATTCTCTTAATATTTTCTGGCAAAAAAATCCATTTCGAGTAAAATACAGGCTGCTTCGTGATGGAAATGAGACCTATTTAGGTTGCGGTTCATCGGTAACTATTCCACAAACTCCTCTTAGCAAAGAAGCATCCTATTCGCTGGAGTATTTTTCTCCAAATGAAACGGTATATGATTATTCACATCGGAAAGATGTTACTTGGGCCTTTCACGGATTTGGCATGAAAGCCTATTACGGAATTTGTTATGTACCTGACAAAGACATTTTCTTTCTTTCAAGAAAAGATAATTTCCCCAATTTATCTACTTCGGGAGTGCCTTTGCCGGAGGATGACAACACTTATGGCCGCTCTCAAAGTCTTATGAGCAACAAGTCTGGCAATTTGAAATTAGCCTTGGATGGCGCTGTAAATGTTTTGAACGCCAACAATGATTTAATTGACCGCTTCACTTACAACTACAGTTATCAGATTGATTTTCTGACTGTTGCCGACAACAACACCATTGGATTTTTCAACGGGACAAACTATGTCGTGAAGAATTATGGGTCGGATGTTTCATGGAAAGAATTCACGTTCAAACCACACTACAACGACTCCACGCGTTGGACTTACGTTCGAGGGCTTACTCTTACCCCTGATGGAAAATACGTAACCTGCCACGGGGATTACGATTTTATAATTTATGACATAAGCGACCATAAAACAGCAAAATCTATCTATACATCGCCCTATGGTCACGCCATTGGTAATCCTCTGAATTACAATGAACTGATACGTTTAGCACAAGGAAAACTGGGAGTTTATTCCCTTCCTGATATGCAACTGCTCCGTTCCTGTGATATTTCGAAATACGAAACTGTTATTTTACTAAATGTTGATCCGTATTCCGGTATTTTGGCCTTTAGCAGTAATGAATATATGGTTTTCTTGGACATTCATACCATGCAGGAAGTTCTGAAGCTGAAAACAGACTATTACATGGATTATTCGTCACGGCTTTACAGAAAACAATTGTTCACATCCTATCAGAGAGTCATTGATTTGACTAAATATTTACCTTAACATCAGTGCATTAAGGACAAAAATCGAATCCATCTTCAAATAAACAGCTAATTACCAGGAAAAAAGATTTAGAGGTTAAAACAATTTTTTATCATAAAAAAATCTACATGAGAAAAATATTATCACTTATCATCGTCATTTTATCTTTTACATCTATCAATGCACAACAAGAGATTGGTATTTCCAGCGGTTACGGTTCTTACCTGATGAGTAGTCTTCGATTTATGCAAAACGAGATAAGTCTGAAAAGCGATTTGAATTTGACCAAAACTACCTCAATCCCGCCCTATTTTAACTATTCATTCAGATATGGCTCTAAAGTAGATGAAAAAAGCTACTTCGGAGCAATCTTTGGATTAATGTCAACCGGCGCTCGCTCATCTTTGTCCGATTATTCCGGGTTTGTCTATTCTGATATAAATATAGTTGGTTTTCGTGCTGGTTCTTATTTCAAACAGAAATTTTTCGGTACAAATTTTATAAATAAACCGATGGATTTTTCCTATATGATTGACATTTCTGGTATTTATACAGTTGGAACTTTTGCCGATAGCCTCCGAATTTACGACACACCCGTCAAAGAAGGCAACAAGCTGAAATTAAATTCTATCGGACTTTATTCGGAGCCACTACTCGTTATCGACTACAATTTGACTTCTTTCCTGAGTCTTGAACTAATGGCAGGAGGTGCTTTGAGCATGAATCTTCCTTTTTTTTATCAGAAATTGTCAAATAAATTGGAATACAACGGCCGCAGTATTAGACCAAATTGGTCGGGTTTTAGAATTGGAGCGGGTCTTGTTTTTAAATTAGAATAATTGAGAAAATTCTTTTTTTCAAGTAAAACATATCAATTAGATTTTCATAAACGATGTAGAGCTGCTTCTTCTAACTGGTTTCTTGACTTCTCATCAGTTTTTTCTACCTTTGTACAAAATTAATTTTTGTATGATCAGCTACATCCAAATAGAAAATCTAACCAAATCTTTCGGTGACAAACGGCTTTTTGACGGCATTTCATTCGCTATTTCCGATAATCAGCGAGTGGCGTTGATTGCAAAAAATGGTACCGGGAAAACCACTTTGCTCAATATCCTTGCCAACCGTGAAAGTCCTGATGCAGGAACAATTTCCTACAAAAAAGACCTGCGGATTGGCTATTTGGAACAATCGCCTGATTTCCCTGCCGAGCTTTCGGTCATTGATGCCTGCCTGCAAAGCGACAACGAAATAGTTCGTACCATAGCCGATTACGAACACGCGATGCTTCATCCCGAAAAAGCGGAAATGACAGAAGTTTTGGCTAAAATGGACATTCTGAAAGCCTGGGATTATGAAACGCGTATCAAGCAAATTCTCGGAAAATTAAGAATTACTGATTTTGAGCAGAAAATCGGTGAACTTTCCGGCGGTCAGCTCAAACGTGTGGCACTCGCCAATGTGCTTATCAGCGAACCGGAACTGCTTATTCTTGATGAGCCGACCAATCACTTGGATTTGGAAATGGTGGAATGGCTGGAAGATTTCCTGAAACGCTCGTCGATGGCATTGCTGATGGTGACGCACGACCGTTATTTTCTGGATCGTGTGTGTACCGACATTCTGGAACTGGACAACCAGACGCTTTTCAGCTACTCAGGAAATTACAGTTATTATTTGGAAAAACGGCAGGAACGGATTGATAATTTCAACGCCGAAACCGCTTCGGCACAGAATATTTACCGTCGGGAACTGGAATGGATGCGAAGCACACCGCAAGCCCGCACCGGAAAATCGAAAGGTCGCATCGACCGTTTTTATGACATTGAAGAGCGTGTCAAACAGCGTATTGTCAATGAAAATGTGAAACTTGCCGTGAAAGCATCGTATCTCGGTTCGAAGATTTTTGAAGCGAAATACATCAGCAAAGCGTACGGCGAATTGAAAATTCTGGATAATTTTTACTATAATTTTGCCCGCTATGAGAAACTGGGTATTGTGGGGAAAAACGGTACGGGAAAGACGACTTTTCTGAAAATTCTGCTGGGCGAAGTGAAGCCCGACAGCGGAAGCGTGGACATTGGCGAAACGGTGCGATTTGGTTATTACAGTCAGGATGGATTGGCTTTTGACGAAGAAATGAAGGTAATTGACGTGGTGCGTGACATTGCCGAAGAAGTGGATTTGGGCAATGGAAAAAAGATGACTGCGTCGCAGTTTCTGAATTATTTTCTATTCGTTCCCGAAAAACAGCACAATTTTGTTTACAAATTAAGCGGTGGTGAAAAACGCCGTTTACACCTTTGCACGGTGTTGATGCAAAATCCGAATTTCCTAATTCTGGATGAGCCAACGAATGATTTGGACATCGTAACGCTGAATATTCTCGAAGATTACCTGCAAACATTCAAAGGTTGCGTGATTGTGGTGAGCCACGACCGCTATTTTATGGACAAAGTGGTGGATCATCTTTTTGTGTTTGAAGGCGATGCGGTGGTGAGGGATTTTCCGGGGAATTATACGCAGTACAGAGAAAGTTTAGACCAGAAAAAAGAGCAAGCAACGAAGAGCAAAGAAGACACAAAAAGCCAGGAAACAAGAGCCAAGAGCCAAGATATTCAGGAAAGAAAAGAAACTGTTCGGAAATTGACCTTCAACGAAAAAAGGGAATTTGAAGCCTTGGAAAAAGAAATTCCGGAACTGGGAAAAGAAAAATCCGAAATAGAAAACAAACTTTCATCAGGCGAAATAACCGACAGTGATGAAATTATCAAACTATCGGAACGGTTTTCTGAATTATCGGAACTATTGGACGAAAAAGAGATGCGTTGGCTGGAATTGAGTGAGATTGGATAACAACTCAACTTACAGCAAATCTCCTAATTCATAATCTTTTCTGTTGTGATAAATTTCGTTGTGATACAAATCTAATTTCCTCAAAAGGTACGTCAGCGTCCTTATTTCATTATTATCCAGGTTTCCGGTTACAATGCTGGAAACTTTTTGCATTTCAGGTAGCACTTTCAAAACCTGACTTCTGCCATAATCCGAAATCCGAATTCGCACGCTTCGCCGGTCTTCCTCATCGGGTGTTTGCTCAATAAATTTCAGCTTTACAAGGCGATTAATTATCTCATTTCCGGACGTTTTTTCCATCACAAGGAGTTTTGTCAACTCAATTTTAGTCAAACTTTCGTGCGTCATCAGAGTGATGAGAAACGAAAAATCTTCACCATTCTTCAAATCGCTTCCGGCAAGGGCTTTTTTGATGTAGCCTTTTGCGTAGCGATATAGCAAAACCACCAAAATCGAAACATCGGTGTTCATTTCGCCTTTTTTCGATGTGTCGAGCCTCCAATCGTCATTTCCGCCACTCAACGCCTGCCGTTTTGAGCTGTTTTCAGAAAGTTGCTCTTGCAAATTCAGAAATTCCAGAAAATCTGATGTTGAAATTTCAGAATTATTGGCCGTGCAAGCAAGCTCGTATTTCTCCAACTGATCAATTATTTCAATCAATATATTTTTCGTTTTCATTCAACTGATATTCAATAATCAATAAAATTTATATTATTCTCGATAAAAGTGTCCGTAGGACAAATCCGTAAGTAACCCCCGAATTTATTCGGGGAATAAGAATATGGATGCAATAACAACTCTGTAAGAGTTGCCATTGGAATAGAGAAAACCGCCTACGGGGTTTTGGTTTTCTATTTACATTTATTTCCCCCAATTAAAATTGGGGGTTATGCAAAGGAAACTTCTACGAAGTTATTAAACAAATCAAAAATTATAATAAGCCAATTTGCTTAAATTATGAATTAAGGACTTTTACTCCCAAATAACTGGTTTACAAAGATATTATTAGTTTTTCTAAAATCAAATAAAAAAATCTTTTCGAATTTAAAACAATTTTGAACTAAATATGTTTATTTTAGAACAAAAACATTCTAATATATTTTTAAATAGATGAAACGACGAATTTTCAATTTACTCATATTAATAACATTTTCTCTCCATGCATTTGCGCAAACCGGCAGTATAAAAGGACGTGTTTTTAATGAAAAAACAAACGAACCGCTTGAATTTGCCACCATTTTAATTCAGGGAACGACGATCGGTTCAACAAGTGATTTGGATGGAAATTTCATTTTTACGGGCATCGAACCGGGATTTATTCGGTTGGAAGTCAGGTACGTGGGATTTCAAACCACACTTTCTTCTGAAATTCAAGTTCAGGGCAATCAGACTGCATTTATCGATATTCCCGTTCCCGAAGCCTCTTTTCAGATAAATGAAGTTGTGGTGCGTAGCAATCTCAATATCAAGCGGATAGAAAGTCCGCTTTCGGTGCTTTCCGTTGGCGTTCAGCAGATTGAGAAAACGGCCGGAGCCAATCGTGACGTTTCCAAAGTTGTGCAAACTTTGCCCGGCGTGGGAGCCACCGATCCAAATCGGAATGACCTGATAGTGCGTGGTGGCGGGCCTTCCGAGAATGTGTTTTATCTGGATGGAATTGAAATTCCAATAATTAATCACTTTGCCACGCAAGGTTCATCCGGCGGTGCTATCGGTATTATAAATCCTGATTTTGTGCGTGAAATTGACTTTTACACGGGTGCATTTCCGGCTAACAGACCCAACGCGTTGAGTTCCGTGATGGAACTAAAACAAAAAGACGGAAGCTCTGACCGCATCCATTCCAAACTTTCAATCGGGGCGTCAGATGCATCTTTCACCTTGGACGGACCAATCGGAGATAAATCGACTTTCATCGTATCGGCTCGCCAATCTTATCTGAAATTCCTGTTCAAAGCCATTCAGTTGCCGTTTCTGCCCACGTACAACGATTTTCAGGTAAAATACAAGTACAAAATTGACAAGAAAAATGAGATCACGTTTATCGGACTTGGTGCGATTGACAATATGACATTAAATACAGAATTGCAGGAAACCGGCACCGAAGCGCAGAAATATTTGCTGAATTATCTGCCTGTTTATCGCCAGTGGAATTACGTGGTAGGCGCGGTTTACAAGCATTTCGGTGAAAATTATTACGACACCTGGGTTTTGAGCCGGAATATGCTTCGAAACAATAATTTCAAGCATCAGGATAATGATGAAAGCAAGCCGAAAATCTCGAATTACACTTCGGATGAAGCTGAAAACAAACTTCGTTTCGAACGGCTCTATCCCGATTTGCCGGTAAAATTACTTGTGGGCGCAGGTCTGAAATGGTCGAATTATTTTAATGAAACAGAACGAAAAGTTTTTTCAAATGGTCAACTCTCTGATTTTCAGTATCAAACGGATTTGAATTTGTTTGGTTATCAGGTTTTTGCGCAAGCATCGGATAGTTATTTTGAAGAAAAATTGCGTCTTTCGCTGGGCATCAGTACGATTGGAAATAATTTCAATAAAAACATGAGCAATCCGCTCAATCAGCTTTCACCACGGCTTTCCCTGTCGTACCAGCTGACCGATAAATGGGATATCAACGCCAATGTGGGCAGATACGCAATGCAACCGGCTTACACCACGATGGGATTTAAAAATAGCGCGGGCGAATTTGTCAACAAGAATGAAAATTTGAAGTCTATCATCTCCAATCAGGCCGTGCTGGGATTTGATTTTCGTCCGCAAAACGTGCTCAGATTTACGATGGAAGGATTTTTTAAGCAGTATCAAAATTATCCGCTCTCGGTTGCTGACGGATTGAGTATCGCGAGCAAAGGCACTGATTACGGTCAAATTGGCGACGAAGAAATCATTTCCACCGGAAAAGGTCGTGCGTATGGCTTTGAAGTTCAAGCCAAAGTGATGGAATGGAAGCAATTGAATACGTCGCTGACTTATACTTTTTTTAGGAGTGAATTTACGGATAAAAACGAAAATTATCGGCCGTCAAGCTGGGATACAAAGCACATGCTGAACCTGATTAGCAGTTACAAACTTCCGCGAAACTGGAACATAGCTACGCGTTGGCGCTTCGTGGGCGGTGCGCCGTATTCGCCGATTAATTTCGAGTTGTCAAAAATAAAATCGGCCTGGGCTGTAACTAATCAAGCATACATTGACTACGAAAATTTCAACTCCTTGCGACTGAAAAATTCGCATCAGCTCGACTTGCGTTTGGATAAGGAATTTTATTTCAAAAAATGGATGCTGAATTTGTATGCAGATGTCCAAAATGTTTATAACTTTAAGTCGCAAAATCCGCCAATCTACACCAACAGAGACAGCAACGGGCAAGTAATGGATGATCCGGCTAATCCGCAGGAATGGCAGTTGCTCCGCGAAATTGAAGTGTACAACGGTATTATTTTGCCTACAATCGGGATTATTGTTAAAATCTAATTCAAAACGAAAACTATGAACTCAAAAATAATTTACTTAGCAATAATTATTAGCTATTTCTTTGTTTCTTGCGCTTCAACTGACAAAAGTTCTGAGAATATTCCGAATTACACCTACGGTGAAAATAGTTCAGGAAGTAGAATTGATTTGAAATTCGAAAAGGGAAAATCGCACAATCATCCATTGTTTGCTATTTGGCTGGCGGATGAAAACGGGAAGTTTATACAGACGCTTTATGTGTCAGAAAGTATAGGGAAAGGTGTTTTCAGACGAGCCAATCATGAAACCGGCAATTGGTTATCAGGCGAAATCCAGCGACCGGCCGCACTGCCGTATTGGGTGCACGAAAGGAATATTCGGAATGAGAATGGAACTTTGCTCCCAACGACCAGAAATCCGGAAATTGATGCCCACACAGGCGCAACTCCGGTTGCTTCATTTGATATGACGCTGTTAACGAACGAAAAATTGAACGGGAAATATCGGCTTTACCTAGAATTAAACCAGTCGTGGGATTGGAATGAATTCTGGACAAACAACAAATATCCTGAAAACAACGAATACAAAACATCCAGTCAGCCAGCGCTGGTTTACATGGCTGAATTTGACACCAACGAAAGTAAAACGATAGAACTAAAACCGATCGGGCACAGTCATTATGCCGGGGAAAATGGAGAATTAAACTCCAATCTAAGCACACTGACAACGGCAATGAATATAGCAAAAAAGATTACGATTGTGGTGAAATAATTGATCCTGAGGGTTTGAATAAGGATAGATGTTGAAAATAGTACAGATCAAAAGGGTTTAAAATAAAGAATGGTTGTCTCGCTCGACAACCAATCTCGTTAACCTTAAATCTAATACTATGAAAAAATCACGATGCAAAGTTACTGCATTTCAAGGCTCGCTCCAAATAATTTAACATTATTTTAACAACCACTTTTCGCAATTCACCACACTTTACATTTTGATTTAATATTTTTCAAATTCAGCACAAAGTGCAATCACTTTTATTAAAAACCTATCGATTTTAAGTTCAAACCCATTTTTTCATCCAATCCAAACATCAAATTCATATTCTGTACCGCTTGGCCGGAAGCTCCTTTCAGTAAATTGTCCGTAGCCACAATGATTAAGAGATTTTCGCCATGTTTTTCCACATGAACAATCGCCTTATTTGTATTCACCACCTGCTTCATGTCCGGATTTTCGGCTACCACAAAAGTAAAAGCTGCATCCTTGTAAAAATCACGATAGAATTTTTCGGCCTCTTCTTGTGATAAATCACATTTTGTGTAAGCCGTAGCGAAAATACCGCGGGCAAAATTTCCACGAACCGGAATAAAATTCAACTCTTTATCAAAATCAGCCTGCAATTGATGAACCGATTGCAAAATCTCTGTTAAATGCTGATGCTCAAAGGCTTTGTAAACCGAGATATTATTGTTTCTCCAACTAAAATGAGATGTAGAAGATGGTTTTACACCTGCGCCGGTGGATCCGGTGATAGCATTTACGTGAATATCGTTTGTCAGTAATCCTGCTGACGCAAGAGGAAGAAGTGCCAGCTGAATGGTTGTAGCAAAGCAGCCCGGATTTGCTACGTGATTGGCAGATTTTATCACTTCATGGTTTAGTTCCGGCAGTCCATACACAAAATCATTGCCTTCGCGTGCGTGACGGTAATCAGTAGATAAATCGACGATTTTCACCTTTTCCGGTACCGGATTGGCATCCAAAAATTTCTTGCTATCACCGTGAGCTGAGCAAAGAAACAGCACATCGATACTTTCCAAAGGTAGCTCCTCTGTAAAAACCAGATCGGTTTCACCAATCAAGCCTCCATGAACAGCCGTAACGGGATTTCCTGCATTGCTGCTACTGTTGATAAATTCAATTTTTACTTCGGGATGATGTATGAGAATTCGGATTAATTCTCCGGCTGTGTATCCCGCACCGCCGATTATACCTGCTTTTATCATTATTTAGACTTTTAGAACGTAGATTTTTAGAAACAAGACATTTGTGAAAATTATTTCACCGCATTTGAACTTAAATTCAAGCCGACAACCGACAAGATTAAAGTTGTCAGAAAAAATATTCTCCAAAAGGAAACTGGTTCGTTAAGTAGTAAAATCCCGGCAATTACAGCTCCGGCAGCACCAATTGCTCCCCAAACTGCATAAGAAATTCCCACTCCCAAACCCATATTCATCGCTTTGTAAAGGAAAAACATCGACAAACTTACTGCTACCAGAAAAATTCCAATCCACAGAAACATTTCTTTGCCTGATGTCACTGAGATTTTTCCCAAGCTGAAAGCAAAAAGTGTTTCAAAAAATCCCCCGATAATTAAATAAATCCAAGCCATTACTTTAGTTTATAGTTAAGTAGTTAAGAAGTTAAATAGTTGAAAAATTTATTGTTGATGAAAACAGCTAACATCATTCACACTATTTTTTCAAATTCTTCTGTTCTGGGTGAATAATTAAACACTTCACCGGTTTCAATCACGTAGTACCAACCCAAAATATTCAAATCGCCGGCATCATAACGCTCTTTTACATAAGGAAATGTGAGCAGATGCTTCATTTGTTCCACCACATTTAGCTGAGCGGTGAATTCATCACGCTTGCACGAAGCCGAACGTGCTTTCAGTATTTTTTCTCTAACCTGTTCTTTTACCGGATACGCCAATTCAAGCCATTTTTTCACCATCGGCAAATCTTTCATTTTGCTTTCGCTGGCGTAAATTGCACGGCAACCACCACAGTTGGAATGACCGCAAATAATGATATTATCCACATCCAGCACATTCACCGCATATTCAATGGCGGAAGATGTAGCTAGGTAATTATCGTGATTTTGGTTGTAATAAGGCACCAAATTCGCCACATTCCGAATTATAAAAAGCTCGCCCGGCAAAGTGTGCGTAATCAAATTGGGAACAACACGCGAATCGGAGCAACCGATAAACAGCGTATGCGGATTTTGCTCGCGCTCCAAATCCTTGAAAAGCTCTCTGACCGAGGCAAAATCCTGCTCTTTGAAAGTTTTAACTCCTTCAAAAAGCCGCGTCGATTTTTCTTCTCTTTGTTTCATAAATTTGTCAGACGATAAAGTTCAAACCGTGTCATCAAGAAAACTCCAATCCACAAAAGTAGTATTAAATACGTGAAAATATAATACTTAAATTTTCTATTTTTATGTCTGATACCGTACATTAGCAAAATGACAGCAAAAACACCTCCTAACAATTCCACCAAATGCAAACTTAGCTCAGGAACTCGTCGTCCATTTCTCATTGCTGCCTTTTTATCAAAAACAAATATTCCGGCAGCAATCAAATTAACTAAAAGCAAATAGATTAAAAAGTATT
Source organism: uncultured Paludibacter sp. (assembly GCA_964498765.1). GTDB lineage: Bacteria > Bacteroidota > Bacteroidia > Bacteroidales > Paludibacteraceae > UPXZ01. The sequence goes on along the minus strand of CAZCIU010000004.1, from coordinate 7,740 downwards.
TCATAAACGCTCAAACGCATCATTTATAAATTCTCAAATCAATCTAACATATCCGGTCTTAATCTTTTAGTTCGCTCCACAGACTGCTGATGAAGCCATTCTTCTACCTTTGCCTGATGTCCGGAAAGCAAAATATCCGGCACTTTCCAACCTTTATAATCGGCAGGCCGCGTATAAACCGGCGGTGCCAGCAATTCATCCTGAAAACTGTCTGAAAGAGCCGAAGTTTCATCGCCAATTACGCCCGGAATAAGCCGAACAATAGCATCTGTCATAATGCAGGCAGGAAGTTCGCCGCCTGTCAGCACAAAATCGCCAATGCTTATTTCTTTGGTAATCAGATTTTCCCGAATACGATGATCAATTCCTTTGTAATGTCCGCAGAGAATAATCAGATTTTCAGCAAGCGAATACGAATTTGCCATTTTCTGATTAAATTTTTCTCCATCCGGCGAAGTATAAATTATTTCATCGTAATTTCGCTCCGACTTCAATTTCGAAATTACATTATCAATTGGTTCAATCTGCAGCACCATTCCCGCACCAAATCCAAAAGCATAATCATCCACACGACGGTGCTTATCCTGCGTATAATCTCGCAGATTATGCACGAAAATTTCCACTAAAGCCTTATCCTTAGCGCGTTTCACGATGGAATGATTGAGTGGACTTTCCAATAATTCAGGAACTGCAGAAATTATATCAATTCTCATAAAGCAAAGATTTTTGCAAAATTACAAAAAAATGCCGGGAATTGCAGAATCTAATTCAGAAGACTTGATTCCGGGAGATTTTGAAGAAAAAACAGTCCCTAACTTACAAAAACAGAACTTTTTAGTATATTTGCAGTCGTATTTCAATCATTCAGAAACTCAGATTATGCTGCTTAATATTTTTACGGATATATATTTCATCACTCCCGAATGGAGCGACTACATTTTGCTTGCTTTATCCTTACTGTTTTTGGTTTTAGCTGCGTTTTTCGGTGCGTGGGAAGTGGCGTACTTTTCATTGGAACCGGAGGACACAAGTGAACTGCTTGAAAGCGACGACAAAAAAGAGCGAAATGCCATCAAATTGCTAAGTTCACCGCAAAAATTATTAGCGACAATTATCATCGGGAATAGCGTGGCAAGCATGGCATTTATCATACTTTCGGCCGCACTCACCTACTCTGTTTTTGATTTTGAATTGCAACCGCTCTGGGGAATTATCGCTCCGGTTTTGATTATAAGCTTGATTTTACTCACTTTTGGGCAAATAATGCCGAAAGTATATGCCTCTGAATTTTCTAAAGAAACCGTGCTAAAAAGTTCGGGTGTAATTTTGGCGTTACAGAATTTCTTCAAACCGTTTGTCAATCTTCTGGCCGATTCAAAAGCATTGGTAAACAGTCGCTTAACCAAACGAAATTTCAATCTTATTTCCATGGATGAGCTTTCGCAAGCATTGGATTTGAGTAATGATCAGCAGGAAGAAGACAAGGAAATGCTGGAAGGTATTATTAAGTTTGGGAATATTCAAGTGGCTGATATTATGACTTCGCGCGTGGATATGGTGAATGTGGATATTAAGCTAAATTTCAAGCAATTACTGGAATTAATCATCGAATCGGGTTACTCGCGATTGCCTGTTTTTTCAGGAAGCAGAGATAATATAAAAGGCATTCTTTTCAGTAAAGATTTGTTACCTTTTTTGGATAAACCGGAGAATTTCCGCTGGCAAACCTTGATTCGTCAGCCCTATTATGTGCCTGAAACAAAGAAAATTGATGATTTGCTGAGCGAATTTCAGGAAAATCGCGTGCATTTGGCCATGGTAGTGGATGAGTACGGTGGCACAGCCGGATTAGTTACGCTCGAGGATATTATTGAAGAAATTGTAGGTGACATTAGTGACGAATACGATGAAGAGGAAACGCTTTTTCAGAAAATTGACAATCACACCTATATTTTTGAAGCAAAAATTCTGCTGAATGATTTCTATAAAGTTACGGATATTGACAAAACGCAATTTGATAAAATCACTGAGGAAGTTGAAACCTTGGCTGGTATGATATTGGAAATCAAAGGTGAAATGCCAAGCAAAAATGAGATGATAGGATACAAACATTATGTTTTTGAAATAATGGCTGTGGACAATCGCCGCATCAAAAAAGTAAAACTGCACATCAAAAACGACCCAAACAAACCTCAAGATGATGAAGATTAAATCGCTGATATTCTTTATTTTCATCGTTACGACCTTAACTTTAGGTTTTCAGGCTTGTCAAGAAAAAAGCACACCTCGACCAAAAGGCTATTTCAGAGTGGATTTACCGCCGCATGAGTACAGTCGATTTGATTCACTTGCATTTCCATACTCTTTTGATTATTCCAATTCAGCACAAATTCTTCCAAGAAATGAAAATGGTGAAAATTTCTGGATTGACCTCAATTATCCTTCTTTGAATGCCAATATTTATTGCAGCTACAAGCCAATTCATTCCAATCTTTTTGAACTCGTAGAAGATACCCGAAACATCGTGTACAAACACTCTGTGCGTGCAGATGCCATTTCTGAACTTCCTTACGAAAATCAAGACCGAAAAGTTTATGGAATTTTGTATGAATTGAGCGGAAATGCAGCTTCTCCTTATCAATTTATTCTGACCGACAGCACAAAACATTTTTTCAGAGCAGCACTTTATTTTGAAAGCGTTCCCAACAAAGATTCAATCGCTCCAATAGCGCAATACATCCACAAAGACATTGTTAGACTTATCGAAAGTTTTGAGTGGAAAAAGTAGATTTTTCTACAAAAATTCCTCCACGTTATCTCTCATTTCATTTTAACTTATCATGATAAAACAGCCATACATCACACTCAATCGATTTATTTCCAGCATTTTATTGCTTTTGGCTATATCATTTACTTCTCATTCTCAGAACAAATTAAATTCCATTCAACCGGGAAAAATCTGGCCGGACAGCGAAGGAAATCACATCAATGCGCACGGAGGCGGATTGCTTTTTCACGAAGGGAAATATTACTGGTTTGGTGAACATAAAGGCGCGAATTCAAATTCTGCTTTCGTAGGCATAACTTGTTATTCTTCAGAGGATTTAGTCAATTGGAAAAATGAAAGCGTAGCACTTCCGGTAAGCGAGGATGAAAATAGCGACATTGTGAAAGGCTGCGTTATGGAGCGCCCAAAAGTGATTTTCAATAAAAAAACCGGAAAATTTGTGATGTGGTTTCATTTAGAATTGAAAGGGAAAGGCTACTCTGCAGCCAGAACGGCCGTTGCTGTAAGTGATAAAGTCACTGGACCTTTCACTTACATTGGCTCAAAACGGGTAAATCCGGGTAAATTTCCTTTCGATATGCCGCGTAAGGCCCGAAAAATGGAACTCAAACCCGACGATTACAAAAAATGGTGGACAAAAGAGTGGTACAAAGCCGTAGAAGATGGACTTTTTGTGAAACGAGATTTGGAAGGCGGTCAAATGTCTCGCGACATGACGCTCTTTGTGGATGATAATGGCAAAGCTTACCACATTTATTCATCCGAGGAAAATTTGACACTTCATATCGCTGAATTGACAAAAGATTACTTAAATCACACCGGAAAGTACGTTCGTCTCGCACCTGCCGGACACAATGAAGCACCCGCTATTTTCAAGCGAAACGGCACGTATTGGATGATTACTTCCGGCTGTACCGGCTGGGATCCAAACGAAGCGCGAATGTTTTCTTCCAAGTCTATTTGGGGACCGTGGGAGCAGCATCCAAGTCCCTTTGTGGGAAAATATGCAAATATCACATTCAGCGGTCAAAGCACTTTTGTCCAGCAAATTTATGGCCTAAAAGACGCTTATGTTTTTATGGGTGACATTTGGCGTCCGAAAAATCCAATTGATGGTCGATATCTATGGCTGCCAATTCAGTTTGAGAACGACACACCTGTAATTAAATGGCTGGACAGCTGGGATTTAAGTTTTTTCGAAAAATAGTTGAATTTATTAAGCGACTTTTTAGTATATTTGTATAAACTCATTTTTCAACTCGACACCTATTTATTTTTCTACAATGATTAATTGTCAGTCAATCACTTACAACGGAAGTACCATTTGCATCATCGAAAATATATATTCGATTGATGTATTATTGTCTGAACTGGATGAACTGCAATTTTATCAAAATGACTTGGAAAGGCTGAAAACCGATTACAGAAAAAAGGAATTTCTGGCTATTCGTTTGGCTTTGAAAAAAGCACTTGATGGACAGGAAAAAGAGATTGAATATACGTTGGACGGAAAACCAATTTTGAAAGATGGAAGCTACAAAATCAGTTTTTCGCACTGTCAGAATTGTGTTGGCGTGATGGTTCACCCAACATTAGAAGTGGGCATTGACGTGGAAGCACCATCCAGTAAACTCGAAAAAATTCACACTCGTTTCTTAGGTAAAAAAGAATTGGAAAATTATCAGGCATTGAATTCTTTCGATTATTTGCGTGTGGCGTGGTCGGTAAAAGAAGCACTTTATAAAATCATTGGCGAAACGGCTTATAATTTCGCTGAACAGCTTTATATTTTGCCTTACGAATTGCAAAAAGAAGGGATTTTGTATGCCATCCATACCGACACCAATAAAAAATATAAGGTAAATTACCTGCTCAACGAGACTTATACTCTCGCATATTGCATTGATGATGAATAATTTATATCAAAATATCTTACAAAAAAAAGCCAATAATCAGAAAATGCTGGCTGTTTTGTTGGATCCAGACAAATGTTTTGGCGAATTGATGGAAAAAATGTTGGATCAGTTGAAGAGTTTTCATCCTGATTTTATTTTCATTGGCGGAAGTAGTAAAAATTGTTTTTCGGATGATTTGCTCAATCAGTTGGCTGATATTCCTGTTCCAAAAGTACTTTTCCCAGGAGATGCTTCGCAATTCACTCCCAAAGCGGATGCGCTTCTTTTCCTTTCGCTTATTTCCGGTCGAAATACCGATTATCTGATCGGTCAGCATGTTCATTCGGCATTGAAAATCAAAAAATCCGGTATTGAAGTGATTCCGGTCGGATATATTTTGATTGATGGCGGAACGGATTCTGCTGTAAAACGAGTGAGCAAAACCAATCCTATCAGATCTAATGATGTTGAAAAGTCCGTTTCTACGGCTGTTGCCGGAGAACTGCTCGGAATGAAAATGATCTATCTCGAAGCAGGAAGTGGAGCGTTGAATCCCGTTTCAGCAGAAATAATTTCAGCTGTGAAATCCGAATTGAACACACCGCTTATTGTGGGCGGTGGAATAAAAACTACCGAACAGCTAAAAAATGCTTTTGATGCCGGAGCCGATTTGGTGGTGGTAGGAAATGTGTTTGAAAGTGAAACGGAACGGATAGAGGAGTTTGTGAGGGTGGTGGAGGAGTTTTTATAGTTCTGAGTATTGAGTTTTGTCTGCCTGATCCGGGAGTGACCCGCTGATTTCCTTGAAATATCCCTCTCCTCACTCAGCCGTCTTGAATAGATGGTATCGCTTAATTCAAAGCTCTAAGACCTTGAATTAACACAGTTTAACTATAAAATGTATTGTTTAACGTGACTATGTTTTCAAAAAAACTAATTTTGCATACAAAGACGACAGAAAAGTATTGTTTTCGGGCGCAAACAACAAACTATTGAAAACTTCTGTATGTTTTTAAAAAACTTCAGGTCTTTTTTTTAAAACATACGGACATTTTGACTAAAACATACGGACATTTTTTTAAAACTTCCGTAAGTTTTTAGGCACACAGACAATAAAAAAAAACGTCCACTACCCCGAACTGGGACAATGAACGTTTAATCATACTCTTTTGATTGTTGCTTTACTTTGCACGGATGTACAAGTGCGGCGTAACCTTTACACGTACTTTTGCTTTTCATGTTTAACTTGCGTCAACAAGTCAAACATTTCAATGCAAAACATCTACCACAGCCCATCTCGAAGGGCTCAACTGCTCGGTTACACTGTTTTAAGTGTGAACTTCAGCGTTGCCAAAGCATCGATAATGCGACGACCCGGACGAAACTTCACGCGAACACCCTTTACCAGGTTGCGTGAAGTTTCTTCTTCTGTATCTGCTCCGTGGCTGAGCACGCCAAGCTGAAAGGAACCAAACGATCCGAAACGGACAATTTTTCCATCCATCAGCTGCTTGGTCATCTCAGTGGTCAAGGCAGATAGCACTGCAAGTACATCCGGTTCGGTTAACGTGCATCTTTCAGAAATGTTCGCTGACATTATCTCCAAATCTACACTCCCCGAGCTCGTAGTATTTACATAGAACTTCTTGGGTGCGTCCTTATCCAATGGATTCGGCCGCTGAATCTTATTCAAAACTATCATGAATAAAATTATATTTGTTACTGTCCTCGCCGGCACGTTGTTGTGCGGCATGAACGTTAGCAAAGATAAAACATATATTGATTAGTTAAAACATTTTGTCAAGAAAGATTTCCAAAAAAAAAAATAAAGAGAATTCATATCAAACAAATGTGCCATACAGCTTGTTCTGTTGGTGTTTGTTGCTTATTTTTTCGAAATATATTTACAAAAAAGATGTATAAAAAATTAATTTTAGATAAAAAAAAGTATACCAAAATTTCTTTTTTTAACAGTTTATATACCAATAAATGGTATAGTTTTATACAATTTGAGCAGACAAATTTTCTAAATATTAAATTTAATGTTTTTTCAAGCAGCAGGCGGACAATTAACATAATTTTTGTAGATTTGCAAAAACTCTTAGATCTTATTCCCTGAATGCAAATATTTGACAATATAAACTCAATTGTAAAAGATGATTTGAGTAAAACCATTAAAAGAGGTAATCGATTATCAATCGCATCTGCTTGTTTTTCAATATATGCATTTGAAGAATTAAAAGAACAACTTCAGGATATTTCTGAATTACGGTTCATTTTTACCTCTCCAACTTTTGTTAAAGAGAAACAGCAAAAGGAAAAACGTGAATTTTACATACCTCAGTTAAGCCGTGAAAGAAGTCTGTATGGAACTGAATTCGAGATTAAACTTCGAAACGAGTTATCGCAAAAAGCCATTGCCAGGGAATGTGCCGAATGGATAAGGCAAAAAGTAAAATTCAAATCCAATGTCACCAATGAATTGATGGGTGGCTTTATCAATGTGGAAGGGGAAGAAAAATCCACTTATTATCCCATCAATGGATTTACCACTGTGGATTTGGGATGTGAAAGAGGTAATAACCTGTTTAACCTTGTGACCAAAATTGATGCTCCACACAGCGAACAATACCTCAATATATTCCAGGAAATCTGGCAGGACAACAGAAAGCTGACGGATGTAACCGAACAGGTCATTGAGAATATTTCCAACGTTTACAAAGAAAACTCTCCTGATTTCATTTATTTCATTACTCTTTACAATATATTCAACGAGTTTTTGGAAGATATTTCTGAAGACGTGCTTCCTAATTCTGCTACAGGTTTCAAATCGTCTGAAATCTGGAATAAACTCTATAATTTCCAACAGGATGCCGTACTTGCCATTATCAATAAATTGGAGAAATACAACGGTTGTATCCTTGCTGATAGTGTCGGTTTAGGAAAAACTTATACCGCCCTTGCAGTAATCAAATACTATGAAAACAGGAATAAATCGGTACTTGTACTTTGTCCCAAAAAACTGAACGACAACTGGGTAACTTTCAGAAGTAACCT